>CAZFWM010000177.1:0-15120 GCA_964522545.1 uncultured Thermodesulfobacteriota bacterium
AACCTTGCTTTTTTATTATGTTTTTGGGGGAATTAGCTCAGGAACTTCTGCCTAGGTCCTTCGCTTCGCTCAGGATAAACTCCGCGAAGGGGAAGTGAGGAATCTTGTAATTGCAATCAGTTGGCAACTTCAGATTCCTCGGCTATCGCCTCGGAATGACATTTTCGGACAGGAAGAACAAAGCCGCGTCTTCGACGCGGACCTAATTGAGGGTCGTTGCGAGCTCCCGACCCGCCGCGGCGGGCTATTTGTATGAGAACCCGCTTCGTCATTGCGAGGAGCGCAAGCGATGAAGCAATCCGCTGCGTTCCCCGGCAGTCCGTTCTCGGTGGATTGCTTCGCTCCGCTCGCAACATCCTCAAGGTGCTCAATTGCCAATCTTATAATTTCCTATGCATCTAGATTGCTCCACTAAACATTTTTCCTTAGAGCACGTGGGTCTTCTTTGGGTAAGACCGCATATAAGCCCTCAGTGCAAACAGTGGCCCTCTCCGGAGTGGCCGATGGTGCCCAGGACATAGATCAGCATTCCGTAGGCGTATTGGAGATCCTGGACCTCGGATGCGGCATCGGCCCACATGGCCCGCAGCTCTTCCTGGCTTGCCTCGATGCACCGGTCGTATGGGCAGGAGACATCCGACTCTGCGAGGAGGGCAAAAGGCTCGAAGCCTGGGGCTAAGTCGTTGAGATCGGGATCCGGATCGGCGCCGTCGCCGAAGATATGGTCCGAGTGGAAGGTGAGCTCCACCCATCCCGTGCCGCCGGAGGTCACGAGACCGGGCTCCGGCTCATCCTCGCTCTCCCAGACGCACGAGGAGAAGGCGATCCCCGAGTCCTCGGGGTGGAACATGTCGAGGACGGGGAGAAGCTTGATGTCGAAGCCGACGGTCTCTCCATCCTTGACTGCGGTGCCGACCATGCGGATTGACTGTCCGGCCATGGCCCAGGCGTCCAGCGGGGTTGCCGGTTTGATGCAGGCCGGCATCTCCAGGGTACGCATCACGGGCTGGAGGTTGAAGTTCACCGTGTTGTAGTTGCCCGTCTGCACGCTGTTGCCGAGGAAATCGACCCCCTCGACCGACCCGAGCATCGTTCGGGGCTCCCCCTGGAGGAGGAGGGGGGTTCGATGCAGATCGACAAGATAGTCCCCCAAGAGGGCCGCGTGCACGTCGCCGGCAGCGATGCCGGTGTGGGGATGGCCCGCGTGGCTGATCAGCCCCTCCGATTCCTCCCCGTCGACGAGAGCCGTATCTTTCTCTTCCCCCGATTCGCCGGTCTCCATTTCTTCGCCCTGGATGGCCGTGGGCCCGATGATGTTCACGAAGAAGTGGTCGAATTCGATCTGCCACCCGTCCTTCGAGAGGAAGCCGTCGCGGATGAACTCCTCTCCGTTGGCGTAGAACTCGAGGGTGCCGGTCTCCAGGGACGAGGCATCAGACCCATCGTCATCGTTGTCGCTGCAGGAGGCCGACATGAAGGTGATCGCAAGGGATGCGAACAGGATGACGAGGATTTCTCTGGTGGGATTGCGTTTTGCTCTCATTTGTTTTCTCCTTTCCTTCTCTCTTCTTTGCATGGTTGATCTTGACATTCCCGGCCGTCCTCTTAGAACCGGACCCCCACGGAGGCCCTGACGGCAAAAGGGCTTCCGGGGGTTATGTGTTTCCCATAGTAGACCGGGCTCGCGCTCCCGGGCTCGGGCCTGGAGGGGTAGGCGAAGGAGGTGTCGTCCCAGTCGGTGTCGAAGAGGTTGTCCACGACGATCTCCACGTGCCACCAAGAGCGCTCGTACCCGGCGAGCAGGTCGACCACGTAGTAGTCCTCAGAGTGGAGAGTCGGCCGGGGGCTCTCCTGGGGCAAGGGCCGCTCCCCCACGTATCGCCCTCGCACCGAGCCGTGGAAGCCGCTGCGGTGGCGCACCGACACCACGTTCTGGACGATGATCTCCGGCGTGCCCGGGATCTTGTCGCTGCTCATCCCGTCCTGCTCCTCCCGGAACTCCGCGCTCGTGTGGAAGAAGTCGGTGCCGAGGTAGAGCCAGTCCAGGGGCTGGAGGCGAAGCTCCACCTCCTGGCCGATCCTGCGGCTCTCGCCCCTCGGTGTGGAGATCCCGGACTCCGGCTCGAACACGAGCTCCTGCTCCTTGTCGGCCCACCAGACCGAGGCCGACAGGGAGGCCCTCCGCTCCCAGAGATAGAGCCGGAATGCGGCCTCGGCGGCCCGGGCCTTGGGGATATCGTGATCGATCCCCCGGTACGGTGAGCTCCACGCCACACAGCCCGCCTCAGGGTACCCGGAGATGTCGGGGGCCTTCATGTTGGCCATCAGGGGGGCCCGGGTGGTGTAGAACCCTTCCCCGTAGTTCAAAAAGAGGTCGAGGCTGTTGAGCAGCCCCCGGGGCCTCTCGAAGGGGGTGATCACCACGGAGGTCTTGGGGCTCAGTGCCCACTGGTAGGTCTCCACCGAGACCGGCACGTCCTCCAGGGTCTCCGCCCGGTTCGTGCGGATGTTCCTGTAGTCGAGGTCCTGGGTCCCCTCCACGTCGTAGAGAACCGAGTCGAACCGCAGGCCCGCCATGACCTGGACATACCGGTTGATGACGAAGGTCTCCTTGAGGTACCCCCCCAGGTTGGCCTCAAGGAAGTCATAGTCGGTGAGCCGGTTGAAAACATCTCTTTCATGGGAGTTGGATTGTTTCTGGCGGACCCCGTCCAGCCGGGAGTCCAAGCCGACTTTTGTCTGAAGACTGAACGCGCCAAGGCTGATGGGAAACTCGTAGTAGGCCCTCAGTCCACCATAGTGCCTATCTTCCCAAAGCTCATACTGATCCCCTTGGTCAGGGCCCGGGTTCAACAAGTAGTAGGTGTAATTCGTGTACAGGACGGTCTTTCGGTAGTTGTAGTACCCCAAGACATTGAACTTCCTTCCCTCCCCCTCCCATGTGTAGGAGAGGCCGAGGAGGTGGCGAGCCGATTCTCCCCCGTCGGTCGGGTCCACCGCGTCGAAGCGACCCACTTCGGGCCCCTGCCGGTAGTCATAGGCCGTGGGGATCACATCGGCTGCGTCGAACTCGGAATGGTAGTGCCCGGTCAGGACCCGGAGCTCTCCCTCTCCCCCCACCGGCAGGAGCAGGCTGAACAGGCCCCTGGCCCCCCAGAGATCGCCCGGGTTCGTGAACCCATCGCTCCGGTCTCCTTGGGCGGCGAAATAAAGGAGCTTTCCGTCGAGATTCCCGGCGATCTGCCCGAGGCCCCGAAAGGTGTCGAAGCTCCCGTAGGTCAGGGTCACGCCGTCGGCCGGGACAAACGTTCGAGGAAGGAAGTCGGCTGCGCCGGCCACGGCGAAGTTGCCGTACTCCGGGAGATAGGGTCCCTTGATCAGCCGGATCCGGTTCAGGCTCTCCGGGATGAGGAAGTGGAGGTCGAGGTAGCCCTGCCCGTGGACCTGGGAGGTCTCGTTCAGGGGGATCCCGTCGAGGTAGCCGGCCAGGTCCTGGCCGTGCTCGGCGTCGAACCCCCGCAGAAATATCTGGTGGGCCTTGCCGCCCCCGGTGTGCTGGTTGATGAATATGCCGGGGACGATCCTTAGCAGGTCGGACGGGGTCTGGCGGGGGTAGTTCAGAAAGTCCATGTCCCGCACCACCTCGTCCGAGGCGGCCGTGATGGGCCTCTTTTCACGCACCTGGATCGGCTCGATGGTGAGGACCTCGGGCGGCTTCTTCTCTTTCTCTTCTTCCTCCTCGCCGGCCGCAGCCGGGCCGCCCGCTGCCAGACACGCCGCCAGGATGGAGGCGATGATTGACAGAATTTTTTTTACTGAATAACTGTGATTGGTCATTACATCACCCTGCTTTGGTTTGAAATCAGCCTGAATTGTGCAGCAGTTTCCTGCTGCACAATTCAGGCTCAGTACATCTCGTATTGAATCGGGACCTCGATCCACAGGCTCTGTTCTTTCAGTGCGGGCGGCAGCGGCGGAAACGGAGCCGAGGCCCGTATCGTCTCCTCCGCCGCCTCGTCCAGGACCGCATACCCCGAGCTCCGCTGCACCCGGCAGCTCAGCAGCCTCCCCTCCCGGTCGAGCTCGAAGCGCAACGTTACCGACCCGGTGATCCCCTGGTGCTTGGCCCTGGCCGGGTAGATGCGCCCTGCCTTGATCCGCTGCCTGAGGCGCTGCCGGTAGACGATCAGCGCCGCCTCCGCATCTATCCCGGAGCCCGTGCCCACGATCCCGGTGACGGCCCTATGACCGCTCCGCGAGCTCCCTTCATCCCAGACACGGACGAGGTCCCCATCGACAGAGTGGACCTCGGGGAGATCCGGGCCTTTGGGCCTATCCGGCCGGATACTTCGCACCACGGATTCCGCCCTGTACCGGGGAATCTCGCGCTCCTCGATCTCCTCCTCGATGAGCGGCGGCCTGGGCAGATCGCGGAATCGCCGCCCCTCTTCCCCGATCAGGTCCACGCAGATCGGCATCCTCTCCCTCAAGGTCCTGAGCTGTTTCCCCGCCATCTCGGCGGCCGCGGCGTTGACCAGGAGCGAGGCAGCGAAAAAGTGGATCAGTCTCATCGCTTACGGCATCGGCTCTGTGGCGAGCTGGATCGTTCCGGCCCCGGCCGCCTTGGCCACATCCATGACCGTGACCACGCGGTTCAGGATCACGTTCCGGTCGGCCCGGATGATGACGGAAGGCTCGCTCTTCGGGCGGAGCTCGGCCCTAAGTAAATCGAAGAGGCCCTCCTTTCCCACCTCCCTCTCGCGGAACAGGACCCGGCCGTCCCGGGCGACGTACACGACGACCGGCTCGCTCGAATCGAGCCGGGCGGCCCGCGCCTGCGGGAGCTTCACGTCGATCCCCTCTTCGGAAATGAAGTTAGCGGCCAGCATAAAATAGATCAGCAGGAGGAAGACCACATCGATGAGCGGGGCCATCTGAAAGGGGGCCTCACGGATCTTTTTTCTATGAATCCGGATCACGGCCGCGCCTTTCCGATCCGGCGCCGCTGGACGTCGACGAGCGCCCCGGCCAGCTCACGCATGCGGACGATGTTCTGATCCACCTTCCTGGAAAAGAAGCTGTAGGCGATCCAGGCCGGCAGCGCCACGGAAAGCCCCATGGCCGTGGTCAGCAGGGCCTCCCATATGCCCCCGGCCAGCACGCTCGCATTGACCTTGCCCCCCAGGTCCTGGATGACCATGAAGGCGCGGATCATCCCCGTGACGGTCCCCAGCAGCCCGAGAAGGGGAGAGATCGTCGCAATCGTGGAGAGGGACGGCAGGTACTTCTCGCACCTCTCCACCTCGAGCTCTCCCGCCATCTCCAGGGCACTCTCCATGGCCTCCGGGTCGCGGGCGTAGAGCTCGTCATCCATGTGCTCCGACCAGGCCCGGTAGATTCCCTGAAGGGTACCGCGCAAATCCGAAACCGGAGGAAGACCCTGCAGATCGGTCTCTCCGTCGCGCCCGGCTCGGCGGATGGCCTCGATGAGCCCCGGCGCCCGGCGGCCCGAGCGTAAGAAAAAATGCGCCCGCTCCAGGATGATCATCAGGGCCAGCACAGAGCAGGCCATGATGGGTATCGCGAGAAAGCCTCCTCTTGCGATCAGATCGATCATGATTAACCTTTTTCTCTGTCGGTTTGAATTATCGCCCTTCGGGCGGGCTAATGAGCTCAATTGCTCCTGGGGTTTGCACCCCAGGCTACATGACCTGACCCCTTCAGGGTCAATTGGATTTTTTCCCTCGTTCCCAGGCTCCGCCTGGGAACGAACTTACGGGAGGTTCTGCCTCCTATATCGGATTACTGCGAACTCGCAAGCCGAAAGGGGCTGAGCCCCTGGGAATTCCGTTCCGAGGCAGAGCCTCGGAACGAGGCCACGGAAAAAATTGGATTTCCTATGTAATCGAGTTGCTCTGTCATTTCGACCGTAGGGAGAAATCTTTCCGACGGACCATTCCGAAGAGATTAGATTTCTCCCTTCGGTCGAAATGACAGTGTACGGGGTTCAGTCATCGGGTTTCGAGATCAGCGGCCTTTGAGTCGGCAGGTCCGACTCTTCCGGTGTCTCGGCCGAAAACTCCTCGACCCGGTCCGGCCTGCCGTCGTTATTGTAGTCTCTAGCCCGGCGCACCAGGGCCTCGGCTTCGTCATAGTACTCCCAGACGTCCGGCACGCCGTCCCGGTTCTCGTCCTCCTCCACCTTTTGCAGGACCCCTGCCCTGTAATGCACCCACAGGTCGGGGTGCCCGTCCTTGTCCCGATCCACTTCTCCCAGGCAGGCGCCTTCCGTGCCTTCATACCGCCAGAGGATCTCATAGAGCCCGTCCCCGTCGGCATCCACGCGGGAAAGGCTTACCCTCCCCTCCTCCCCGTAGACATCCTCCCGGTCGGCCCTGCCGTCGAGGTCCTCGTCCCTCACTTTGCGGGCCACCTCGCCCGCCTTGTAGTGAATCCAGAGATTGGGCCTTCCATCTCCGGTCGCGTCCTGCTCGACCCTCGCCAGCCCTCCTTCCTTACCATAAAACCTCCACAGGTCGGCTTTTCCGTCGTAGTCCCTGTCCTCCTCGCCCCTGGCCGGATTTCCCCGGCTGAACAGGATGACCGCGTCCGCCTTGCCGTCGCGGTTCGTGTCCGCCTCCTGCCTTGCGAGCTCGCCCTTTTCGTACGTCTGCCAAAGGTCGAGCTGCCCGTCGAAGTCGGAGTCGACCTCGCAGCGGCGGGGCTCGCCTCCCTCGTAGGCGGTCTTCATGTCGACCTTTCCATCTCTGTCCCTGTCGCGCTCCGACCGTGAAATTTTCTCATCGGGACCGAACCACACCCACACATCTTCCTCTCCGTCTCCATCCGCGTCCTGGACCTGCCTGGCAATCTTTCCGAGACGGTAGTGGCTCCACGTGTCGACGCGGCCGTCGCGGTCATCATCCAGCTCGTACCGATCGAGCAGGCCCGAGACATAGGTCTCCCATGCGTCGACGAGCCCATCGAAGTCGCGGTCCTCTCTCCTGGAGGCCGGGCCGCCGTCGATCTCGAAGGTCTCCCACAGGTCGAGAGCGCCGTCCCCATTCCGATCCTTTTCTCTCTTTGCAAGCGCACCGAACTCATATTCACAAAAGGTGTCGTCCTTCCCGTCGTGGTCCGCATCCTCCCTGGCGGAGACCGGCACTCCATCCGAGAAAAGGGTGCGACGGTCAGGGGACCCGTCCCCATTAATGTCGGAGAGGATTTTCAGGGGCCTCCCCTCTCCGTCGAATTCGATCCAGAGGTCGACCTCTCCGTCGCCGGTGCGGTCCTGGGTCTGGCGGACCATCTCTTCATTCTCATAAAATGTCGCCGTGTCGAATGTACCGTCCCGGTCGTAGTCCGCCCCCATGCGGGCCAGCCGTCCTCTCTCGAAATATTCCCTCCTGTCCACACGACCGTCCGAATCGGAGTCCACCTCCGACCGCTCCAGAGAGCCGTCGGGCCCGAGGAAGAGAAAGACATCGGGGCGGCCGTCGCGATCCGTATCCTTTTCCTGGCGGCGCAGCCTCCCCTGTTCGTAGAAATTCCACACCTCCACCCGACCGTCCCCGTCGAGATCGAGCTCCTCGCGGTCCGGTGCACTCTGAGCCGGTGCGGCCGGTCTCAGAGAGAAAATCGACAGGAAGACCAGCGTTGCGGTGAATCCCGCATTCGTCTTCTTCATCTGAACGAGACCTCACGTAACGTACTATCCCCACATGAAACGGCGTGTGCTGATCTGCTTCCTCGGGAGAATGGTGTCACGAATAACATATTCGTAACACCATGTCAAGACAAACGATCCCGCGGTCGGCCGGGGGCCGGGGACTTCGCCGGCGAAAAGGATTGCGCTTTGTAGTAAGAGCGCCCTGGAATAATTGTTGACAAGCAGTCGGCATGATGATACATTTTTTAAAAGTAGCCAGTCGCCGGTTTCACCAAAAGCAAGTTGAATCCATATTATTCCAGTCCAAGGGGGGAATGATGAACTTACAGAAAGCCACAGGTGTAGTTTTCGCAGTAGCTCTTTTCGCCTTTTCCCTGTCCACGTCCCCGGCATTATCCTCCGAGCCTTTTGAAATCACAAAAAGTGGCGTGATGCGCTATCTGGAGCTAGAGGGAGGCTGCTGGCAGTTTCAGGCGGACGATGGGACGACCTATGAGCCGTACGGAGGGGATGAGACCCTTTATCTGGAAGACACCTCTTATATCATTTCCGGACTCGTTCGTCCGGATCTGGATTCGATCTGTATGGTCGGTACGGTCCTCGATGTGCAGGAATTCGAGATTGCCGAGGATGAGATCACGGTCTTCGGAATCATGAGATATATCCCTCTGGAGGGAGGCTGCTGGCAGTTGGCGACCCTTGGCGGTCAATATTATGAACCCGTGTTCGGAAGTGAGGATCTTTACAAGGACGGAAAAAAGGTAGTCGTACGAGGCATTGCTCGCCCCGGTTTAATATCGATCTGCATGGTTGGAACCATGCTCATTGTTACGGAATCTTTCTTTGAACCCTGTGGCACTTTCGTAGTTCCGACCGGAAATCTTGAGGGTGCGATCCTGGCACTTATCCCGATCCTGATTCCCGGCCTTCTCGTCTTGATTCTCAAGAGAAAATACCGGTAATCAGCCGGTAATTTGAATAGAAATGGCGGCCGCAGGCCGCCATTTTTTTTCGCTGGTCCGAACTGTCCCGGGCAAGAGACGGCGGGGGCACGGCGCCCTATTTTCCACGCTCCCGCAGGATCTTCGCATGGGCCTCGGTAATGGCCTTGGCCCGCTCTTCGGCCATCTCCTGGAACTCGGCTCCAAGGTGCTGCACACGGTCCGGGTGATACTTCTTGAGCAGGTCTCGGTAGACGCGTTCCAGCTCGCCGTCTGTCACCTCACTGGGCACGCCGAGAACTTCGTAGGGATCCTTGATCTGCCGGGCGCCGGATTCTCCCGGATCCTCTCTGCCGGCCTCTCCACCTCCATACCCCGACCTAGCCCGTGCCTCCTCCCCTCCCCTTACAGTCTTCTGAGCGCGCTTCCTGCGGTAAATATAATAGGCACCGAGGATCGCTACCAGGAGGTCGTCGAAATACGACGGAAAGTCGAAGGGGTTAAGAAGATACAGAATTACCGCCGCGACGATCAGCCATGAAACAATGTTGCTCATTTACTTCTCTTTCCGTGAATCCTTGCCGATTGCCAGCCCCTTCCCTCTTTGATAACGTACCCTCTCTTAAAAGGAGGAAGCTCGTGTCGATCTTCTTGCTCGCTCTGAGCATCCTGGCCCTGGCCGGGGCTCTCGTGCTTCTGTACCCGAAGTCGATCGCCGGGGATTGGATCTCCCCGGACGAAGGGGGAGGCCCTGCCGCAAAGCTATCTCAGAGCGGTCCCCTCGTGCGCGGGCGGCGGCAGGTTTCGGGCGGCGAGCAGTACTTCGAGGGGAGGATCCTCGGAAGACGCCTCACCCTGGTCCGACGCGACTACGGATCCCACCACATCTCCAGGATGGGATTCTCCGGGAACCTTGCCCTGGAGCTGGAGGGGAAGGTCTTCGCCCGCTACAGCATGGTCCTCTCCGAAGACGGCCGGGCCCTGAAAGGGCATCTTTGGAGCCTCAAAGTCTACTTCCACAACCGCCCCTCGCTAGTACTGAAGACCGAGATGATCGGCCGGGGCGAGGTCGGCTGGGAAAGGACCGGCTCATAGGAAACAGTCGACAGAATGGAGGGTCCGGTTCCACCCGGACCGCGCATCAAAACGAAAAGAGAATATCGAACCGCAGAACAAGGAACCGCAGAATTTCGAAGGAAAGAAGAACCGCTTTGCCTCCTTCCACCCTTCTGCGGTTCGATATTCCTTGTTCGATATTCAATATTCTCTTTTTCTCCAGGCTCGACCATATCACGTCCTGTGCTTCAAAATCTCCATGGAGAGGGACATCACGTCGTTCACCTCATGGAGGTTCTCCAGGGCCGTGATCTTGCCCCAGTTCTCCGCGACCGCCTCGACCGAGGCCGGCTCCGTACCCAGGTAAGCGCCGTCATTGACCACGATGGCGGCCCGCTGCACGAGCCCCCCGCCGGCGCACAGAATCACGCCGCTGTCCTCACACGCTTCCGAGCAGAGGTAGAGCACCGCCGGCAGGACGAACTCGGGCTTGAGCTTGTCCAGCATGTCGGGCGGCATGATATCCTCGGTCATGCGCGAGGCCGCCGTGGGGGCGATGGCGTTGACCTTGACGTTTTTCTTGGCACCCTCGATCCGCAGGGATTTCATGAATCCGATCTGGCCGAGCTTGGCCGTGCCGTAGTTGGTCTGGCCGAAGTTGCCGAACAGGCCGGTGCCGGAGGTGGTCATGACGATCCGCCCGTACCCGTTCTCCTTCATGTTGACGAAGGCGGGCCGGGTCACGTTGTAGATCCCCTTGAGGTGGACGGCGATCACCAGGTCCCACAGATCCTCGTCCATCTTCGCGAAGCTCTTGTCCCGCAGGATGCCGGCGTTGTTGATGAGGATGTCCACCTTTCCGAAGGCCTCGATCGCCTGCTTGACGATGTTCTCGCCACCCTCGAAAGTGTGCACCCCGTCGTAATTGGCGACCGCCTCCCCGCCCGCGGCCTTGATCTCTTCGACCACCTGGTCCGCCATGGCCGCGCCCGAGCCGGTCCCGTCGCGAGCCCCTCCCAGATCGTTCACCAGCACCTTGGCTCCGCGGCCCGCCAGCTCGAGGGCATAGGTCCTGCCGAGGCCTCCCCCTGCGCCTGTGACGATAGCCACCCTCCCGGAATAATCGATTACTGCCATCATGAACCTCCTTTCGTCATTCTTATAATGGACACGGTATGCCGTGCTCCACCCGATTTTCTATCACGGATCGCGGTGCGTGGGCAACTCATGCCCGGCTCGAAAAAGAGGTTGATTTTGCGTTGCGAACCGACTATCATTGTCTGTTTACGGTGATCAAAAAATCAACCCGATTTCTTTAGAGTATGAAGAACAAGGAGAAGGGATCATGAAAAAGGTGAGGATCGGCATCGTCGGCGCCGGCGGCATGGGCCGCACCCACGGCCTCGGCTTTCGCAAGGATGAGCGGTGCGAGCTCGTCGCTATCTGCGACAAGGACAGGGCCCTGGTGGACCGGCTGTGCGCCGGCGGGGACTGGCCCCCCGTCGACTACGGAGACGAGCTGGTGAGCTTCTCCGACCAGGCCCCGGTGGAGAAGGCCTACTACCGCAGCGCGGACATGGCGGCCGATCCCGACATCGACGCCGTCTCCATCTGCCTGCCCAATGCCTTCCACCATCCCGTGGCCATGGAGATGATCAAGGCCGGCAAATCGGTTCTCATCGAAAAGCCGATGGCCGGAAGCGCCGCCGAGTGCAGGGAGATCATAGCGGCGGCCAGGCGCCGCGGCCTCACGCTCCAGGTGGGCCACATGTGGCGCTTCCACCGGGACGTGGAGATGATCCGCCGCGTGGTGGCCGAGAGGATCATCGGCGATGTGGTCAAGGTCAAGGGCTACGGGATCCACGAGAACTGGGGACCCGACGGCTGGTTCGCCAAAAAGAAGTACGCCCTCGGCGGGGCACTCATCGACATGGGCGTGCACGCCATCGACACGATCTCCTACGTACTCGGCGACCCGGCCCCCAGGCAGGTCTACGCCAAGGTGGAGAGGCGGTACTCCGAGGGCGAGGTGGACGACTCCGGCATCGTGATGGTGACCTTTGAAAACCGGGCCACGGCCGTGATCGAATCGGGCTGGTGGAATCCTCACAGCGACGGCGAGGAGGCGAGCTGCCAGTTCTTCGGCACCCGGGGCTATGCCCGGATCTTCCCCACCGAGGTGCGCTACAGCCTCGGTCAGCGTTGGGGACGCTTCGAGCCGATCCGTCGACCCGGCGATCCGAGCGATGGCGAGGAGATCGTGAACATTTACTTCAGGGAGATCGCCGCCTTCCTGGACGCCGTCATCGAAAAAAAGCCCTCCGTCGTGCCCGGCGAGGTCGGGCTCAATGTCATGAAGATCTGCGACGCGGCCTACGAATCAACCAAGAAAAAAGCGGCCGTGAAGATACGGTAGGGGGTCGCGGGCCGCTATTCCGCCGACCCCGTATCCACCCAGATCAGCTCAGTCTTCACCGGGCCTCCTCCGGCGAAGAGGGCCGTGTAGAACCCCACCAATCCCTGGCTCGCGAAGGGGAACGACATCGGAACAGAAATCGGGGGATCGATCGCCGGGAGCTGAATCGTCCAGAGTGAAATTAACTGAACCGACGGCTCCGGCAGGACGAGGTAGTTCGCCCACGAGACCGCCTCAGGCGTACCGATGGTGTAGCTCAGCGCCATATTGCCCGATGCGTATGATACGTCCAGCTCCAGTGTAAATTCGACAGGGCCGGGCGGGAGGGTGGTCGTCGTGGTGGGCGGTACCGTGGTGGTCGTCGTCACCGGCACACAGTCCGGATCTTCCAGGCCCACAAGCCCGTCGCAATCATTATCGATTTCATTATCGCAGTTCTCGACCGCTCCCGGGTTCACATCGTTGGCATTGTCGTCACAGTCATTTTCGCCACAATACTCGTCATTATAGCCGTCTCCGTCCAGATCCCAACACGGGCCGTTGAACTCATCGGCCCCGATATCATGACCCGTCAGGAGGGGCCTTTTGTCCCCTTCCAGATCCGTGCCGACTCCGGCATCCGTTCCGGCATCGATGCACGGGGAGCCGGGTTCCAGGTGGAAATCCCACTCGCTCACGAAGAGGGGATCCGCGTCGATGTTTCCCGCTCCCCAGCCGATGGTGCAGTACGGCTCTGCATGAACCCCCTCCCCGCCGCCCTCGACGTCGCTGTAGGCGACGCTCACGGTCGAGGGATTGCCCATCGTACCGATCCAGATCTCCGGCCCCTTGTAGGCATCGTCCCCCCACAGGATGACATTCGTCAGAGACGGGAAGGACGTCTCCTCGGCGTAGATACCGCCGCCACGGCCGGCGCTGTTTCCCGAGATCGTACAGTTCACGATTTCAGGAGACGCTCTCTCGCAGCCAATGCCGCCTCCGTTGTAGACGGCCTGGTTTTCCGTGATCATACAGTTCTCGACCGTGGCCATGGACTGAAAGAGGTCGATCCCCCCGCCGTAGGCGGCGAAGTTGCCCCTGATGTTGCAGTTCCTGATCGTCGGAGAGGCGTAGGAGCAGGTGATCCCTCCCCCGTATCCGGCCCCGCTTCCGAATCCGTTCGTGATCTCGAATCCGTCCAGGACCGCCGCCGACCCGCCGCCGATGAAGGAGACCACAGAGCCTTCGCTCGCCCCGTCGATCACCGTCTGGTCGGGTCCCGAGAGGCTGCGGACCGTGACGTCCTTGCCGAAGAAATTGATGTTCTCCACGTACGTTCCCGGGGAGACCAGGATGGTGTTTCTATCGGCGGCTCCATTGATGGCGGCCTGAATGTTGGGCTGATCGCCGGGGACTTCGATGGTCACACACTCCGGATCGGCTGAATCGGTCAATCCGTCGCAGTTGTCGTCGATCGAGTTGAAGCAGATCTCCTCCGCACCCGGGTTCACCTCGGGATCCGAGCCGTCGCAGTCGTCCCCCCCGCAGGTCCCGTCTGCGTATCCGTCGCCGTCGGCATCCCAGCAAATGCCGCTGTACTCGGTGGCTCCCATGTCATAGGCGCTCAACAGAGGCCTCGGGCCCTCGTCTATGTCATCGGTGATCATAATGGCCTCGGTTCCGGCGTCGATGCACGGGGAGCCGTTGCCGAGGTGGTGATTGCCGTTTCGCCAGACGTCGTCCGAGGGATCATCGGGCGTCTCCATGTCATCCCAGTCGCCCGGATCGATGAAGAGAGGGTCGGCGTCGATGTTTCCGTCCTTCCAGTTCAGCGTACAGTCGGAGGCGACATGGGCCGCCGCCTGCCCGCCCTGGACGTTGCTGTAGTCCACCACGAAGATCGAGGGTGCGGCCGTCGTCCCGATCCATACCTCCGGCCCGACCGCCGCGGAGTCTCCCCAGAATATGCAGTTCCGGACGCTCAGGGTGCTGCCCGAGTCGCAGCGGATTCCTCCGCCTTCCCCCGTGGCCCTGTTCCTTGCGAATGTACAGTTCATGATCGTCGGCAAGGAGGCATTGCAGACGATTCCCCCTCCGTCGACGGCCCGGTTGCCCAGGAACATGCAATTTCCTATCACCGAGTATTCCGATGCGGCGTACAACAGGATCCCGCCGCCGGTCGTGCCGGCCACGTTGCCGGCCACTGTGGTGGAATGGATATCCACATAGGAGTTGTCAGCGTAGATCCCGCCGCCATCCGTGCCGGAGCTGTTTCCGGAGATCGTGCTGTACCAGATCGATGTATTGGAGGAAAACGAACTCACTCCTCCACCCTGAATGGTGCCGATGTTCCCTGAGATCGTGCACTGGTCGAACACAGGTAATGTGGAGATATTGCATTCGACTCCGCCGCCGAAGTCGGCGCTGTTCTCCGTGATCGTGCACTTCAGGATATAAGGCGAGGTGTCGTAGCAGTAGATCCCGCCCCCGTGCGAATTCAAGGTGCCGGGGGTTCCGCTCCCGTTCCTGATCGTGAATCCTTCAAGGAGAGTCGCCTGGGTTTCCCCATTGGCAAAAGTGACCACGGACCCGGACTGCCCCCCGTCGATGACCGTCATGTCCGCGCCTGCGCCGGTGACCGATATCGCCTTGCCGAGAAAATCGATGTTCTCTACATAGGAGCCGGGGGCCACAAGGACCCTGTCGCTATCAACGGCGGCATCGATCCCGGCCTGGATGGTCGGCTGATCAGTTGGAACATTAATTGTCACCCCGAAGGCCGGGTGTATGAAAAAATTTAAGAGGAAGATCAATACAGCAGAACTGACCCACTTCCTTGTTATCATTATAATTTTACCCCATTACTCAAATCTTCCCTGATGCCAGTCGGTCAAATTTGTACTTTACGAGTTCATAATTGCAATAAGCGTTCCTACTGGACGGGGCTGTCTACGAACAAAACCGCATCTTCGATGCGGACCTAATTGAGGGATGTCGCGAGGAACGCCAGCGACGAAGCGATCCCCCGAGCCCATTGGCATACTGTACTCGGGGGATTG
>CAZFWM010000178.1:0-14986 GCA_964522545.1 uncultured Thermodesulfobacteriota bacterium
GGGGTCAGGTCATGTAGCCTGGGGTGTCAACCCCAGGATCAATTGAGCTCATTAGCCCGCCCGAAGGGCGATAATTCAATTCGATAGGAAATCCAATTGACCCCGAAGGGGTCAGGTCATGTAGCCTGGGGTGTCAACCCCAGGATCAATTGAGCTCATTAGCCCGCCCGAAGGGCGATAATTCAATTCGATAGGAAATCCAATTGACCCCGAAGGGGTCAGGTCATGTAGCCTGGGGTGTCAACCCCAGGATCAATTGAGCTCATTAGCCCGCCCGAAGGGCGATAATTCAATTGTGCTGGAGAGGGTCTGGAAGCGGCACCCGGTCAGAATTTGGTCGTGTAGGAGAGGCCGCCGCCGAAGACGAGACCGTCGATGTACATGGGGCCGTAGAATGGATCGCCCTCATTGTCGGCGGCAACAGGCCGCAGGCGGTGGATCTGGAAGAATCCCTCAAAAAAATGGTCCATGCCGCCAGCGAAGAGGTCTGCGGCGAAGCCGAAGGAGAAAACGTCCTGGTCGGCGTCGAGGAGGTTGTAAGGCCCGCTCATTCCCCGTACGGGCGTGGGCTCGAAGTAGTAGCCGGCCTGGAGGGAGAGGCTCCTGAGCTGCCCGAGCGGTGTGTCCCTGTCTATGAAGAGACAGTACTCCAGGCCGAGGCGGGGGACCCAGGTGTCGCGAAACGCCGGATCCGGAACCTCATCGATATAGGTGCGGTAGTCGGAGTAGTCCTTCCACGTCAGGTCGACCGAGACCAACCATCCCCTGAGCGGCCTGGCCGCGATCCCCGCGGTGATCTGGTGCGGGTTGAAGCTCACCAGATTGATGATCTGGACCATGGGGATGGTAAAGATGGGGAGGATCCGGCCCTCTTCGGTCTCGATCCCAAAGCCCTGCTCGAGGAGCGGCCCCTTCCCGTGAAATGATTTGATCTGACCCCGGTAGGTGAGGCCCATTGAAATTCGGTCCCTCCATCTCGCCTGGGGGGGGCTCACAAGCAGGCCCGCGATAGGTGATATGAAGACCTTGGCGGTCTGATGGATGCTGAGGCGCTGGCCCTGTACCGGATCGTCGATCATGTTGAGCGCCTCGAAAGAGCTCTGGGTCGACACGCTGGTAATGTTCGGCATGGCTCCCGCTCCCACGGAGAGCCAGGGCGTAACGCGGTAGGCAAAGGAGATGGCCATGCTGAGGAGCTGGAAGCGGTGGGAGTACCGGAGGAAGTGGGGGGTGTGCCCGTAGGGAGTGGTATAGTACTGATTGATCTCGGGCAGATTGAGCCAGGAGACCAGGCCGAACGCGAGGGGCTCGAGCCAGGGATAGGCGGCGATCAGCCGCTCGATGTCGAGGTTGCTGGCGATACCGGTGTGCAGGCCGTGGAGCGGCTTGTCGGCATCGATGTTCTCATCCGGCTCGTCCCGGAAGCGGACCCTCGGGTGTACGGCCATGTAGATGTACGCATTTGCGCTCTCGAAGATGTGTTCGATCCGGGTGAGGCCGGCCGGATTGTAGTAGGCGGCCGAATAGTCGTCGGCCACCGCGGTGAATGCCTGTCCCATGGCCATAGCCCTGACTCCGGCTCCGAACTCATCGAGGAACTGGCCGGTCTGACCCAGGGCCGGGGTGGTGGAGAGGAGGAGGGCCGCAAGTGAGCAGGCAAACACTTTGACACAGCCGAGCCGCAAGAAAAAGAGAATATCGAATATTGAACAAGGAATATCGAACCGCAGAAGGTAGGAAAGAGGACATGGGACACTTCCTTCCTTCAAAATTCTGCGGTTCCTTGTTCTGCTGTTCGATATTTTCATTTCGTTTCAAAATACCACAGTGAGGCTCACGCCGGCGCTCGTGGCGTATCCGTCGAGCTCGATGGGACCGTACAGGGGGTCCCGGTCGTTGGCGATGGTCCGGCCCTCGAAAAAGTGAGCCTGGAAATAGGCGTCAAGGCTTACCAATTTGAATCCCTTGGCCCGATAGTCCACGCTGAAGCCCACCCCGAGCACGTGCTGGTCCGTGTCGAGAATATTCATCGCCCCGCTCATGTCGGGCACGGGTGTGGGTTCGTAGTAGTAGCCGAGCCGGAGCCCGGCGCGAGCGATCTTTCTCAGGATTGCACGGTCGATCCCCACGGGCCTGTCAAGAGCCAGGCCGATGCGCGGAACCCAGGTGTCGCTGAACCGCGGGCTTGGCGGGAGGTGCCAGAAGAACCGAAATTTGGAGAAATCCTTCCAGGTGAGCTCCGCCGATACGAGCAGCTCCTCGAGTAGGCGGACGGCTGCCCCGGCCGAGACCTGGCGTGGGCAGAAGCCGATGTAGTCCACGGTCCTCCCCTCCGGGCTCGGCCAGATCAGAATCGTGCTTCCGTCGGGGAGTTCCCAGACCACGTCGATCCGCGTCGGCCCCGTGCCATAGTAGCCACCGAACTGGTCCCTGAAGACCGCCCCGATGCGGAGCCCGTCCGGGCGCCCCAGTACGGGAATTCGTGCCAGGATCCCTGCGATGGGGACCACGCTCAGCTCGGTCTTCTGGCGGAGCTTCAGCCGGAATCCCTTTGTCGGATCGTCGGTGGTCGGATCCATGGCGATGTTGATCGCCACCGGCATGTCGGATGTGTCCTGGTAGCTGTCGACCCGCGGCATGATCCCGGCGCCTACGGAGAGCCAGTCGGTCACACGGCAGGCGGCGGAGAGGGCGAAGTTGAACAGGGACCAGCGGCTGTTGTAGCGCAGGGGGTACGGATCCTGCCGGAACTCGGGATTGTAGAACTGGTTGATCTCCGGGAGGTTGGCGAAGAGTACGAGGCCGAGGGCGGCGCGGTCCATCCAGGGGGCGTTTTCCCGGATCACATCGATGGCGCCGAACCGGGTGGTCGAGCCCACGAGCAGGCCCCGGGAGGCGTCGTCCTCGGAGAAGTCGAGGTCCGGGCGCCCTTCGAACCGGCCCCGCATCCGGGGCTTGGCGTACTGGTAGCCGAGGGTGACGGCGAGCGGATCCGTTGCCTGAACCAGGCCGGCCGGGTTGTAGTAGGCGGCCGAGTAGTCGTCGGCCACCGCGGTCATGGCCTGTCCCATCCCGATGGCGGCCGGTCCGACCCCGAATTCGTCAAAGAAGAGGCCGGTCTGGGCGGAGGAAGGGGAGGGAGCCAGGGCGAGCGAAGTGAGGACGATCAGAAGTGACCTGTGCCACAATTTCATTATCAAGCTATAACTCTGTAGCCATCTCGATGAAGCAGGTCCCGCCTTCTACGAGTACCAGGGCCCTCACAAAGTAGGTCCCCTGCATCGGGACCCACCCGTCTAAAAAGTGCTCGCCCCATGCGTGCCCGTTGTCCTCGTCGTCATATCCGAAATAGGGATCCTCGAAGAGACTCTCCAGGGAGACGAAGAATCGATCCTCCACCTCGATGGCGTAGTCCGATACGTCCACCACGAACCAGCCCGTGGATCCGGGTCTCACTTCAAAGGGATCGAGCAGATACGTCCCGGGTTCGCCGGAAAGGGTTGAATCGAGAATAGCCGCATTGAACCGCTGGCCGGGATTTTGGGCGATGTAGTAATGGAGCTCCAGAACCTGGCAGGGCCGGACCACATCGAACATGTTTGAGTACTTGAGGAAGGATCGGTTGAAAGAGAAGGAGTCGTCCGGAGATCCGTCGTCATAAGAGATGATCATCTCCGGGCGAGCCGGTTCGCCCGGCTTGCCGGGATTGTCCGCTCCCGCCGATTGCGGGCCGGCAATCAGGGCGAGGGCCGAAGCCAGGCAGATCCATAAACCGAGTCTTGTTATTATCATTTTTATTCTCCTCCTTTTGCGCCGAATCATATAGTGAAACCAAGGCAATTGTAAATAGAATCATCATAATCGCGGAGCGACATAAGGTAGAGACGCATAGATTATGTGAGCAAGGTAGGATGAGCGATATTGTATTCTCTGATCTTCGACTTGTCGTTAATCAGCGAAAAAAGAGTAAAGAGCCGGACAAAGGATTCGTCGGTGTGGATATATCCTCTCTGATGGATCTCCTTTGCTACTGAATGAGTTGTTTCGAAGGATTCCTCGATTTGCCGGTCCTTGTCGTCCCACTTAAGACCGCCCACTTCGTCAAAGGCCTTCCCGGGATACCTGGGATTCGGCTTTTGACGGATGTTCGTAATGCCATAGCGCTCAGGGTAGAGGAGGAGCTTGCTGTATAACAACTTGAATTTATGGAGATGAACCCAATCGATATATTCTGCGTTGCGACTGAGGAAGTCGCAGGTATGCCGGATATCCTCATCGGTTTCATGCGGAAGGCCGCAGATGATTTCGATTTCGTTCCATATGCCCAATTCATGAGACCTCTTTAGGATCTTCTCCATGTGCTTAATCGTCGTCCGCTTTTCCACATACTTCAGTAATCGGGGCGAGGCGGTTTCGGCTCCAAAGATGAGCCTTCTCGCTCCGGCCTTGTATAATTGCTCAAGTGAGGCGTCGTCGAGATTTGCGAAGGTAGCGCAGTCTGACCAGAGAATTTGTACGTCCCTGTTCTCCATCTCCTTAAAAAGGTTCCTGGTGAACTTCCTGGTGGGATTCACCTCCGGATTGAGAAACATAAAAAAACTAGTGCCATACTCTTTTATCAAGGCTTCCAGGTCGTCGACGATATGGTCTACGTCTTTGATACAGTAATTATCCTCCTCCGCCGAAGAGCGACAAAAGATGCAGTTAAAAGGACAGCCCAACATGAAATAGTAAGGCAGGATGAGGACCGGATGATTCACCTCCAGCTCCCGGTCGAGGTCATCGAAGGAGAGTCGGTAGAGCTCGATCGGAAGTCCCGAGAAGTCAGGGCTTGGAAACCTGGCCCTCGTGTCGTGATTCACCATCTGATGTGAGAGGAAGCGAACCTGATCTTCCAGGTACTTTGTCCTCTTGCCGAAGATGACGGGAGGGAGGTTCTGGGCATAGGTTGTAATGTAATCCCTCGTGGCGACATTGGCCGCCCCTTGGGTTGCGTCTTTATCTTTCTGGAGTGCCAACAGGATATCGAGAAATTCAAAGTGTCGAGGGGGCAGGCATAGAAAATCGATGAATCGCATCGCATCTTCCAGGTCGAGCCAATCCATCACCCCCCCGACGTCGCTTCCTCCAACAGCGATGAGGGCCTCGGTCTCTTCCTGAATGAGCTTGGCAAGGACCAGGGTTGATGCGATGCCGGAGAAATTCCACTCGCTGATGATTGAGAAACCGATGATGTCATATTCGTGATAGTCGGTCTTGGCAAGTATCCGCCTCCCTTGGGCCTCGAGCTCCGATGCGCTCCCCGAGCGAAGGAAATCGATGATCCGTGCACGGTCATTGAATAGGCTCATATCGACCTGCAGCTCGTCGATCCCTTTCTTGTTGTCTTCGTGTACGATGACGTCGAGGTCATCCTGATCGACCTCAAAACCGCGCTGCCTTAAAAAGGACGTCAGGACGGGGAGGCTGATCAGGGGAACGCGGGCCAGGTTTCCAGCGTAGGAACCATAGAAACTGTTATCATAGAACTTTGGAGGATAGAGGAGTTTAATCTTCATTTCAGAAATCTCTCAGTCTTTGATTATGACCTGAGCTGCTTTGAGGACTGGGGCATCCTTTTTTTTTATCGTATAGCGGGGCCATGGCAAATGCAAACAGGATCATCACACGGCCCCCTGAAACAGGGCCCGCGCTGTGTGTGCGAGGCCGGTGGGATTGCAGATGAGATTGAGGTAGCCCATGGTGGCCGTGGTGCACGAACAGGGGGCGAGCCGGATCCGGGCCCGCACTTCACGGGCCTTATCGCCGAAATAGACCCGCCGGAAGTCGTAGCCGTCGTCCCGCAGGTTTCCCATGGACATGCCCGCGGCCGGGCAGGACCAGAGCTCGCCGTCCGGCTGGAGGTGGGCCGAGGCAAAGGCGGCCATGCAGGGAAGTCGGGTGCGGCCGGACCAGACTGTACGGATGAGCTCAACATAGCTTGCAAGGCGAAGCGACCGGATGAGTCGTGCCAGGCCCGTGCGCCGCTCCGAGCGGAGCGCATCGGCCACGAAGCGGATCGCGGCCTCGGCCTCAGGCCCTTCAGGTGTGAGCGGTTCGCCGGAGGTGCCGAGCTCGGACCTCGGCTCGGCAAGGTCGAAGACCATCGAGTCGGGCCGAAGCGAGGAGAGGTAGCGGTGGATCGCAGGGACCTCGGCCGCATTGTACCGCGAGATGACCGTGTTGGTCCCCAATGTGAGATTCCGGCCTCTGAGACGCCGCAGCGCCTGAAATGTCTTGATGACCCGTTCGAACGCCCCGGGGCGGCCGCGCAGCCGGTCGTGACGATCTCCGATCCCGTCGATGGAGAGGTTCACAACGATTCTCGATCCGGGGCAGCGGCTCACGATCTGTTCGGTCCGGCCGGAGACTTGCTCGGGAGAAGAGCCGCTGGTCGGGATCACCATGACAAACGGCCTGCACCGGTCATGTACACTGGCGCAGATCTCCACCAGGTCGTCCCGATCGAAGGGCTCGCCCCCAGTGACCGTGACGTGATAGATCCTTCCGCCGATGGAGGCGAGTATCCGGTCATACTCTTCCGAAGTGAGCGGGCCGGGGCCTGATCGCCTGCCGCGCATCTGCCAGAGGTGGCAGGTCCGGCAGCGCATGTCGCACGAGTCCGTGATGCTCAGGGTGAGGCTCATCGGAAGCGTTCGGGGACGATCGAGCCGTCGGAACAGATAGATCCGGGCCGCCCTGGCCGCCGCGGATGCGGTCGGTATCCAGGTTAGGGCCCGGGGTGAGGGGCGCTCCATTCCTGGATCAATCGACGTACCTGAAGACATTGACCCTCTCGAAGGTTTCCCGCCCGATCCTGCGGAAGTTCTGTTCGAAGTAATCCTGGAGCCCTTTCGCTTCCGGTGCCTCAGAGGCGCAATAGACCAGGATGATCTCCCGGCCCGGCCAGAGTTCGCGATCGAGGCGTTCTCGGAGGTCCTGGACCGGGGTGCCGCGAAACACGGCGATGGCCTGCCTGAGCCCACCGGACGGAACCGATCGCAGGTAGTGGCGGAGGACCGGCAGGTGGTGATCGGGTATCACGACGACCAGGGCCACCGAATCGGCTGCGGCTTCGAGGTGCCGGGCTACAGGCCTGAGGTCGACCCGGTCTGGACGCCGCAGCTGATTGTACAGGTATTTGCCGTTGATCGCGAATGCGAGAAGTACGACCAGCGCCACGAAGGCCCTGGCACGCCGGGCCTCCGGCCTCGCCCCGGCGATCCTCCCGGCCAGGTCGATCGTGCCTGTCGCGGCGATGAGAAAGAAGAAGGGGAGGGCGCCTAAAAGAAAGCGGCCCGCCAGCATGGGTGCTATGAACAGGGAAAAGGCGGCGAGGAGACAGAGCGGCCCCAGAGCCCAGAGCAGCGGCTGAGAGAGTTTCCGGAGCGATTCCGGCGCGGAGGCTGCAAGAGGTCCGAATGCGAGGATGAGGTAGAGGATCACCGCCTCCTTGCCGTAGAGGAGCTCTTTGACAACCCGGACCAGGTCGGCCGGTGCAACGCCCCCCCAGGCCTGGTACTGTGCGGCGCCGCGGAATCGGCCCGCCTGGGCCAGGAAGGGGCCGACCCAGGGCGCGAACAGGAGGCCCGACAGGAGGAGCGAGAGGGCCAGCTTCGCATAGGCTGCCCGCGCCGGCCTGGAGATCACCAAGGCCGCCGCCTCGCAGAGGATGAAGGCGAGGGTTGTGTAATGGGTGTAGAGGAGCGCTGTATTCCAGATGACGAGCAATGCCCAGTCTCTGGGCCGGTCATTCTCGAGGGCATCGATCAGGGAGGCGACGGCGAGGAGCACGAGTAGGGCGAGCAGTGTGTATGCGCGCGCTTCCTGGGCATAGAAGACGTGGATCGGCGAGAGGGCCAGGAACAGGGCCGCCATCAGGCTCGCCCTCTCATCGAGGAGACGGCGGCCCAGGGAAAAGGCGGCCGGCAGACAGAGCAGGCCCAGCACGAGCGAAAGGAGACGGGCACTCAAGGCGTTTGCGCCGAAGAGCCGGCACCAGCCCCGCAGCAGGATGAAATAGAGGGGCGGGTGGACATCCACATTCAGAAGAGAATCGAAGAAGGCGGGAAAGTCCTGCTCGACATGGTTGAGGCTGGAGATCTCATCGCACCAGAGCGACTCGGATGTGATGCCGATCCCCCGGGCCGCAAGGCCGATGAGGAGGATGGCGATGAGGATGCTTATGTTGCGGTTCATCATAACTTGATCGGAGGAAATCCAATTTCTTCATTGCACCGTCATCCCCGCGGAAGCGGGGATCCAGAAAATGAGCACATTTGTGGGTTCCCGCTTCCGCGGGAACGACGGGGAGTTGTAAGAGAGTAAGATCCCGACGAAGCCGGGATGGGTACTACTAACCTCCTTTTCGTATCACCGAACAGATCAGGTCGGCCGTCCGGTCCGGCGCGCCCGGGGTGAGCCTGAAGAAGGACGCCTCCGCGAGTGCATCGGCCAACTCAACGAAGATGCGCGTGAGGCGGCCGCTGCATTCGGCGAAAAGCAGCCCCCCCTCGGTGCGGTTCTTCATGTCCCTCAGGAGCTCGGCCACTCCATCCGATGGGCTCAATGGTGTCAGCACGGGCGCGCAGTCGAAGTCCGGTCCAGCGGTCTTGGCGGTCTCCGCGTAGAGAATGGTGTCGCGGTGTTCTCCCAACAGTTTGAGGACAGTGCGGGTGAGGCGCGCCGTTCCGCTCAGCCGGAACCGGGCCACACGGATCCCTTCATCTTCGCGTGATGAGATGAGCTCGACGCTCGGGATGGAGCTCAACTCGGCCGGGACCGGGCTCGATCCGTCCAGGAGGCCCAGGTCGATGATGTGATCATCTTCCCGGTCCGCCTTGGTCCATGCTGTGCCGCCGGCTTCCGAGCCGCCCCCCTGAAGGAAGAGTATGAGACGAACCGGACAGGGTGTTCCGACCCGGGCGCCCGGCAGGTCTCCGGCATCCAGACACCGCTTGGCGCCGAATCCCCGGCCCGGTGGCGAAGGGGAGCCCATGTGTGGATCGAGGCCGAGCAGCGCTAGGGTCCCTTCTCTCACGGCAGCGCTCTTCGGGAACGGCGCCAGGAGCCGGGACTCGCGCCCCAGAGGTGCGACATCGTCCGAGAGATAGCCGAGGCCCCGGCGAACCAGCTCGAGCACCAGGGTCGTCTTCCCGGTCGACGAGGGGCCAGACAGGATGATCCCCCCGCTGTCGGACGAGACTGCGCCGCCGTGGAGCAGGAAGTGCGTCGAGACCCGGTCGAAGATTTGCCCCAGGGCGAGCGAAAAGGCGTGCCCCAGGAGCCAGGGGGGCGGGGCGAGCCGGAAATGTTGGCGGCCGCAGCGGATGGTTGGGTCCTTTTTGTTGGGACCGGGGCGGACGGTCAACTCCAGGAGAACCTCGGGTTCGGGGGCCTCCTTCGTCGGGTCGATTCGGAACCGGGGGAACATTCGTCCGAACAGGCTCGGGAATTCTGTCTCATCCGAGGAGATCCCGACGTGGAGATCGAAGAACCGGTAGAGGTCCGTCATCTTCAGCACCACGACTCGCCGTCGAATCGGCCTGGTGCCGGCGGTTGCCCGGCCAGGGCGAAGATCGCCTCGGGATAAAGACGCCGGCGCAGATCGCACAGATCATCGACCTCGTTGAGCCTGCCGGTCTGCTGTATGACCCGCCCCGCACAGGCGGCCCCACAGAGCTGTCGCCATGGGCAGGCCCGGCACTTGGCGATCGCATCCTTGCGGCCAGTGAAGGCGGCCCAGAGCCGCCTGAGCCGATCCGAGCGGAGGGCGCCAGCCAGGCCGGCCCCGGCCGCGTCGCCGATCCGGTAGTTGTCGTTCATCAGGCAGGGACACGGATAGATCCCACCGTCGGCGTCCACCAGGAGACGGCTGCCCAGGGGGCAGGTCCTGTACGGGTCCTCCGGGTCCCGGACTCGGAGGTGGAAGCCTTTGAGGCCGGGATCGATCCGCAGGGAGCCCGGAGCCGTGAAGGCCCATCGATAGAGACGCTCGTAGAGGGCGATCGCATCTTCCCTGCCCACGCTCAACTCGGACCACGACTCCCGGGCCCGCCCGATTCTGGAGATAGGGAGAAAGCGGACCAGAGAGATCCCCATCTTCTCTGCGAGGTCGAGGGTCGGGAAGATATCATCCCGGTTGGCCCGCATCACGCAGTAGTTAAAGGTGATGCGCCCCCCGGCGCCGGACCGCTGGAGGTTTTCGATCCCCTCCATGGTTCGTCCGAAGGCGCCCTGTCCGCGCAGGTTGTCGTGCACGGCGCCCGAGGCGCCGTCGAGGCTGATCTGAATGTCCACGCCGAGGTCGGCGATGAGCCGCGCCCTCTCCCGGTCGATCCGGGTGGCGTTTGTGAAGAGGTGCACGGTATGAAATCGGGCGACCGAATAACGCAGGAGGTCGGCCCAGTCCTCGCGCACCAGGGGCTCCCCTCCGCTCAGGGTGAACTCCCGTGCCCCGAGATCCCGAGCCTCGTCGACGATCCTGCGGATCTGTCCTGACTCCAGCGCACGGGGACCGGCCGCACGCGGCACCACACCGCAGTGCCGGCAGGCCAAGTTGCACCGGTCGGTCACGTTTACGGAGACCACGTCGAGCCGCTGCGGCAGAGGCTCCACGGGCGGGCTCTTTGCGTCCCTGTGCAGCATCCTGGCCTTGTCCAGCTGATCGAGAAAGCGGGCGATGTCGGGGAGGATCTCCTCGCCCGGACGATGGTAGCGCTGCGCAATCCGAGCGGTGATCGTCGCGATATCGCGCCTCCCGTCCGCAAGCCGGATCACTTCGCTGCCCAGCCTGTTCACAACGGTCCAGGTCGGGAACTCCGGGTGGATGAGGAGGGAGAGCTCTCCGCGTCGCTCCTGAATGAGGCCCGGCACAAGGAGTGGTTTGTAGGTCGGATCGAATGGGTCCATTAAATGAATCTTACATAAAAACGCCCGGCATGTCATGGATGGGGCGTCAAATTGTGAATTCCTCCTCTCTCGTGATCCCCTCCCCTCAATTGTCCGTGGTGGCTAATTTTGGTACCTTTTACAGTAGGGGCTGAAGGTGTTCAGCAGGAAATCCGATATTTCCCTCGCACCGTCATCCCCGCGAAAGCGGGGATCCAGAAAATGAGTACAATACTGGGTTCCCGCTTCCGCGGGAACGACGGGGATTTGGCCGAGAAAAAGTCTCCGGGAATTGGGCGCAGCAAGCGGCGCCCCTACGAATAAGGACCCGCGAATGGAAAAGCACTCAAGACCAAGGCTCAGGAAAGGGCTCGTCATCCGGGATCTCGGGCCTGAACGCGTGATCTACGATTCCGAGAATGACCGGGTGCACGTGTTGAACCGCACGGGGCGTCTTGTGGTGGAGCTTGCCGATGGCGAGCGCACGGTCTCTGAGATCGCCCGGGCGCTCCGGGCCCGCTGCGGTAAAGGCCCTGATATCGATGTTACGGCCGACGTGGAGCGGTTCCTCACCGCCCTGGCCGAGAAAGGCCTGCTCGAGGGATGAAAGCGGCGATGGCGATTGTCCTTTCTCTCTTATTTGTCCTGGTGCTGACTCCGGCCCTTCTTCCCGAGGCGAATGCTCAGGGATGGATTACCGGGGAGGCTGACCTGAGCATTCTCGCATCCGACGCCGCGGGGCTCGTGCTCGAATTCCGGCCCGGGAGCCCGGTCTTCAGAACCCGGGAGGTGGAGGGCGAATCCTATCAGACTGTGGAGATCGAAGGCCTCGGCAGGACCTCAGAGCACGGGGCGCCGGACCTCCCGGTTCGGGGTCTCCTAGTAGGGCTTCCTCCGTTCGCCGATCCGATCGTGGAGGTGATCGAAACTGAGAGCGAAAGTCGCTCCGGCTACCGCATCGTGCCTGCTCCCCGGCCCGTATTGCTCCATGAGGGGGAGTGGAAATGGAGCAGGATGGTTCGGATCGTCCCCGATCCTGCCCGGTATGGAACCGATGCCTTCTATCCGGAGCATCTTACCGAAGTTCTCGACACAGCCGTGATCCGCGGTCTCAGGGTGGCAAGGATCCGGATCTGCCCGGTCCGGTTCAACCCGGCCTCGGAGGAGATCGAGATCTACTCCAGAATCCGGATCCGCATTCGATACGGGACCCCGGCCGCGGCCCTACCCGGCGAGCCGTCGAGGCTCGCGCCGGGGTTGCTGGCCGCCTTTGATCGGATGCTCGGGCGCCGCCTCGTCAATCCCGACTCTATGGCCTGGCGCCGGCCCGGCTCCGACGCGGATAAAATTTCTCGTGGACAAGGGTCGCGAACAGGCAGAGTCGAGTATCCCGCGGCCAAGGTCGATGTGAGCCGGGCCGGGCTTTACACCGTGAGCTACGGGGATCTCCTCGCTTCCGGCCTCGACCTTTCCGGAGCTGATCCGGATCGCATCGCCGTGCAGGCAGGCGGGGCGGACCTCCCGGTGAGGATCGACGGCGGGGGCGATGGGACATTCGATCCCGGAGATTTTGTCGAGCTCTGGGGCGAGGCCATGACCGGGGAGTTCACGGACACCAATGTCTACTGGGTCTACGAGTCCTCGGCCCCGGCGGCCCGTATGGCCGAGCGGGACGGAACCCCGACCGGCATATACCCTGTCCCCGAGACCTTCCGAAATTCGGCGCACATCGAGGAAGAGGAGACATACTGGATGGGACGGCCCGACGGGGAGGGACGGGACCACTGGTTCTGGTCTGAAATCGTTTTGGGGAACAGCGAGTCCTTTCCTTTCCTGCTCGAACACATTCCGCCATCCGGAGACGAAGCCCTCATCCGGGTGGAGCTGGTGGGAAAGACCGATATTCCCAAAGATCCGGACCACCACACCCGTATCTATCTCAACGGCGGCTTGATTGGCGACTTCACCTGGAACGGACAGGCGGAGGTCCTGTTCGAGTCGAGCGTGCCCCACTCGGCCCTGATCGACGGGGACAACACCCTCACTGTGGAGGAGGTAAACGACCTCGGCGTATCCTCGGACATCATCTATGTCAACTGGATCGAGGTCGAATTCGACGACACTTTTACGACCGAGGGGGATGCCCTGGTATTCTACGGCGGGGGCGTCGGGCCTTTCGAGTATCGCGTGGGCGGATTTGAATCACCCGACATCTGGGTCTACGACATCACGAACTCCACCTCGCCGGGGCTGATAACCGGGGCTGTCATCGAACAGGAAGACCAGTCCTGGACCGCGACATTCGAGGACGATCTCCCCTGGACGGGGCGCTATCTGGCCGTCGCCGCTCCCTCGAAGATCGCCCCCGACCGGATCCGGCTCGACGAGCCCTCCTCGCTCGCCTCACCAGCCAACGGCGCCGACTACCTTCTCATCACCCATCCCGACTTCTATGAGGCCGTGGGAGCGCTCGCTGAGTTTCGCCGGGCTCAGGGGATGCGTGTGGAACGAGTGAAGATCGACGATGTCTATGACGAGTTCAGCCACGGCGTGTTCGATCCCACGGCGATCCGAGACTTCATCCGGTACGCCTATGAGAGCTGGGAGTCCCCGGCGCCCCTCTACGTGCTGCTCGTGGGCGACGCAAACATCGACTACAAGAACCACTACGGTACGGACAACCTGAACTACATCCCCACCTATCACTTCGAGACGTGGGATCTCGGCCAGACACCAACGGACAACTGGTTCGTCTGTGTGGATGGGAGCGACTTCTTGCCCGACCTCTTCATAGGCCGGATCTCGGTCCAGGAGGCGGGCGAGGCCGCCGACGTGGTGGAGAAGATAACGGGCTATGAGAGTCTCGAGGGCCCGGATCGCGGATCGCACACGGGCCGGGCCCAGGACACTTTGCACCGGAGATCCGACTGGACCGAGACCGCCCTGCTCGTGGCCGACGACGACGACGAGGAATTCCAGATCACCTCGAACCGGCTCGCCGGAGAACATCTCGCCCCGGCCGGCCTCTCGGCGGCGAAGGTCTATCTCGAGGATTTCTCTCAGACGGATGAAGTGACGGAGGCCATCATCGCCGCCCTCGATTCAGGGGCCCTGCTCACTAACTACTTCGGCCACGGCGGCGTCGACAACTGGGGGCATTTGTCCGGCCAGTCCGCGCCTGTTTTCGAGTCCGATGACGTCCGGGACCTGGACAATCCCGGCAGGCTGAGCTTTTTCACCACCATGAGCTGTGTGAACGGCTTTTTCCCTCACCATACCGACTCCTTCTGCATCGCCGAGGAGCTGCTCCGGGCCCCGGAGCGGGGGGCCGTGGCCGTCTGGAGCGAGACCGGGCTCGGTTATCCCGATGAGCTGGATGTCCTGGTCAGAACCCTCTACGGGATCTTATTCGACACAGGGGAGCGAGTTCTCGGGGCGGCCACGACAGAGGCAAAGATCGCCGCACACACGGTCGGAGGGATCGACGGCGACAATGTCCGGATGTACGTGCTCTTCGGGGACCCTGCCACTACCCTGGGTGGGGGCGCGCCGGACGCCGACGGCGACGGCGCCATCGACACCTTCGACAACTGCCCGTCCGACTGGAACCCGGACCAGGCCGACTCGGATGCCGACGGGCTGGGAGACGTGTGCGACGAATGGGTCCTGTACGGGGACGTGGCAGGCTACGGAGGCCCCGACGGGCATCTGAGAGCTTCCGACCTGGCCCTGGCTCTGCCCTTCGGGCTCGGCCGCCTTGGGCCCATCGCCCAGGAGTGCCTGGCCCTCGACCTTGCGCCCCTGGAGATCTGCGACGCCTCGGGCCTGCCGATCATCGCGGCCCCGGCCCCGGACGGGAGGATCGAGGCATGCGACCTCGTCGTCCTGGCTCAGGCGGCTTCCGGTGCGCTCATCCTTCTGCCGAAATGCCCGGAGGAGAACCATGGGGCGACAGCACGTCGGGGTGACCGGGAGATCCCACTTTTCCCTTGACAAACGGGTGCCAGGGTTCCGGCAAAGTCGCATAACTTGCTGTCCTGATTGATTTTTGAAAAAA
>CAZFWM010000179.1:0-14928 GCA_964522545.1 uncultured Thermodesulfobacteriota bacterium
TATACATGAAAATATTTCTTGCTTCTACTGTCTTCTGAATAAAATTGGGAAACGACACACCATACCCCATCCATTGTAAGATATGTACATGATCCCTGGTCCCCGATCCCTGACACCTAATTCACATCCTAATTCACATTATTGACTAAGCCAGGTATTGCTGGTACGGTTCGAAGCAATCTGCGGAAGAAGATATTTCTTCCCAAAAGGAGGAGGAAACAACCATGGGAAGCTTGAATCGAGTCATGTTGATCGGCAACCTCGGCCGGGACCCCGAAGTTCGCTACACGGGAGCCGGGGCTGCCGTGGCCAACTTCACCCTTGCCACGAACGAGGTCTGGACGAACAAGGAGGGCCGGCGGGAGGAGCGGACCGAGTGGCACCGGATCGTAGTCTTTGGGAAGACAGCCGAGGTGTGCCGAGAGTACCTCAAGAAGGGGAGACAGGTTTATGTGGAGGGCCGCCTTCAGACCCGGCAGTGGGACGATCGTGAAGGAAACAACCGCACGACCACCGAGATCACCGCCCAGAACATTGTGTTTCTCGGTCGTGCGGGCGAAACTCAGCAGTCGGCCCCCGAGTCTTTCTCCGGGCCTACCGAGCCCTCCGGCGGCGGACCATCCTCCACCCCCCCCGCGGACGATCCCTTCGGCGGGGACAATATCCCATTTTAAGTATCGGTGAAAACCGATAGCCCATGAACAGAGGCACAAAGGGATAGCGACACAGTATCATTGAGCACCCCCTTTGTGCCTTTTCCGATCACGAAATCCGGCCTCCGTCCACGAAGCTGTGGTAGGTGCCGTTTCCGATGATTACGTGATCGATGACCTTCACCCCGACCAGCCGCCCCACCTCCTGAAGACGCTCGGTCAGATCGATGTCCTCGCGGCTGGGAGTGGGATCACCGCTCGGGTGATTGTGAACCAGGATCACACCCGCAGCCGACTCCCGAATGACCGGATTGAACACCTCTCTGGGATGAACCAGACTGGCAGTGAGCGACCCCTCGCTCACCTTGATCTCTTTTATGTTGCGGTTCTTGCCGTCCAGCAACAGCGCGTAAAAGATCTCCTTTTTCTTATCGCAAAGCCTCTCGTGATAATGCTGAAAGACGTCCTCGCTGCAGTGGATCGACTCTCCCACGGCGCTTCGCTTGCTGGCGATCCGACGCGCGATCTCCACGGCGGCAAGGATGGAGGCCGCCTTTGCCGGACCGACACCCTTTACCTCGAAGAGCTCGGCCGATGTGGCCCGGCCCAGATTGCGGAAGCCGTCGTGAATGGCGATGAGCAGCCGGGCCTGATCCAGAGCGGTCAGCCCGGCCGCCCGGTCTCCGGTCCTCAAGATGATCGCAAGCAGCTCCGCATCGGAGAGGTTCTCTGGCCCGGCCCCGAGGATCTTTTCTCTGGGTCTGTCCTCCTTCGGCCACTGTTTGATGGATAATCTCTTCATTCCTCTGTCTCCTTTAACCCGAAAAGTGCAGTAGGTGGCTACTGCATTTTTCGGGTTTAACCGGGCCGGCGCATTTCGTTCTGAGAAAGTCCAATATCCTGTTTAGCAAAATCCCGGCCAGAGATATGTACGGGAAGACCTCCGGTCTTCCGGAGGAGGCTGTGCTCCGTCCCCCCGCACCATCCCTGCTTCCCCGGGCCGAGGATGCACAATGCCCCACAACGGAAAAAGCAGTCTCAGGGGCACTCCGGGGCTTCCGAGTGTGAACGACCGAACCGAACGGTCTGGAATCAGCGTTCATATGGAAGTCAATATTCGCAGAGAGGTATAAAAGCGATCAGTCGATTTCGATCATCCAGGAAGATAGTCGCCATTGACCGCCCCTATGACCGTGCTATCATTACCGGAGTGACTTTTTCACCGATCGGACAATTCACCCTAACGTTGCATAAAACCGCAAGCGTTGTATGCAACGTTAGGATTGACCATGGAGGTTCAGCCATTGCCGTCCGCCTGCATCCGCCCCCTCCAGATTGGGACCCTGACTCTCGAGCAGAACCTCGTGATGGCTCCCATGTCGGGAATCACCTCCCCCCCCTTCCGGATCCAGGCGAAGAGGGGCGGCTGCGCACTCTCCTTCTCCGAGATGGTAAGTGCCGACGGACTAGTGTATGAAGGCAGGAAGACCCTCGCCCTCTGCCGCCTACTGCCGCAGGAAGGGCCCACGGCCATTCAGATCTTCGGTTCGGACCCGCAGGTATTGGCCCGTGCCGCCCGGATGGCGGAGGCCGCAGGGGCGGTGCTCGTCGACATCAACATGGGGTGCCCGGCCAGGCGCGTCTGCCGGCGAGGGTCCGGGGCATCTCTCATGCTCGAACCACGCCGGATCGAGGCGATACTCAGGGCCGTACGCCCGGCCCTGAGCCTGCCCCTCACTGTGAAGATACGCTCCGGATGGGATGCGGCGCGGATCAACGCGCCAGAAATCGCGGCGATTGCCGAGCAATGCGGCGTGGACGCCGTAACCGTCCACCCGCGAACACGGGCCCGGGGCTTCACCGGGGAGGCGGACTGGACGATCATAGCCAGGGTCAAAGAGCGGGTGGGCGTGCCGGTCATCGGGAACGGGGATGTCCGAAGCGCCGCCGACGCGGGGCGCATGGTCCGGGAAACCGGCTGTGACGGGATCATGATCGGCAGGGCCGCCCTGAGCCGCCCCTGGATCTTCAACGAGATACTCGCCCACATGGCAGGCAATCCCATCCCTCCGGAGCCCACCCCAGCGGAGAAGCGGTCGTTGATCCTCGATCACCTTGCCACGGCCATAGAGTTCTACGGCGAGAGCATCGCCGTACGCTCCTTCCGAAAACATCTGGCGTGGTACACAAAGGGGCTGCATGGAAGCACGAAGTTCCGACACGAGGCCTTTGAGATCGCAGGAGCCGGGGAGCTCCGCCGGGCGATCGACGACTATTTCGGCCTACTCGAGAGAGGGACATAACGGAGATTCGCTCACACAGAACAATGGCCATTTCGGCCTGTTGGAGAAGCGAGCAAACCAGCTGTTCTCATAGAGTCCTTCAACGAGGTAGATAACAGTGAATAGAATAAAGGACTTCATCGACATCGGCGTGCCGGACGGAATGACTCCGGAAGAGGCGAAGTACATCCAGATGAGCAACCTGGGCACCCTGTTCATGATTGCCGTAAACGTGCCCTACATGATGCTCTGCATTGCCAACCGGTGGACATTCATCTTTATCGAGCTCTGCGCGCTCAATGTTCTCCTGTCGCTGACTCCCCTGCTGAACCGGTTCAAGCATCACACCCTGGCCCTTTTCTACTTCGGTGGCTTGCTCAATTGGCACCTGGCCTTCGCTACCGTTGCCATGGGGAAGGAGAGCATGCTCTATCTGCTGATATTCTTCACGGCGGGCGGGGCCATTACCCTCTTCCGAAGGCACGAAACCAAGCTGATGTTGATTGCGCTCGCAGGGATCGTGGCGACCTATCACCTGGCGCTCGTCCTGGGGAACCACTTCGGACCTCTGTACAGGATAAGCGGACCCGACGCCACCATGCTCAGGATATTCGTCGAGTACAGTGTGTTCTTCCTCGTCATCATCAACTCCCTGATAGGCCGCTACGGCGCCATCGCTGCAGAGGACCGGCTGCGGCAGGAGCAGAAGAGGTCCGAGCGGCTTCTATTCAGAGTGCAGGAACAGGACCAGCAAAAAACGCAGTTCTTTCAAAACATATCCCATGAGCTCCGCACACCGTTGACTCTGATACTCGGCCCTCTGGAGACTTCCCTCTCCGGTGCCGACGGACCGCTGGACGACGCGCTGCGTAACAAAATGGAGATGATGGCAAACAATGCAAGGCGCCTCTTGAGGCTGATCAATCAGCTTCTCGACCTATCGAAAATCGATGTCGACAAGCTGCGGCTCAATGCCAAGAGGGAGGACTTCTCGAAGTTCGTGGAATACCTGGCCAATTCCTTTGCTCCCTATGCCGAGAGAAACGGGATAACCCTGAAAACAAGGATCGACCGCGATGACCTACATCTCTCTTTCGACCAGGAGATCACAGAAAAGATCATTTCCAATCTGCTTTCCAATGCCTGCAAATTCACCCCGGAGGGGGGTGAGGTTCTTCTGTCCCTATCCGAGAGTGAGGACAGACGATGGGCGATCGTATCCGTGAAGGATACGGGCCCCGGAATTCCGCCGCACGAGCTGCCCCATATTTTCGATCGATTTCACCAGGTCCACGGCTCCGCAACGAGGGAGCAGGAGGGGACGGGGATAGGCTTGAGCCTGGTCAAGGAGCTGGTCAAGATTCACGGAGGGACCCTGGACGTGACCAGCACCCCGAACGAAGGGACCGAGTTCGTCCTGTCTCTTCCGAAAGCGCCGGATCACGAAGAGGGGGAGGAGATCCCGAGAGAGGAAGCCGGGGACGAGCCGGTTCTACACTACGCCCGCCTCGAGTCATCCGGGCTGGAATCGATACGGGCCGCCGAGCGGCGGGAGAGCGACGTCTCACTGTCAAAGGATCATGAGACGATCCTCGTCGTGGAGGACAACCGCGACATGAGAAATTTCATACGAAAGGGCATTGAAAAAGAATACCTGGTGATCGAGGCAAAAAACGGCGAAGAGGGGTTGAAGAAGGCCAGAGAGTTCAAGCCGAATCTGATCATCAGTGATGTGATGATGCCAAAAATGGACGGCTATGCCATGTGCCGGGCCCTGAGGAGCGATGAAGACCTGAGCCTCATCCCGATCATTCTCCTGACCGCTAAAGCCTCCAGGGAGATGGCCATCGAAGGCCTCGAGTCCGGAGCCATCGACTACATAACGAAGCCCTTCTCCTTCAACGTTCTGAAGGCAAAGATAAAGGCGGTCCTGAAGAGGCAGGCGGAACAGGAGGAGCTGAACCTGACGGACAGCCTCACCGGTCTACTGAAGCGTACGGCCTGGGAACAGGCGGTCGAGCGGGAGCTGAGAAAAGTGGACCGATACGGCGGCATCGCCAGCATAGCCTTCATTGACCTTGACGATTTTAAAAAGATCAACGACACCCACGGACACCAGACCGGCGACACGCTATGGTGGAGAAGAGTTTGTGATTTATCTTCCCCAATCGAACAAAGACACATCAGCCGGCTCTATCGAACGGATCCTGGAGCGGTTCCGCTCCAGGGAAATCGGCGAGAGCACGCTGCGCTGTTCGTTCAGCGCCGGGGTCGTAGAAATAAGCGACGACCGGCTTCTGACAACAGCCGAGTATGTTTCTCGTGCTGATACTGCAATGTATGAGGCAAAAAAAAGAGGCAAGGGGCGTGTCACGTTTTGGGATGCGGCGATGCAGACGACGTCTTCGACTCAGAGATAGGTAAAGACGGCCTTCATCTCGCCGTCCAGGAGGTCCCCGCCCTCGAAGGTGATCAGGAGAAAGGAGGAGTTCCAGACCGCATCATGGGCCCACAGACCGATCACGCTCCATGGCCCCAGGTCGGCGATGCGGACCTGCTCAGCCTGGATCTGGGGAAAGCCTCCCTCCAGATTCAGGGGAAGATCGATCACCTCGCGCCCGGGGCTGAGCGGACCGAGTCCGTGATTCTCTATGGTTCCTCCCAGCACGGCCATGTAAACCGACGGCTCCCCCCCATCGTCTACGATCACGCCTGTGAGATTCATGGCGCCGCCGACCGGCACGACCACCTCGCCGTCCTCATCGGGAGCGGGGTGCGAAGGGGCGACAAAGATCGTCGGGGGCTCCGAATCGGTGTCGGGGATGTCGAAGAGGACGTTGACAAGGCGCTGCCTGACCCGGCCGTTGATATCTTCTACGCGGAAGCGGATCCGATTGGTCATGTCACCCAGGATACTCCGCTCGAGCTGGAAGATCTGGGTGAACTCCCCCTCAAGGGAGAGGTATGATTTGTCGACGAAAAAGACCGGCTTGTCATTCAGATAGACGCCTATCTCCTTGGGCTCGCCGGCGTTGTCCAACGTGACGGCGGTGACCGTGAACTCCGATTCTTCCCTTACCTGGGTACCCTCTCCGATCTCATCCTCGGTGGGGGAGATAAAGCTCAGCTCCGGGGCCTCGAGGTCGTAGTAGAGGCCCATGTCCCGGGGAGGGGAAAAGGTGAAGTCCACGGACCTCACGGTCATTCTCCCCTGGTAGTCTCCCTGATCGGCGGGATCGAGGGCGGAGATGACGAGGCTGTAGGAAGGCGGAAACAGGCGCGCCACCGGATCGCTCACGATCTCCCATGACGAACGCGGGTCTATGAGGCTCAGGGTTATGGCGAATTTTCCCCGGGTCGGGTGCACCTCCAAAGCTTCTTCCAGATCCCGTCTCGCGATCGATTCCCGGTACAGCAGGGCCTCGATTGAGGGAACGATCCAGCCGGCGCTCACCGAGCCGGTGATCTCCAGGTCATAGGCCCACACGACATCCTGGTCAGCCGGGCAGGTGTGCCGGATATCCGGGCCTTCCCCGCTTGCCTCGATCACATCGACCCGGAACCAGTCATTTCCGATCTCGCTGAAAGCGAAGACGATCTCCGTGCGCTCACCGGCAAGGCCGATCGCAGTGAGCAGGAGGGCGTCTCCATCCGCCAGCCTGAGTCCGGGAAAGCTGACCGAGAAGTGATCTCCCTCGCGGAGGACGCGCTTTTCCGTATCGTGGACGTCGCGCCTCCTCCCTACGAGGTGAATCTCCGGATCCACAACGGCCACATTGTCCATGATCCTGCCGACCACGGTGATGGGTGAACAGGTGGCGATGCCCCCGTCCGGGACCTCCTCGCCGCCCACGATCTCTCCCTGCGGCTCTGGCGGGTCCTCCTCGTAACAGGAGATCACATAGAGCGGGTCAATCACGGGGGCTTCAGGATCCCCGCAGGCGCCGGAGGCAACGACGAGCGCTAGTGCGAGGCCCAGGCGAAAGGCCGTCGAAATCGGGAGGCCTGTCCCCTGCATTCCCTTTCCCCCCTGCATTCCCTTTACTCCCTGCATTCCCTTTACTCCCTGCATTCCCTTTACTCCCTGCATTCCCTTTACCCCCATTATCCCCTTAATCCCAATCATCCCCATAGTTACTCTCCTGCAAATCCCCGGGCGTCGCCGGGGACGTCCATGGCGATGTGGTCCTGGAACAGCGTGTACTGGGACTGAAACGTCAGCATCACTTTGCCGATCGGGCCGTTGCGCTGTTTGCTCAGAAGGAGCTCCGCCACATTCTTGTTGTCCTCGCTGTTCTGGTTGTAGACCTCATCCCGATAGATGAATGCGATCACATCGGCGTCCTGTTCGATGGCCCCGGACTCACGCAGGTCCGAAAGGAGGGGGCGTTTGTCGGTCCGGCTCTCAACCCCCCTGTTGAGCTGCGACAGGGCGATCACCGGGACGTTGAGCTCCTTGGCCAGGGCCTTCAGAGAGCGGGAGATCTCCGAGATCTCCTGCTCCCGGGAGTCGGAGCGTCCCCGCCCCTTGCCCCGCATGAGCTGGAGGTAGTCGACGACGATCAGGCCCAGACCGAACTCCTTTTTCAGCCGCCTGGCCTTGGCACGCATCTCCAGGACCGTAATGGCCGGGGTGTCGTCGATGAAGATCGGCGCTTCGGAGAACTTGCCGGCCGCTTTCGTAAGCCTTTTCCAGTCGCGGTCGCTGAGGAACCCCCTGCGCAGATTGCTACCGTTCACCTTGGCCTCGGCGCAGAGCATCCGCATCACGAGCTGCTCTTTAGACATCTCTAGCGAAAACAGGCCGACCGGGATGGGCATGGTGGAATTTATGCCGATATACTGGGCCATGTTCAGGGCCAGTGCGGTCTTGCCCATACTCGGGCGTCCGGCGATGATGATCAGGTCCGACGGCTGGAAGCCTGCGGTGAGGTGGTCCAGGTCCTTGAATCCTGTGGGCACTCCGGTGACCGACTCCTGTCGCTCGTATAGATCCATGAGCTTCTTGATGTTGACCTTGACGATGTCATTGATCTGAGAGAAAGAGGGCCGGGACCTCTGTTCCGAGACCTCGAAGATCTTTCTCTCCGCCTGGTCCAGCGACTCGTCCACGTCGCCCGGATCATCGTAAGCCATCTCGGCGATCTCGGCCGCCGCGGCGATCATCCGCCGCCTGACCGCCTTATCCCGAACCAGGCGGCCATAGTAGGCGATGTTCGCGGCAGAGGGGACCATGTTTGTCAGGCTGCTCAAGTAGGAAGCGCCGCCCACCGACTCGAGAAGATTGTGGCCGCGCAGATGGTCGGACAGCGTCACCAGGTCCACCGGCTCTCCCCGCTCGTAGAGGGAGTGTATCGCCTCGAAGATCTGGCGGTGGGATTCCCGGTAGAAGTCGTCCCGGTCGAGGTTTTCTATGATCTTTTCGATCGATTCGTTCTCGATCAGGATACAGCCCAGCACGGACTGCTCGGCCTCTATGTTCTGTGGGGGAACCTTATAGGCATCGCTCTCGATCTCGGACATGGTCTTATTCCTTGACCACCCAGACCTTCAGCTTGGCCGTAACCTCGGGATGGACCTTCACCGGGACCGTGTACACGCCGAGGCTCTTGATCGGCTCTTCCAGGACGATCTTCTTCCGGTCGATCTCGAGCCCCTCGGCCTTCAGGCTTTTCTCGATGTCCATGGTCGTCACGGACCCGAAGATCTTGTCGCCCTCGCCCGCCTGGCACCTTACAGTACAGGAGACACGCTCGAGCTGATGGCTGATCTTTTCCGCATCCTTCTTCACCCGGTTAATCTTGTGTGAAACAAGGCGCTTCTTGTGCTCAAATATCTTCATGCTCCGGGTGGTCGCCTCCTCCGCCATTCCCCTTGGAAGCAGGTAGTTGCGCCCGTACCCATCCGCTACCTCAACGATGTCGCCTATCTTGCCCAGAGCCTTGACATCCTCTTTCAATATGATTCGCACGGCAGTCCTCCAATCTTTATTTCAATTCAGCCCTCTATGGTTCCCGCGACGTGTACGGCATCAAAGCAATATGACGGGATCTCTTGATGGCCAGCATAATATTGCGCTGATGCTTGGCGCAGTTACCGGAGATTCGCCTCGGTATGATCTTGCCCCTCTCCGTGACAAAATAACGGAGAGTCTTCACATCCTTGTAACTGATCCGGAGGGAGCTGTCCGCACAAAACCTGCACACCTTTCGGCGTGTAAAAAGTTTCTTTTTTCTGGTCTTCATTTCTCTCTTCGCCATGACTATCCCCTTAATATGGAAAAAATGGATATTCTGAGTTTTCAGCCTTCTGCCATCTTGAGCCGGTTACGCCTTTTCATCAAGATGATCCTTCGGCCCCTCCTCCTCCATGGCCTCATCCGGCGCAAGAGGCTCATCCTCCAGGTCTGATTTGTCGGCGGCTTCTTCACCTCCTCCGACGTCTTCGGCCCGGAGGGGCTCCTCAGCGGCTATGATTTCGGCATCGCTCCCCTCTACGGTCTCTTCTACGGTCTCCACTACGGTCTCCTCTTCAATGCTGCCGGCCTCCTCTCCCCCATCGTCCCCCGCAGGCGGCGCTTCGACGGCCTCCGCCTCTCCTTCACCGGCCTCCAAGACCTCCTCCTTGGGTGACTCCGCTATCATCTCTTCTTTATCCGCAGCTGTCTCTTCCCCTTTCGCCTCGACGGCCTCCTCTTCGACGGCTTCTTCTTCGGCGGGTTCTTCGAAGGTCGTCTCATCAACCTCTGTCTCTTCCTCCAGCTTGATCGTCAGAAACCGGAGGATCTCCTCCTTGATCCTCATGTTCCGCTCTAATTCGGACACCACCTTCTCGCTCCCGAAGTAGTTCAGCAGGATGTAAAGCCCCTTTTGTTTCTTCCGGATGGGATAGGCGAGCTTCTTCTTGCCCCAATCCTCGATAGACGCCACAAGCCCGCTGTTATTTTTGACGATATTCCTGGCCCATTTACGGATGGACACGTACTCTTCCTCTTTCAAGTCAGGTACGATGATAAATATCGTCTCGTATCGTCTCGCCTTCATAGACAATCCTCCTTTCGGTCTCCGCCCGCTTCATTCGTCATGCGAGCTCACGTCCGGCAGCCGCCGTGCGGGCAGCCGGACTTGTTCGGCCCTAAAAGATCCCTTTCAGAGCAAGGAGCAACTGACCCTAACGTTAGGGTCGACACTCTCAGAATGTCGATTCACTTCTCGATTTCCGGTATCACAGTTGCTTTTTAAAAACAAGCTATCAGCTGTCAGCGATCAGCCTTCAGCTTCTTGCTGACAGCTGACAGCTGATAGCTGATAGCTGATAGCTAAACATTAAATCGAAACCGCGCGATGTCTCCATCCTGCATGACGTAATCCCGGCCCTCTATGTGAACATGCCCTGCATCGCGCGCGCCGGCCTCGGAGCCGATCTCTATAAAATCGCTGTAATGGGTGACCTCGGCCTTTATAAACCCCCGGGCCATGTCGGAATGTATCTTGGCGGCCGCCTCCAGGGCGCTGGAGCCCCGCCTCAGCGTCCAGGCCCGCATTTCCGTTCCCACGACCGTGTAAAACGTGATCAAGTCGAGCACCCTGTGCCCGGTCCGAATGAGACGGTGTAGACCCGACTCTGAAAACCCGGCCTCCTCGAGGAACTCCTGTCGCTCCGCGGGGGTCAGGTCTTCGAGCTCCGCCTCCAGCTTGCCGCAGATCACAACGACCTCGGCTGAAGCCTCCGGCGCTCGGGCGGCTATCTCGGCCGCCAGCCGCTCGCGATCGCCGCCCCGGTCCTCATCGATGTTAGCCACATAGAAGATCGGCTTTTGAGTCAGGAGACCGAACTCGCGGCAGAGCTCATCATGGCGCTCGGGGCCCTCCAGGTCCCGGAGAGGGTTCCCCCTACCCAGTGCTTCTACCATCGCCTCGATGACTTCGAGGTCACTCTTGATCTGCGGATCTCCTGACTTCGCTCCCCTTCTGAGCTTCTCCCGGCGCCTCTCGAGCACATCCAGGTCGGCCAGGGCAAGCTCGGTGCTTATGACCTCGAGGTCCCTTACCGGATCGACCGTGCCGTCCACATGGGCCACATGGTCATCCTCGAAGCAGCGCACCACGTGAACGATCGCATCGGCGCGGTGCACGTGGCCTAGAAACTGGTTCCCCAGCCCCTCGCCCCGGCTCGCCCCTCGAACGAGTCCGGCCACATCGAGAAACTCGATCGTCGTGGGGGTCACCTTGTCCGGCCTTACGAGCGGCACGAGCGCGTCGAGCCGATCATCCGGGACCGGCACCAATCCGATGTTCGGATCGATCGTACAGAATGGGTAGTTCTCCACCGCGACCCGGGACGCCGTAAGGGCATTGAAGATAGTCGACTTGCCCACATTGGGAAGCCCTACAATGCCGCAGATGAACCCCAGTGTCTTGCCCTCCCTGATCCCCGATCCCTGGCCCTAAGCCGGGTTGAATTCGTTCATCGCCGCGGCACGGCCCTTGACCAGCAATACTTCCAGGGCTCTTGCCCCCTGCTCCGCCAGGGAGAGCGCAGCGGCTCTTTCATCTTTCCGGAACGGCTGGAGCACAAAATGCTCGACCGATTCCAGGCCCTCCGGCCGCCCCACCCCCATCCTCAGACGGGTGAAATCCGCGCTGCCGGTCCATTCGATCACGCTCCGGACTCCCTTGTGGCCGCCATCCCCTCCCCCACGCCGCAGCCGAATCCTGCCCAGAGGAAGGTCCACGTCATCGTGGCTCACGACCAGATCGTCCGGACCCAGCCGGTAAAAATCGACAAAGGCGGATACCGCAATCCCGCTCCTGTTCATGTAGGTCGAGGGCTTCAGGATCAGGACATTCTCGCTCTCGAACCGCCCAGACCCGAATTGCGCGTTGAACTTCTTCTTGCTGATCGGGATTCCGTTGTCGCGGGCAAAAAGATCTATCACCTGGAAGCCCAGGTTGTGCCGGGTTTCTTGATAGGCTCTTCCCGGGTTGCCCAGGCCTACAAGAAGCTTCACAAGGAAAATCCGCCCCTCTAGACTAAATCACTTCGAGCTGTCGGACTCTTCGGCTCCTTCCGCATCGGTCGGGGCCGCCTCTTCAGCCGCTCCCTCCTCAACCTCTTCCTCCTCCTCCTCTTCGGCCACGGCCACCTCTTCCTCCTTCATGGGCGCCGCCACGGCAATGACCGGCTCCTTCAGGTCGCCCAGGATTTCTATTCCTTCACCCACCTGGATTTCAGAGAGAGTCAGTGAATCACCGATATTCAGGCCCGACACGTCCACTGTGATGCTCTCGGGGATGTCCTTCGGGAGACACTCGACCTGAACTTCGCGCTTGAGGTAATCGAGAACACCTCCCTCTTCGACCCCGGGCGACTCTCCCGTGATTTGGACCGGGATCTCCACCACGATCTTGGCGGTCATATCGATCTCGATGAGGTCCGTATGTAAGTGGGTATCTTTGATGTGGTCGCTCTGGAGTTCCTTGATCATCACCACGGGGCATTTGTCCTCTGGCTCCCCCTCCACCTGGAGACGGATGAGCGCGTTGGACCCGGCCTCCGTCTTCAGGATGCGGCTGAGATCTTTCTGATCCAGGGTCAGGGGACGCGTGGGTGTCTTGGGCCCGTACACGACCGCGGGAATCAATCCCTTGGCCCTGAGCTTGCGCGCCACCCCTTTGCCGGTTTCCGTGCGGGGAATTGCCTTGAGCTCCTCAAAGTTCATTATCTCTTACCTCCTTAAAAAGCGTGGACTCACTTTAAAAACAGCGAGCTCACAGACTGATGGTAGTATATTCGCCGGATCGCCTCCCCGAGCAGATCGGCCACGGAGAGGACCTCGACCTTCCCGCTGGCCTCGACTTCCGGCTTTACGGGGATCGAATTCGTTATGACGACACGCTCGATGGGCGAGTTGGTCAGGCGCTCGACCGCCGGCCCTGAGAAGATGCCATGGGTGCAACAGGCCCAGACCTTTGTGGCGCCCTTCTCCTTGAGGGCCATGGCTCCCTGGACCAGGGTTCCGGCCGTGTCGACGATGTCGTCGAAGATGATGGCCACCTTCCCATCCACCTCACCGATTATGTTCATGGCCTTGGCCACGTTGGGCTCATCGCGCCTCTTGTCGATGATCGCCAGCGAGGCGGGCAGCCGTTTGGCAAAAGCCCGGGCGCGCTCGACCCCCCCGGCGTCCGGGGCGATGATCACGCGGTCCTCGCTCGGAAAGGACTTCCTGATAAAGTCGAGCTGCTCGGACGAGGCGAAGAGGTTGTCCACCGGGATGTCGAAGAAGCCCTGTATCTGCCCGGCGTGCAGGTCCAGGCAGAGGACGCGTGACACGCCGGTCCCGGAGATGAGGTCGGCCACGAGCTTGGCCGAAATGGGAGTGCGCGGGGCCACCTTCCGATCCTGCCTGGAGTAGCCGTAGTAAGGAATCACCGCGGTGATCCGCTCCGCCGAGGCGCGCTTCATCGCGTCGATCATCACGAGAAGCTCCATGAGGTGATCGTTGGCCGGCGGACAGGTCGGCTGGATGATGAAGACGTCCCGGCCCCGTACGTTCTCCTTGATCTCCACCCAGACCTCACCATCGCTGAAGCGCTGGACGACGGCTTTGCCGAGGGGAATTCCCAGGGTTGCGCAGATCTCCTTTGCGAGCGGCTCGTTTGCGTTTCCGGAAAAGAGCCTCATCATGTTTTCCATTACTGAGCCCCTTTTAATAAAAGGTCATTTTCGAACTGGACACAAACTGTAAATATTATGCCAGATGACCGGGTGAGTCAATAGGTTAATGAGGTAATTTTGCGGCCAATTTCGCAAAACTTACCGCCGCAGAGACTGTATTGAGCTTTATAGTCGACAGTCCACAGTTTAGAGTCGAGAGTTATCTGTTTATCACTCTCAACTCTCAACTCTCGACTGTCGACTGTTGACCATCATGGCCCTATTTGGATCGCCTGACCGCCTCCTTCTCTATAATTGACGCCTTGCTCCTTCTGTGGTAGGTTCGCGCACCGTTCGGGGGTACCCCCGAACGCAGAAAAGAAAAGGATGGTAGCCGAGATGCAGGACTCCGCAAAGCCAGAGGAAATGGACAAAATGGACGCCGGGGAAATACTCGGCCGTCTCGCATCCGCGGCCGGCGATCCGGCCGGGACCGTTGGGTCGTGGAAAGAGCGGACAGGAAGGCCCGTGATCGGCTGCCTCCACTGCATGCCTCGATATGTTCCGGAAGAGATCATCCACGCCGCCGGCGCACTGCCGGCCGGGATCTGGGGCTCTCCCGTACCGATCTCTTCGGCGGACGCCCTGATGCAAAGCTTCACCTGCACCCTGGCCCGGACCGCCCTCGAGCTGGCCCTGGGCGGCAAGCTCGACGTGTGCGACGGGTTCGCCTTTCCCTCCACGTGCGACGCCTTCCAGAACCTCTCGGAGATCTGGCGTGCCAGTGTCCCCGGCCGGTTCCACTACGACATCGTCTTTCCCCGCTACCAGGACCGCCGCAGCGCCTTCCCCTACCTCCTGACCGAGATAAAAAAATTCCGGGAGGCCCTCTCCGGTGACCTCGACACGGATGTGACGGACGAGGGACTGATGGAGAGCATCGCCGTCTATAACCGGGACCGGGCGCTACTGCGCACCCTCTACCGAATGCTGCGCGATGAGCCGGCCCGGCTGAGCTACCGGGAGCTCCTCGACACGCTCATGTCCTCGTTCTGGATGCCCCGCGAGGAGCACGCCAAGGCGCTCGAGCGCCTCATCGAGGCCCTGCCCGACCGCCAAGGCGCCGACATGGTCGGGCGAAGACTCTTTCTTGCGGGTGTCGGACCGCGGCCGGCCGGCCTCGTGGCGGTCATGGAGGAGGCCGGAGGCCAGGTGGTGGGCGACGACTGCGGGTACGGCTTCCACTATGCAGCCGCCGAGGTCGACGAGAGCGCCGATCCCGTGGAGGCCCTTGCGCGCTCGATCCTCGATGCACCCGCCGCCTCGACCGTTCA
>CAZFWM010000180.1:0-14819 GCA_964522545.1 uncultured Thermodesulfobacteriota bacterium
TCTCGTAGTGTAATTCAACTCAGCTTTTGAGACATAAATTCAGAAACGGGGGGCTTTCGATGGTGTAATACCGCATTTTCCAGCACTAATTCATAACTTTCATCAAGGTCCGAAAAAACGATTTTCACGGTTATTTCTTTTCCTTCGGCCTCCGGACCGTTCAACCGGACCGCCATGGAATCGAAAAAGTATGTTATGGAGGTCTGTTTCAATACATCTTTCATAAGGGAGACATCGATTCCTTTTTCCGGGGCTCCGTGTCTGAGCTCGTAGGCACCGGTAAGATAAACATCACGCCAGGGGCCGGATTCAGCTTGATAACCGAGTTGATCATAGGTGCGGGCCAGCAGCGCTTTTGCTCTAGTGTTGTCGGGCTCTGCAAATACCAGGTGATTGAGGAGCTCGGCCACCCAGCGATATTCGCCTTGATCGAAATACTCCTGTGCTTTGATGAGAACCGACTCCGCACCCCCCATGAGTTTTACATATCGGATTCCCGCCTCCCTCGGAGATAACGGGTTGAGGTTTGCGGGATTGCCGTCGTACCAGCCCAGATAAGCTTGATAAACGGCCCTGGCATTGTGTCTTACGGTCCCATAATAGCCCCGGTTGGCAAACGAAGTGCGCAGAGATTCAGGGAGCTCGATCATCTCTGCGATCTCGGTCGGCGTATAGCCATTATTGAACAGTCGGACCGTCTGATCGTGGATGTATTTGTATGTATCTCTCTGATTTTTCAGAAATTCAAGGATTCGTTCGTTGCCCCACGTGGGCCAGTGATGAGTTCCAAAACAGATGTCCGCCTCGCCGAACAGCTCGATTATCTCACCAATATAGTTGCTCCATTTAAGCGCGCACCGTACTTTCGCGCCGCGCAGGGTATACAGATTGTGCAGGGAGTGTGAGACGATTTCCGCTCCACAGAACGCCTTGAGGTCGGGCAGATAGAAGTTGAGCTCCGCGGGGGCTTCCGACTCCGGAACGTGTTGAAAAATGAAGCGTACTCCGTCAATCGTCTTTTCTTGCGGAGTGTGGTCCACAATTTCCGTCGGTTCCAGAATTCCGAAAGTACCGTAAGCCGGACTCTTCCCGAGCCCCGTACCAATATGACCTCGCTCAGAGCGGGCAAGGCGTTTTCCGTACATGTACATGGACCTGCGTCCCATGGCGATTCCGGCGATGATATTCTCACTGGTGGCCTCTTCCAGGAATCGATCCGGTGCGATAATTCGAACGTGGCGTTTCTCTGCTTCCTCGGCGCTGATTATGCCCAGCACACCCCCAAAGTGATCGATATGGCTGTGTGTAAAAATGATCGCCAAGATCGGGCGGTTTCCAAGGTGCTTCCGGGCAAAGTCGATCGCCGCCATGGCTGTTTCTTTTGCTGTCAAAGGATCGACGATAATCCATCCGGTCTCACCTTCGATGATCGACATATTTGCCAGATCGTACCCACGGACCTGATATATGCCGTCGGTCACCTTGAAAAGTCCGTGTATATTGTTGAGTCCGACCTGCCGCCACAAACTGGGATTCACACTTGCAGGTGCGTCGCCCTCTACAAATTCATAAGCGCCTTGATTCCATATAATTTCTCCCTGGGAGTTCTTTACGCGCAAATCAGGGTCGCTTGCGATCAAGCCTTTTCGCGCGTCTATAAAATCCTGTTGGTTGTGAAATGGGAGCTCCTTCAGAACATCGGCATTCGCCCTGGCCGTAATCTCGGTTGGCACAGTGTGCCCCCGAGAATCGGCGTCCGGGCCGACATCTATTTTGCTTTTTTCGCAACCGATGAATAAAAAGGCCAGAATAATCGACAAGTTGATTGCAATTCGCTTCATGATGTATTCCATGTCCCACGGTAATCCAGGAAACAGGCAAGTTTTCATCCTCGATCCAGTCGATCATGCCCTGAACCGCCGCGAAGTACCGATCGAAGGTGGCTGGTTGGCCCCATTTATTCTTCTACCAATTCTCCCGTCACGGTATAGAATCTGTCTTCTTCGATAACATAAACTTCCATTCTGTGAGCTGCCCTGTTCCAGAATTGCATTACTTTTTCATGTTCATCCACGTCTTTGGCAAACGTTCTTATGCTTTCGTGGGACTCGTCAGAGAACGATATGTAAGGTGGATCAACACCTCCCGTGATCGTAGCCTTGCCAAATACGTGCAAGTTGCCGGAAGTATCGAGCCGCATCTTTTCCACGCCGCCGATTTGAAACTGCATGTTTGGAATTGTCCCCGTGCCGATTTTCGTCGCATCGATGACAGCGACGTTCGATACCGAGGATGCCCTGAGACTCAAGCCCGGGTTGTCAGCCCCGCTGTTTGGGGCTACAAACAGATTGCCCCCGACGTGTAACTTCTGGTACTGCGATGGACTCGACGTTCCAATGCCGACGTTGCCGGCGTTTGAACCTTCCAGGACCCAAGTCATAAATTCGGTCAGGCTGTTGGTGCCTTCTCCCGGGCCGCCACCATATAGCCAACGAGCGCGACTAATGCCTGCCGACCCCGTAATATCCAATCCAAGGGTCCCGCTATGGCTGTTTTCCAAAATCATCGCAGCGGTAACTTGTCCGCTCGTGCCGGAACCTTGAATATGCAGAAGATTCACTGGTGATGTTTCCCCGATGCCTAGGTTACCGCCAAATGTCGCCTGTCCGACTACGCCCAAACCTGGCAGCGTCCCGGCCCTCAACACAAACGGCGCCGAGGTGAGCTTCTTGCGCGGAGTGAGCGTGTTCCCGGCCACTTCCAGCTCGAGCCAGAGCGCATCATAGCCGTCCGGGATCGCCAGGGTCGATCCGAGGATCACCGTGTAGATCCCCTCGCTGTCCGGAGTCACCGAACCGTGGGTCTCCGTCCAGACCGCGCTTCCCCCGCCCAATGTCTGGTACAGCCGGAACACAATGCTCGTGGCCGTGGTCACCGGGGCTCCGCTGAGCAGTAGACGGCCCTGGTAGGTGATCTCGTCCGGCACATCGGCAAGGGCGGAAATGCTCATAATCAGAACCAGGCTCAGGGCCACGCCGATCGCTTTTGCCTTCATGACTCCCTCCTTCTCTTTCTGTCAACTGATTGTTGGTAGTTGAGATGGTCAGCAGAATCGTCATATTCTATCGCAGCTTGGATTCCGATGACAACTTAGAAAAAACACCCCTTTTTCGAAATTTTTTCGATTTTTTATCGTTCGTTCAATCCATCACCGCACCGATGAAGCATGGCTCCGCCGGTTTCGCTTTCACCCGGATCATGGCGTTGCCGTCGATGATCGGCATGGTGGAGATCTTGGTGAAGGTGATCCCGCCGTCGGTCGAGATATGCGAGGCTTCCGCATAGGGTCCCGTCATGTCGATCCCCAGAGTGTAGCTTCGATCGGCTGTGTTTGTCACGGCCACGTAGAAAGCAGCGCCCGGGCTTCCTTCGGGATTGAGTGTGGGGCATCCGGTCAGGGGGACCTCCTGAAAGCCCCCGTCCTCCAGCACGACCATGGTCCGCCAAACCTCCATGGTCGGATCCGGCCCTGAGGCCATCCCGGTCGGGTCTTCGTAAATGATCACCTCGGCCGGGTCCCTGGCCGCTTCTCCGCTTGTGTAGAAGGAGATCACGCTAAGCGAAATGGGGTCCGACGTGGAGAACCGATTCGCCACGATGAAGGCCCCTGTGGTCGCGCCCGCGTGGATCTCCGGGGATCCGTCGTCCAGGATGAAATTATCCGCCGCCTCGCCAATCCGTTCTCTTCTATCCCAGGAGCCTGGAGATAACTTGAACTCCCCGAGCCACATCTCCCCCCCCTTTGTGACTCCGGTGTAAACATCCACCCAGAAATCGAAAGCTCCGCCCCCTTCGTCGGCGAACTGCCATATCTTGGTGACCTTCTCTTCAAGGGGCAGCGACGGTTCCGTCACGCCGTCGGTCTTGCCGTCCTGGCTCGTGAAGCTGTACTCCCAATACCCGTCCGGAGGGCCGCCGCTGCCCCCGTCCGGGTTGAGGGCATACACGCCGGGGCTCAGATTCTTGAGCACCGTCCGGATCGCAAGGGTCACGCCCGCGGCCGAGCGTCCTTCGAGGGTGATGTAATCCTCGTAGAGGTCCGGCTCGGGATCTCGGATCGTGAATCTCTCGTAGCCGGCCAAGAGCCCCGGATCGGGGGGGATGCCGTCGATACAGGTCGGGCAGCTTTCCGAGCCGCTCGAGGGGCGGATCAATTCGCTGAGGGGGGTCGCTCCGCCCCGCACGCACCATACGTAGTGATCGGCGATTTTATTGTCATAGTAGGATTCAATGCCCCAGTATATGTCCACCATCCAGGCATCGTCCGGATTCTCCGCGAAGGTCGTGGACGACCAGTACCAGGACAGTATCAAGTGGGCGAAAGGATCGCCGGCAGTCCACTGGCCGGGACCGGCCGTATCGGGGAGACTGGGATTAAATTGCCCGAGGTGGGCGAGACTGAGGAGCTCTTTCCTGTTGGGAAGGCGCCAGTCCCCTGGGCTCGAGCCGTCGCTCAGGTCGCAGCTCCCGCTCGCCAACGTATTGCAGGCGCTCAAGGCGTCGGACCACACCTCCTGGCCAAGACAGGAGCCATCGTCCATCCAGACCAGGTCCGTCAGATTGTCGGTCACGGTGCCGTCGCCGCCGTCGGTGAACCGGGGATCGGGCCAGGTCACGCCCATCCTGAGATCCCCGTCGTCTCGGGTCCCCATGGACGCTGTCTGCCCGGTCTTCTCGACCGGGGCACCCTGCCATGACGAACTTGCCGATCTTTTATCGGATCCATCCCGAACACACCAGACATTGTAACCGCCGACCTGGTTGGAATGGGTCACGAGACCGGTGGAGAAGTACACGCACCACGAGTCCCCCGTGAGGGGCGGCATTTGGGTGGTAGACGCCCAGTACAAGAACAACTGTACGTTGGAGAAGGGATGGCCGCTCGGCAGGACCGGATCGAATTCACCCAGATCGACGAGGCTCGTCAGCTCCCGGATATTGGGAAGGCGCCAGTCGCCGGCACTCGAGCCGTCGCTCAGGCCGCAGTTGCCGCTTTCCAGATCGTTGCAGCTGCTCAGCGCATCGTCCCAAACACGGCCGCCAAAGCATCTGGCGTCCTCCGTCCAGACCAGGCCCGTGAGGTTGTCGCTCACAGTGCCGTCGCCGTTGTCGGTGAACCGAGGGTGGGGCCAGTCCACCCCCCACTCCAGGGCCCCGTCGTCCCCGGCCGCATAGGAGGTGGTCTGCCCGGTCTGCTCGACCGGGGCCGCCGGCTGCGACGAATCCGCGGTCCCAAGCCCCAATCCAGCGACTAGGCACGCGACCGTGGCCAACATCCCAATTGTTATCAGCCCCGCTCTCATTGTTCATTTCCCCCGTTTCAACGAAGATGCTCTTCTTTTGGATCAACGTTCATGGGCGATCTCATCACATGCTTCTAAAAGGACCAGCCTCTCGATTACTCTCGCGATAGCGTCGCTATCGTTGCTTCCCGTGACAAAGAGAGCTTCTCGGGCCGTATTGCACGAAGCATCTTGCATAGCAATACTCACCGCGATCATGCGCATCATGCCTGTGTCGTTTCCACTATCTCCGAAGGCTATTATATCGTCTTTGGATAATCCTTGTTTCTTTAATATTTTTTCAAGAGCATTTGACTTGTCTACTCCGGCAGCCACGATCTCTACCGTTTCCGATGTGGGAATTACTTCGATTGGATGTTCATTGAATCTAGCTTTCACTTCTGAAACTATATTTTGCGCCTGTTTTCCCTCCTTTAGCACAAACATGATCTTTATCGGTTTCTCCTTATATTCGCTGACAGATTGAAGAAGATCTTCATAGTTCTCGCTAATGGTAATACCGTTAATCATCGAGAGAGAGTGAAACTCTCGCATGATATCATCTTCCGGCGCGGCAAACGTTTTTTTCGAGTAGTGCAGCACCACTCCTGAAATTACGTCTTTTTTGATCAGCCCGGATTTAAGAACCTCTTCTGGCAATCCTAAAGGCAGCAAGGCCTCTGACAGTACGGTCTTAGAATCGGGCGTGGTCACCATGGCACCATTGTAAAGCACGAGAGGCAGGTTGGGCTTCAGATCTGCAAGGTAGCGTCGAACCTGCTCCGGACTTCTGCCTGTCGCGAGCCCCACCTGGCCTCCACAGCGGCGATATTTTTCGAGCACATCGATTGTAGCTTTTCGCACCTCTCTATTATAGTCGAGAGCAGTACCATCCATATCCAGATAGATAGCTTTAAATCGGATCAGACGCTCAGCCTTTTCATTCTCTTCCGCATATATACTTATCGAGGAAAAGACCATCAGAAACAGGATTATCGTCTTTACCAAATACTTGCGTGCTAGATGAGTGTTTGCTCGATTTGTCAATTCAATCTCCTTTGCTCTACCTAGCGTCTGTCCAGAAATAGCCGATATCGCCGGCATGTCATTCCGGTGAACCGAAGCCCTGAGCGAAGCGAAGGGGCAGTGAGGAATCTTGCAATTGCACTCAGTTGGCAACCTTAGATTCCTCGGCTATCGCCTCGGAATGACATTTCCGGACAGGAACTACCTAATTTTTCAATTACTCTGATGCATCTCGAGCGCTCGCCCGGCGTCCGACACCAGTGGCTCCGGCAATACCGGCAGGGTCGTCTTTTGTTTGCACATGGCATCGTAGCTGAGGAAGATACTGAACGGTTCGGATGCGATGAGCTGTCGCACGGATGCACGGCCATATTCCTCTATGAGGTAGTACACCACAATGGCTCCGGGAACAGCTCCCCATTTCTCCCAGAAGGGGACGCCTGCGTGGGAATGCCATAGAAGCGTTTGCCGCAACTCCGCATCCGCCTCTGCCATATACCTAGGATAATTTTCACGAAGGAGGCGGAAGGCGGTCTGCTCTCGATCAGGAAAATCGGAGTAGGAGATATCCGGGTAGAGCCCGGGGGACAGGGAGTAGTAGTGCCCGACACCTTCATTCAGCATGCGATAAAGGAACTGGACCGCAGGATCGGAGCTCTTCCGGTAGTCCCGGACCCAGTGCTGCTCCTGATGCGCGAGAAACAACAAATGCCACAGCTCGTGGGCAAGGAGCGCACGGAAGCCGGGCAGCATCCGCTGGAGCTCATCATCCGCTATCCAGCCCACATCGAAGAAGAGCTCGGGGCCGTCGAAGATGAGCACGTAAGCGTCCCAGGGGCTTCCGCAGACGAGGTTGATCGTCACCCGATCCGGATCGGCCTCGACCAGCAAGAGCTCGCCGGCTTTTTCGAGGCACTTCACCACGAGCTGCTGTTGGTTGTTCCTTAGATAATCGACGAAAGGAACCACGTAGGCTGCGTTCTTCCGGAGGCGATTCCAGGAGAACCGCGGATCGTTCTGTGCCGCGAAGGCCGCGGCCGCGAACGCCTCCGGATCGAAGGGGACCTGGGATCGCATCCCCTCGGACATCTTGGAGACAAGAGAATGGCTGGCCAGAGCGGACCGGACACTCTCGTCACCCGCTATCACCGCCTCGCACAGGGAGATCATGGAGGTTGGATCGGAGAGAGGATCAGCAGGGGCCGTCTCCCGGCTCAAGACCTGTCCTTGAACGGGGGGGCCGGTCCCTGGATCGTCGACCTGCACCTGCACGTTGGTTGGGCTGCAAGCGAGAATGGTCAAAAGGAGAGTGAGGAGAATGCAGGTGGAGAGCCGGAAACACATCTCACATAACCACACCGATGTAGCAGCCCTGTTCCTCCATCATGACCTCGATCGGTCCGTGGAAGGTGGAAACGCCGTAGATATCTATTGCTTCGAGCTTGTATTGATATGTATGGCCTGCGGGTACATCTTCATCCACATACTCATAACTCGCACTCCAGATCGGCCCGCCCTCGGATGGAATCAGGCTCGAGGATATCCGTGTATACTCTCCTTCTCCCTCCACGGCCCGCCAGAGGTGAAAACCATCGTTGTCGATCTCCGAGGCCGTCTCCCAGGTCAAGCGGACATCCGGGGATTGAGGAAAGGCTGCGAATGAAATCAACTCGATCAGGGTGGGAGCCAGAGGCTCACTACTCATGAAGACGTCTCCATAACTGCTTCCCGTCCCGGCGAGGAGGTAGCCGTCGGATCTCTCGAGCAAGGCATCGACCCGGGTCGCCCCGCCGAGCTGCGAGGTGTTGGTCCAGGTAGCCCCGCCGTCGTTTGTTTGAAAGATGTCTCCACTCAGACCCGTTCCGGCATAGATGGTTCCATTCGAGGCCTCGAGCAGGGAGAGCGCACGATCCGCCCCTCCGAGGTTCGAGGTAATGGTCCATGTGGCCCCCTCGTCGTTCGTTCGAAAGACATCTCCATAAGAGGCCGTCCCGACATAGATGTACCCATCCGAGGCATCGATGAGAGCGAGGGCCCAGCTTGCTCCGGGTAGTTCGGAGGTGTTGGTCCACGTGCCCCCTCCGTCGTTGGTCCGAAAAACATCTCCATAGAGGGCCGTCGCGGCATACATGTACCCATCCGAGGCCTCGAGAATATCGATTACATAGGCTGCGTTGAGGAGCTCGGAGGTGTTTGTCCAAGTGCCTCCCCCGTCGTTCGACCGAAAAACATCTCCATAGAGGGCCGTCCCGGCATAGATGTAACCGTCCGAGGCCTCGAGGAGAAACAAAACATAGCTTGCCCCGGGGAGCTCCGAGGTGTTGGTCCAAGTGGCACCGCCGTCATCCGTACGGAAGACATCTCCGTTTGGATAGGTTCCGGCATAGATGGTCCCGTTCGAATGCTCGAGCAGGCAGCGGACCTCAGTCGCCCCGATCAGGTTCGAGGTGATTGTCCAGTTAGCCCCTTCATCGTTCGAGCGGAAGACATCTCCGAAGCTGTTTCCTGTAGCTGCATAGATGTAGCCGTCCGAGGCGTCGAGAAAATCCCATACAAAGGTCGCCCCTCCGAGGTCCGAGGTGCCATCCCACTCCCAAGCACCGGCCTGAGAGGAAAACACTGCAAAAAGGGACAGAATTAAGAAGACGAAAGTCGTTTGATATTTATGCATGATCAGCCCCCCTCTGGATAGGATCTCGAACGTCGTTGCGGGCATCTGCAAAACGGCATGATTTCAGATACTTTTTATATCAAGTTTGGCTTGCTAAGTCAATTTTTTCTGGTTGACGGTAAAACGGCTTATTGGAGGGAGGCAACACCGTGGCGACGAGACGCTGTATGAGCTGGGCGCGATGAATCGCGCCCCTACAGATTCGGCGACGGTTCGAGGTAGGGGTTTGATTCATCAAACCCTGGGCCGGGCGTTATGAATGCCGTCCCTACTCTACGATGTGCCGTTCGCCTGCCAGGAAGTCCAGAAAAAGGGACAGATCTTCCTTCTCGATGAGGTAGGTGTCGGACTCGAAGGGGGCGTTGCAGTACGGGTTGTCGTAGCGGGGGTAGTCATGGAGCTCCACGATCGCCCCTTCCACCCGGAAGGGCCCGTCCCACCCGAAGGAGATCCATCCCTGGCTCGGGGACTGGTAGAAGACCTTGAGGCCGAGAACATAGACCGGGGCCGAGAGGATCCGGCCCGTGAAGTCCTCGAAGGGGCCGTCGGTTGCCTGCCGGCCCATCTCGCAGATCCAGACGTTGCTGCGATTGTGCGCCACCAGCTCCTGGTCGGCCTCTTCCCCCTCCGTGGTCCAGCAGGGCGGGGTGCTCGAGTAGAGCGCCACATATGCGTCCCCTTTTCTGCCGAAGACCCAGTGATCGCAGTCGACCACCTCGTCGAAGGCGGCCCGGGGGAAGTAGGCGTGCGTGTAGGGCGGGAACATCTTGACGAAGGGGAGCGTGGGGGGCTGGAACTGGTAGACGGCGATGAGCACGTTTTCGTGTTGGGCGGCCCGGGGCATGAATCCTCCGGTCCAGTTGCCCGCCATGTAGTCGTCGGGCATGCCGCCGGGGTAGGTGGTCCAGACCACGGCGTCGATGTCGAGGGTGGCCTGCCAGGCGTGCTGCTGGGCCCCCCAGAGCCCGGGGTCCCAGTCCTGGGCGCAGCTGAGCATGTAGTCCGGGGTGCGAAAGGTGTAGGAGTTGACCTCGGACATCATACCCCCGTCGCCGAAGGGCCAGAAGGTCCTGGTCAGCGCCGGGAGGATACCGAAGGGGAGCAGGTACTTGGCGATCTCGAAGGGGGCGAAGAATCCCTCCCAGAGATTGTACTCTTCGGCCATGCGGATCGTGGTCTCGATGAGGCGCCAGTGGGCGTAGGCCCCCATGCCCCAGAAGAACATGCCCGACTCGAAGTCGTCGTAGTCGAGGCCGTAGTGGGCGGCGTCGGCCGGGTCGATGCTCATCCGCTCCCGGTCCAGGAGGACCTCGGGGTGGTCGCCGCCGATCGCCTCGAGCACGGGGGGCATGTGGTAGCGCCGGCTCGTGGCCAGGGACACCGCGCTCATGCTAGAGCGGGAGTTGTAGATCCCCTCGCCGAAGAGGAGCCGCGATGCGCTCGCCGTATTCTCCCCCCGCCCGCCCTTTTTATCGTTCTCGTAGGAGCGCCCGTGGGTGGTGCCGAAGGTGCCGTAGTGGGAGTTCAGGGCGATGTCGAAGCAGAGCAGATCGAGGACCATGGCGGCCCGGGTGGCCACCTCGTCATCGGCGGCGAAGTCGACGAGGTTCACGAGGGGGGCCATGTCCTCGTCGTAGTAGACGTTGGAGTGCCATTCGGAAAACCCGACCCGCGCGCGCCAGGCAAGCCAGTCGAGGACCATGGGCAGGGCCTTGGCCGCGTGCTCGGCTCCGGTCATGCCGTTATTGGAGAAGATCTCGTCCGGGAAGAGCTGCCCCATGAGATACTCGGACGTGTGGAAGAGGATCTGGTGGTTCTCGGACCAGTAGCACATGCCGTCCACGCCCGGCTCGTCGATCCAGTACTTAAAGTCGAGCACGGTCTGCCGGATCTCCTCCAGGAGGGCAGCCGGCAGGAGCGGGCTCTCGGCGTACTGGTAGAGGACCCGGATGAGGGCCTGCATGCGGAAGTCGCTACAATCGTTGCGCTCGTTGATGAAGGCCAGGTCGTCCCGGACCCCCTGCTCGTGTATCGGGCCCTCGTCGAGCTCCATTCGGGCGATCTGGGTGAAGGTGTTCCCCCCGGAAGAAGCGACACAGTACTCGAGATACTCCTGGGCCCGGGCCAGGAAGGCCTCACTCACCGGGCCCGGATCGAAGTCCCGCAGAGCCGCGGCACGGACCGCGGGCGTCTGAGCTGCGGGCGCGGTGTGGCAGGCCGGGGAAAGTGCCGAAAAGACCAGCAAGAATACGATTATCGCCAATCTCCGTATCCACTCGGCGCTCATAAGGACCTCCTGTGGGTTAACCCTCGAGTCAGTGTGAATGCCCTCATAACATTAAAGCACAAATACACGTTTGTAAGAAAGAGGAGTAAGTTTATGTCTACCATAGTAGGCTTGATAGGCCCGGTTTCTTTTCCGGATCACATATTGTATAATCCGACGATTTTTTGAGCTCACTACGTGTCACATCGAGTCGACACCCTGTCATTTCGGTGAGCCGAAGCCCAAGGTCCTTCGCTTCGCTCAGGATAAACTCCGCGAAGGGGAAGCGAGAAATCTTTCTGCACATGAAGCACAAGAAAAGGCTCACCATATGACATCGAGGTCGCTCTTTTTCGATCGATCCTTCCTGCCCCTGCTCGGAGCGGCCGCAATCGTTCTCTTCTGCCTATCGACCGGCCCTGCCCGGGCGGAGGAGCCCGAGCTCGTCATCAATACCTCGATGGGCATGGGATTGGTGGATGACAGCCTCTTCGGGATCTATTTCGACTATCATGCAAACATCAACGGGATCGACCACACGGCGAGCACGACCGAGGACTACCGGCGCGCCATGCGCAAGTGGCGCGGCTTCACCCATCTTGTCGACCCTCTGGCCCCCGGGGTGATGGCCTACCCGGGAGGGTACCGCAAGTCCAACAAATTCAGGTGGAAAGAGACGATCGGCCCCTTCGCGGACAGGCCCCCGGCCATATTCAACGAGAACGACCGGGTCGTCCTCGGTCCGGACGAGTTCCTCCGGCTCTGCGAGGACATGGGAGCCGAGACGATCATCATCCCGAGCCTCTTCTTCTCCCTGAACCCGGATACGGTGGCCCAGGAGGCGGCCGACTGGGTCGAGTATTGCAACGCACCCCTTGGAACCAACCCGGGAACCAGCCTTCCCCAGGACAACGGGGTGGCCTGGGCCGAGATACGGGCGGAAAACGGACATGCCGAGCCGTACAACGTGAAGTACTGGCTCATGGGCGATGAGTCCTTCGGCGCCTTTCAGCCCCTGGACTACGCCCTTTTTATCAGCGATGTCTCTGCCGCCATGCGCTCCATCGACGACTCGATCGAGGTCATCGCCTCGGGCCAGCCCGGAAACCACGATTGGTTCGAGCAGGTCGTGGCAGGGGCGCCCGGGGCCTTCGATGCATGGGATGTCCACTACTATCTCCCCAGCTACAGCGGCTCTGCCAAAGGATTCCTCCTCTGGAAGCCGGAGATCGCAATCGACATGGAAGCCTCGTTCCCGGAGAGTGAGGTTTACACCTTCAGCTTTTATGCGGCCCGAGAAGGCTGGTACCCCGTTCTCGACCTCTACATCGACGATCTGGAGGCCCCGGCGGCGACGATCCCGATAGACCTGCTACAGACCGAAGGCACCTACAGCGCCTCCCTCTTTCTGGAGGCGGGCACCCACACCCTTCGTCTCCGCGGCTCTGAGATCTCCGGGTACCGCTGGCTCCAGCTCTTCCCCATCGTCCAGATCGACGGGGCGGCCTCGGGCCGGTTCACCATCGACCTGCGCGACAGCGACCTGATCAACGACCTGGTACAGTCCAGCTCCCAGTGGATGCGTCTCGGCCTGGAGGACGACTTTCATTCCATGGCCGGCAAGCCGGTGATGATCGTACACAACACGATCTACGACTGGTACATGCCGATACAATACGGGCTGCGCGAGGCCCTGAACTTCGCCGAGAACTTCATGGTCTTGGCCGATATGATGGAGAGGATCCAATTCGCCCTGACCTTCCGGCTCTTTGGCGACTCTCCGGCCCGCGATGGACTCATAGAGGGAGTCGCCGACGACTGGGATGTCTTCCCCCTTCAGGAGGGGAGAGCAGACCCCCACCCGCGCGTGACCTATCACGTCCAGGAGCTCCTCAGGGAGATGATGCCCGGCATACAGGTGGAATGCGAGCTCCGGGGCGTCCCGTTGCGGAAGATCCCCCTGGGAATCGACTACGGCCTGGTCACCGGGGACAGCTCGTACCAGCCGGCGGCCGCCTACGCGTCCCGCAGCTCAGACGGGTCCGGGCTCTCCATCGTGGTGGTCAACAAGCTCATCCGGGAGGACCTGGCGACGACCGTCAATCTGCACGGCTTCTTCGAGCCGTCCGCCGAGGCGACCGTCTACACCATAACCGGGGATGACCTGGCCGCCAACAACGACCCGGAGGACTGCCTGCTCCCGTTTCCCCCGTACACCTGGCCCAGGGAGTGCACTCCGAGCTGCCCCGACGGCGATTGCGTCAGGGCCGAGACCTCCGTGCTCGCCGATGTGTCGCGCACATTCTCGTTCACATTTCCCCGGCACTCTGTGACGGTTATCCGCATCCCCGCTCAGGGCGTCGATCTCACGCCCCCCTCTGCGCCCCTTGATCTCTCGGCCGCGGAGCTCGCGCCGGGCTCGGTGGAGCTCGAGTGGACCCCGGCCGGAGAGCCGGACATCGCCGGTTACCGGGTCTACCGCTCCCGCCATTACGCGTACATGCGGGAGCCGTGCCGGGGGCCATACCGGAACACCGTCAACCAGGATCTCGATATCTCCGAGACCTTTGTCGACGAAGGTCTCGATCTGATCTACCCGGACGGCAGGGGCATCACGTACTGCTACGCCGTGGCCTCCGTGGACGAGGCGGGCAATGAGGGGCCCAAGAGCGAACCGGTGAAAGTGACCTTCGGCGGCGAGATCTGGGACGACCGGGACGCCGACGATGTCTCCGACTCGGTCGACAACTGCCCGGATGACACCAATCCGGACCAGGCGGACCTGGACGGAGACACCATGGGCGACGCCTGCGACCCGGACGACGACGACGACACCGTGCTGGACGTGGAGGACAACTGCCCGACCTGCTGGAATCTCGACCAGGTGGATGCGGACGGAGATGAGCTGGGCTACTGCTGCGACAACTGCCCGACCATCGTGAATCCCGATCAGCTCGACACCGATACCGACGGCGTGGGCGATCCCTGCGACTGCCGGCCTTTCAATCCATGGATCTACCCCGGGGCCGAGGAGCAGTGCGACAGACTCGACAATGACTGCGACGGCGAGATCGACGAGGGATTCTGCAAGACCATGGAGTTTGCGCTCATCGCCGGGGCCCTCTGGCTGTGGACCCAGCTCCAGGGGGACGACATACCTGATGAGCCCCCTGCCGACTCCGGAGGAGGCGGAGGGGGAGGCTGCTCCTGTAGTTTGGTCGGACCAGACAACGACCCTGGCGGACTCCAAGCGCTCGTCACATCCATGATCTGGATCACGCCGGCCCTGTTTGCTCTGCTATCCAGAAAACGCCGCCGGAGCTGAGGGCCCCCTCGCCTGGCACGACCAATAATCGCTTCCTCAGAGCAAACACATTCCCTGAATAACCTCTCACTTTTGGTCCTACCAAACCGCAACAAGACACGACAATTCTTTTTTTAATCCATTGAATTCAGATAGAGAACAAAACCGCGTCTTCGACGCGGACTCAATTGAGGGATGTCGCGAGGAGCG
>CAZFWM010000181.1:0-14726 GCA_964522545.1 uncultured Thermodesulfobacteriota bacterium
ACCCACTACATACAAGATGTTGTACCATGCTGAGTCAACCGGATAGGCAGTAGAACGCTTTCATAAGGAGAGCGGAATAGCCTGGTCGCCTGGCTGAAAAGCCTCCCATCGACAATCGAGATGGCAAAGTCGCTCAGAGTTTTTCTTTCAACGAGGAGGCGGTTTTCCACCAGGTAATCTCCCAATTCAAGTCTCCAGACCTGCGTTTCAACATGGTCCATCTCATTCAATGCCTGGAGGACGCCACATTGTTGTTCTCGATCGTCGGCGATCACGTTGACTTTCATAACGTCCTCCTTTTCGTGCGTTCACTAGTTGAGTGATGTATGAACGATAATCACGCAAGCTTACTGCACTTATCGCCTTTCAGGCGGACTTTTTTTCCGATTTCCGGAGGGACGCCCTCTGTGGCGTCCGCAATCGGCCCCTGGCCGACACAGAGGTCGGCCCTCCGGTTCGTCGCATTCCCAGGGATCAATTGGATTTCCTATCGAATTCAATTACTATGCCATCGAGCCCAAGTTCGTCCGAGTCGCATTTTGTAATGATATCTGATCTTCTGAGAACTTCTGCGCAATGGGGATCCGTCGGTTGATCACACTCATGGAAAGAAGAGGTGTTCACAGGTGATTTTTCGACAATTGACCCGATTCCGGAGACTCTGCTAATCTCGACGCAGCCCATTGTTCAGACCATAGGAGGTAGACCATGGATAGATCGATTCTCAAGACAGGGATCTTGGTAGTTACGCTCTTTCTGACCTTCGCTATCGGCGCCGGCTGCAACCACGGCAGCAGTGGCGGCAGAGATGGAGATGCCGGAGATCCGGGCATCGAGATCCCCGGGGTGGTCGAGGTGAGCCCCTCGAACGGTGAGGCCTCGGCCCAGTGGACCACGCTGGTGGAGATCGTCTTTGCGTCCGAGGTCACCAGGGAACAGTTCGATCACTGCCTCTTCTGGATCTTGAGCCCCACCGGTCCCGTGCCCCACCGGGCGACCCTGCTCGGGCCGGCCCGGACCGTGGTCCTCAATCCCTTCGAGGACCTCGATCCCTCAACCGAGTACATCGTTGAGGTGGAGAAGGTCACGGAGAGTTCGAGGGAGATCCACTTCGTATCCTCCTTTTCCACGCGGGTGAGGATCAGCGACGCATTCAGCACGGCCCTCTTCGACCCGGGCGATTGCACCTCCCTGTTCCCGTACCCGTCGGACGTCTTCACCGCGGCCGATCCCTCCTCCCGGACCGGTCTGAGGCTGAGTATCCCTTCGATCCTGGTCCCGGAGCACCTCGACATGGAGGCCCTGGACGAGATGGACGGGTTCAGCTATGTGCCGAGGCTCCACGTCTCCCTCTCGTGCCACCTCGATCCCGAGTCCCTGCCCGACGCGGATTCGTCGATCCGTCCTACGAGCCCCCTATACCTGATCGACATGGACCCCGCCTCGGACGCCCTGGGCGAGCGGGTTCCGGTGATCGCCATGCTGGACCACTTCGGGCTGGCCCGGAGGCCCAAGACCTACACCCTCCGGATCGAGACGGCCACGTCGCTGCGGCCGGGCACGCGGTACGCCCTGGTCCTCACGAGGCGGCTCGAAGGGGTTGACTGCAATCCCATCGAGGGATCCGACGCTTTTCAGGCGATCCTCGACGGCCGGTCCGCCCCGGAGCCGGACATGGAGAGGGCCTGGAGCGCGGTCGGTGAGGCAATCGCCTTTGTCACCGGTGAGGAGACCATGGACCTCCCCCTCGACGCCCGGGATCTGGCCCTGGCGATCCCCTTTACGACCCGATCGTATGAGTCGGTGGCGGGGCCCCTCGTGGAGATCCGCGACGCCCTGGCCGCCCAGGCCGAGATCGATCCGCCCCAGGCCTCGATCGACTCGGTCACGCCGCCCGCCGAGCCCGAAGGGCCCGGGCAGGAGTGGATCGCGGCCGAGGTGACCGGAACATTTCCGTCGCCCGACTTCCGGGGGGATTGCGGGACCCTTGAGCCCGACTATTACGGCAGCGTGCCGATCACCGCCCCCATGGTCGACCTCGAGTTCCTCCTCACCCTGCCCGAGAGCGCCGAGCTTGAGCCGGCCCCGGTGACGATCTTCCTGCACGGGGCCGATGACACCAAGGATCTCAGCCGGGTCGTGGCCGAGGTCCTGGCCGCGGACGGGATCGCCACCATCGGGATCGACATGGTGGAGCACGGATCCCGCGCCACAGGGCCGACCGATTGGCTCTGGCCCCTGCTGAGGCTGATCAAGTTCGAGCGCCCGATCCAGGGGCGGGACAACATCCGCCAGACCGCGGCCGATCTGATGCAACTCGTCCAAGTCCTCAGGACCGGCCTGGCCGATCTGGACGTCCTCCCCTTCGGCGCGCCCGACGGGCGGCCCGATCTCGATCCGTCGGAGCTCCTCTTCTACGGCAACTCCTTGGGGAGCTCTGTGGGCGCCATCTTCATGGCCGTGGAGCCGGAGGTGGGCGCGGGCTTCTTCAGCGTGCCCATGGGGCCCTTCACGGGCCTCATGCTCGACCTCGACATGTTCCAGCCGGGCGAGCCCCTTCTGTCCCTGGTGCGCTTCGGCCTGGACGCCCTCCGTTTCTCGACGACCCGGTTCCTGGAGCTCGGCATTCTCTACCAGGAGCTCTACGAGCCCGGAGAACCTTCGGCCTATTCCCCTTTCATGGTGAGCTCCCCCCTCGAGGGCCGCGGCCCCAAGAACGTCCTCTACACCCAGGTCATGGACGATCCGCAGAGCCCGGCGAGCCCGACCAACGAGGCCCTGGCACGGTGGGCCGGGCTTCCCCTGATGAGCCCCTACCCGGCCGAGCTCCCGGGAATGCCGATCGCGCCGACCCCGGCGGTGGCCAACCTCCCGGGGGGAATCACCGGCGGCTTTTTCCTCTACGACCGGGTCAACGGATGCGAGCCCGCCACCCACGTGAACATCTTCACATCGCCCGAGAGCCTCGGCCAGTCGGTCGAGTTCCTCGCCTACTATGTCGATCACGGGCTGGGGAGGATCGTCGATCCGTATGGGGAATTTTAACGCAGAGCCGCAGAGACGCAGAGAGAAGGAATCATATAGTTTAGATAGTTGCTGTCCGGAAATATCATTCCGAGGCGATAGCCGAGGAATCTGAAGTTGCCAACGGATGCAACTGCAAGATCCCTCACTGCGTTCGGAATGACAGAAAAATTTGGTTGAAATGAAAGGTCCGATTTATTATGAAATTAAAAAGTGTTGACCTTGCAAATCTGGATCGATTAATAAACAGTCCTCTGCGTCTCTGCGACTCTGCGTTAAAAATTCTGAGAGCAAACATTTGCCCGAAGGGCGCTAAGAGTAAAAGTCGTACGACCTGCCTGGTTCTCGTTTTCGCCGCGGCTGCGCTGGCCGGATGCGCCCACGCCCGTGGCCCCTCGGATGCGGCCTGGTACGCCGCGGGCCCGGACGCGGCCGTCGAGGCCCGGCGATACGACGACATGGTCTACTCCTCCCATTACCTGACCATGCGCGACGGCGTGAAGATCGCCGTCGACCTCTACCTGCCCGAGGGGCTCAGGCAGGGCGAGAAGATCCCGTCGATTCTCCACCAGACCCGCTACTTTCGCTCCATCGAGCTTCGATGGCCGCTGCGGCTCTTCCTGGGGAGGAAGCCCTACGACCACACCACGCTCTACGCAGATAGGCGCGAGAAGTTCGTCACGAGCGGCTATGCGTGGATCGACGTGGACGTGCGCGGCTCCGGGGCATCCTTTGGCGGCCGCATCTGCCCCTGGTCGCCCGACGAGATCCGGGATGGGGCCGAGATAGTCGACTGGATCGTCGGACAGCCCTGGTCGAGCGGAAAGGTCGGGGCCATGGGGATCTCCTACGACGGAACGACCTCCGAGTTCCTCCTCGTGAACCGGCATCCGGCTGTCCGGGCCGTGGCGCCGCGGTTCTGCCTGTTCGACACCTACACGGACATTGCCTTTCCCGGCGGCATTCACGCGGCCTGGTTCACGGAGAACTGGGGCCGGACGAACAGAGCCCTGGATCGCAACGCGGTCCATGAGGCCCTGGGCTGGTGGATAAAGCTCCTCATCACGGGCGTTCAACCGGTCCAGTCGGACCGGGACCGCTCCATACGGGCCGCGGCCGCCCGCGCCCACGCCGACAATTTCGACGTCCACGCCGGGGCCCTCAGCATGACCTTCCGTGACGATGTCACGCCGTCCGATCCGTATCATAAGGCCCAGGGTTCACCCGAGGGGCTGGCCGGGCATCCCCTGGATGTCTCGGGCAGCATCGGGCTCTTCAGCCCCCACAACTATGTGAAGGACCTCGAGGCCTCCGGTGCGGCGATCTACGGCTACAGCGGATGGTTCGACGGCGCCTATCCCCACTCGGCCATCAAGCGGTTCCTCACGGTCCGCACCCCGGGCAGCCGCCTCGTCCTGGGCCCCTGGAACCACGGAGGCGGCTGGAACATCGACCCCTTCGAGGGGCTGCACCCGTCCGGATTCGACCACGAGGCGGAGCTGCTCCGGTTCTTCGATGCCCACCTCAAGGGAGCCGACACCGGCATCGTGGATGAGGAGCCGGTCCGCTACTACACGATGGGAGAGGGGAAGTGGAAGGCCGCCGAGACCTGGCCTCCGGCGGGCGCCGAGACCGTCACCTACTACCTTGCCGCAGACAACGCCCTGACACAGAGCGTGCCCGCAGCAGGGAGCGGGCACGACGAATACCAAGTGGACTACTCGGCCGCCACCGGGGAGGATTCGCGGTGGAGGACCCAGCTCTCCATCGACGCCGCCGTCAGGTACCCGGACCGGAGCGGTTCGGACGAGAAGCTCCTCGTCTACACCTCCGAGCCCCTCGGCCGGGACATGGAGGTCACGGGACACCCGGTGGTCACGCTCTTTGTGAGCTCAACGGCAGAGGACGGAAATTTCCTGGCCTATCTCGAGGACGTGGACGAGGAGGGCCGGGTCACGTACGTCACGGAGGGAGGGCTCAGGGCCATCCACCGCCGGCTGAGCGATGAAGAGCCGCCCTATGCGCAGGTCGTGCCGTACCGCACCTTCAGGCGCGAGGATGCAATGCCGCTGGTGTCGGGGGAGGCGGCCGAACTCGTATTCGATCTGCTGCCCACGTCCTATCTCTTCAGGGAGGGGCATTCGATCCGGATCGCCCTGGCCGGAGCGGACCGGAGCCACTTCGACACCCTCTTCGACGAGCCCCCCACGGTGCGTTTCCACTGGGATGGAGCGCATCCCTCGCGTATCGACCTGCCGGTCGTTCCCTGACGGAAAATCAGAACTCACCTGAAAGTGCGGCAGCGATGAAGCACGAGGGCGGCGGGTCTAGATTGACCCACACCCCGTCGATCTCGATATGCGTATCCACCGGCTCGATCCGGAGATAGCGGGCCTTGTACATGATCCCCTCGAGGTCGAAGTGCTCGTCCCCGGCCCCTTGGCCTATCTCGAGCCATGTGACGCCGTCGACGCTTCCGGACAGGACGTAAGGGTCATCGCTCCCTGTCAGGTCCTCGGAGTCGACCTCCTCGACGAAGATGTCCGTTCCGCTTCCGTTCAGGGCCTCTTCACCGGGGCCGAGGTCGAGGGTCAGGAAGCCGCCCACCTCGATGCGGACCGAATAATCCTCCCATGGACTCGGTATGGGACCGGAGGAGGGCGAGCCCACGACGTAGCGCGGATAGCCCTCTGACATCCCCGAGTGATCGATGACCCGGTCCGCGTAAGGATCGACGAAGTTGGCCTCAAGGCCGTCGATCTCCGCGTCGAGCTCGGTCACCTCGATCTTGATGTAGCGGGCGCGGGCCAGCCCTCCATCGAGGTCGAGGTACTCATCTCCCTGGCCCTGTCCCACGTAGATCCAGTCGATCGCGTCATTGGATGCATAGACATGGTAAGGATCGTCGACCCCGAGGCCGTCCTCGGCATCGACCTCCTCGATGTAGAGGTCCGAACCCTCGACGTCGACCACCTCCTCGCCTTCGCCCATGTCGAGCACGATGTGGCCGCCCGCGTCGATACGCGCGCTGTGGTCGCTCCAGCTCGAGGGCATCTTTCCCTCGTAGGGCGGTCCGAGCAGGTGGGAAGGAGAGCCGGTCGAGATCCCGGCGTGGTCGACCACGCCGTCGGCGTACGGGTCGCGGGGGCCTTCTCCCACGAAGATGGGTTGAGTCCATGCGTACTGGCCCAGGTCGTTGGTAACCCGCGCCCTGACGTATGCGTCCGAATCATCGAATATGTATTCGCCATAAGAGGCCTCGACGATATCGAGGACCCGCCCATACAGCCCTATGAACTCGATTCGGACTCCATTCTGAGAGTCGACGATCACGCGATCCGAGCCGGCGATGGTGTCGTTCAGGACCACCCCGCTGCTCGCGTAGAAGTCTCCGGCATCCATGGCGGCCAGGATCCCCTCGAGGGTGAGCACGTCCGAGCGAACCACGATCCAGCCGCGCCCGGAGTGGGAGTAGAGGCTGTGGCAGTCGTCCGTGGCCAATCCGTAGATCAATTTCCCGGCAGAGAGCAGATCGTCCCAGACGGCCTCGTCATTGTCGGCGGTCAGGGCATTATGGATCTCCATATGCTTGAGACTCTCCGCCGGCAGGATGTCTCCGGCGGTCAAGCTGCTCCAGATGGGGTGATTGAGATGGGGCAACCCTCCCTGGGCAAGCACGGCGTCGACGTTTGCCTGAATAGAGCTGCTGGCGCTGATCACGCTCGTGAGGCCGATCCCGTTCACGTGATTGGACGAGTGGGTGATCTCCTCCCCGTCGATGCAGAGAAAGTCGAGGGTCGAGTACTGGGCGAAGTCGGAGATGTGATTGTGATCGGTGAGTACCAGGAAGTCGTAGCCAAGTTCCATGTAGCGGGCGGCCACCTCCCCGGGCGGGCTGTCCCCGTCGCTCAGGGTGCTGTGGGTGTGGGTGTTTCCCTTCCACCAGCCTTCGGGAATGATTGTGGGCAACGCTGTTGCGACGACCTTGATCTCCTCGCGGCCCGCGGCCTGATCTTCGAGTACGTGGCTAATAGCCCCGAAAGCCAGGCCCGAGCAGAAGATCCCTGTGACGGCTATTTTGAGAGCGCTTCTTCCCGGCATTGTCCTTTCCTCCCCAGATTAACAGCCCTTTTCGTCTTGGCGAATGCTATTTTTTTGTCATTTCGAGTGAAGCGAGAAATCTTTCCGATCGTTCAATCTGAAAAGATAAGATTTCTCCCTGCGGTCGAAATGACATGAATAAAAGCGCGTCCGAGGGGCAATAAGTGCAATCCTGATCCGCAGACATCCCTCAGTCCCACTCGCACTCGAAGCGAGTCCGCCCGGGGTGCCATACATCCGGCAGCATGGCGTCCTGCTTGTACAGCGCCTGGAGCGAACAGCTCTGTTCCAGCGAGCTCACAGGGTAGTCGAAGGTGTAGGCCTGCACGCCGGCCCGGTCCTGCTTCGGGATGTCCGCGGTCGTGTATATGTCGGGCTTGGTCGAGGTGAAGACCAGGGCCTTCTTTGGGCCGTGGATCTTGAGCGGCACCCTGGCCGCGAAGGCGGCGCGGCGCACCTTCTTGGGGAGAAAGGGATCGGTGGTGTCCACGAGGGTGTCCTGGTGCCAACTCCCCCCCAGGATCGCCTGCATCTCGCCCATGAACACCCTCTCGCGCCCGCCGTCCGGAATGATCAGGTAGAGGTACCCCTTGCGCGACTGGGTGGAAACAGTCGCATCGCCGCCCAGGCCCTCGAAGTTCATGGCGATGGTCAGAGCAAGGGAGCGGTTGGGGGGCAGGGCGTGAAGCGAGACCGCCTGAATCACCTCTTCAGATACGCCGGCTCTCTTGAGCTCGATCATGGCGTCCACCGAGGCGTCGCAGGCGCAGCGGCGCTCCTCGAGCATCTTGATAATGGCCTGGGGGCTGAAGCCGCTCGCGCTGAGCTTGCGCAGGTCCTCCAGGGTCATGGGGAGCTGATCCGAGCGCTCGTACATCCTGGGCAACTCTCCGCCGTTCCACTCCACGATGTTGAATATGTACCCATCTTCCAGCACGTTTTTGGCCGTCCCTCCCGCTCCGGCGGGCGCCTTCCTCTGGGCCTGTGCGGGTGTCAGGCTCCAGGCCGCCAGGAGCGCGGTCAGTCCAACCAGAACCCATCTTCCTTTTTTCATAGTTCCTCTCCTAAAAAATAAACCGGGGTACGAGCGATCATACCCCGGCGTTTTTCGATAATTGCGCGAACTTATGGCTGGCGAGATCTTACTTTTTCATTCTTCCCCTGCCCAGAACGGCCAGTGCAGGCAGCAGGATCACGAGCAGGTTGAGAATCCCTTCCGGAGTGACCCCCGCGGGTGCAGCCGAAGCAACAGAGGTGCACGCAAGGGCGCCTGCGAGCAGATCCGGCGGCGTGGGACCCGGGTAGCCTCCCATGGTCGGCAACGAGGTGTAGGTGTCCATGACGCTCAGGTCGGTGCGGTAGGTTGTCGAGGTGTACCGGTTGGCCTCGACGATCACCTCTATGAAGTGGTTGATCTTCTCCCTGTGCACGATGGCCCAGCCATTCGGCGAATAGGGATCGATGAAGTCGGAGAGCCCGGCGCCCCCTCCCCCCGAGACGATGTGGTGGACGCCATTGACTATGCCGTGTTCGTACAAGTGATTATGGCCGGTATAGACGGCGTCGACCCCGTACTGCTCGAGCAGGTCAAAAAAGGCCAACAGAACCCCTAAGTCGGGGCTGTGGCTGTCGCTGGTTGTCATGCCGGGCTTGTGGAAGAAGACGAACTTGAAATTGATGTAGGGATTCGAATCGGCATCCTGGAGTGTGCTTTGCAGGAAATTGTACTGGATGGAGCCGACTCCGTGCGGCTTTTCTGTATTCACGACGATGAAAATGGCGTTCCCGTAACGATAGTAGTATGTGTCGCCTATGGGGATAAACATGCTGTATTTAGAGAGCTCCAGGCCGTCTCCGCTCTCGTGGTTTCCAAACACCGGTCCGAAAATGCTATTACGTAAAAGGTCCGCTTCGATATCAAAGAAATTTTGCCACTGGTCCTTGTCCTCCCCATCCGCGACCAGGTCACCCGTGATGAAGACGAGATCGGGGATCCCATTGGTGATGACGGCATTCACGACATCCCGGTGAGTCAGGTGCCCTGACCGTGTGTCGCCCATGACCACGAATGAGAAGGTCTCCCCCGGCGGCACGGCGGTGATGAAAGAGCCGATCGGGGTCTGCACCCCTTCGTGGGTGAGGCGGTAGTAGTAAGTGGTTCCGGGCAGGAGTCCCGTGAGCTGGGTTACGAACATCTCCTGGAAAAGAATACGCCGCGTGGCATCCGCCACCTTTCCGAGCCCGGGCGAGAGTCCCCATTCAATAAAACCCGGATCGTCGATGTCATCCCCTTCGTAGACGACATCCACACTCGTTGCGGTTACATTGAGAAGATACGGGCCGGAGTCGATATCCGCACCGGCCAGGGCGGGAAAGAGCAGAAGGGCCGTTATTACGGCCAAGAGCGAGACGTACCTGGCGCTTCTCATGGTTCCACCTCCTTTTTGGTTGTCGGTCTTATATCGAAACATGCGGGTCAATGCACTCATCATAATATAATATTTTCAACAAAAGTTCAACAATAATAATTACATCTTTTTCAGGAACTGGCCCTTGGGGTCCCAGAGGCGCAGGGCGGCCAGGTCAGAAGGATCGGGCGGCGGCACGATCGCAACATTCCGGGCTACTTTCAGGTCCCAGCCGCAGAGGGCCTTTGCGCTTCGCACCTGGGAGGAAAGATCGGGTGGGTCGGTCTCGGAGATGACGGCCGTCAGAGTGAACTCGTCGTCGCCGTCGAGCTTCTCGTAGACCGCCATGTTCGTCACCAGGGTTCGGATGCGGCTCCCCGGGCTGGTGATGTAGGGCACTTTCTCAACCATCCGGTCCTTCTCCTGGATCATGGTCACCATCGACTCCTGCGCCCCGCACGCCACATCGTTGGCGCCTCCGGAGCCGACAAAGAAGGTCTTGCCCGGGATCATGGTGGAATTCACATTTCCGTGCTTGTCGATCTGGGCCGCACCGAAGGCGCCCACGCAGCGGTTGTTCGCACCGGCCATCAGGAGGCCCATGATGTGGTAAACGTCGGAGAGCATGGCGCAGGTCGGGATGTTGCGGTAATTGAAGATGAACGGGTCGGCAGGCCTGGGGTGGTATCCGTAGAATCCGATCTCGGCCATCAGGTCGACGTGCCCGCCCGAGGCCCTGATCTTTTTTGCGGCGAGCCATGCCGCCAGGTTGGAGAAACCTACGCCGGCCAGGAGGGTGTCGTAATCGCGCTCCTCCACGATGTCGGCCAGCTTCCGGCCCGCAGCGGCCACCAGCCTCTCGGCTGCATTCGGAGGCGGAGCGCTCTCGATCTCCGGTATGTGCGGCTCGATCTCGGCGACCCAACTGACGGGGGCGGCCTTTCCCCTGAGGATCAGCCTTCGCTGGGCGCCGAGCTTTGCCAGGTATTCTCCCTGATCGACCGAGAGAATCCAGTCATCGATCCATTGGTCCAGGGCCGCGTTATCCCTTGATACGTTTCGAACCTCTTCGATGAAATCGTAGTCGTCAGCGTAACCGTAAATTCCCGGCACGCCCTGGTTGTTGCTCACGCCGGACGGGTGGGCCCCGAACGGGACCTCGCACACGGCCCGAACGAATCGCCCGGGAAGCTTGACCAGATGGCTGTGACGGCGAAGGAACTCGGTGGTCACCACCTTTTCCACGGTCACCAGGGCGCCGTGCCGGGCGGCCATCGCCCCGTAGAACCCGTCGCCCAGCGGGGGGGTGAGTATGGTGTTTCCATGCTGGTCGGCGGCAAGTCCGTGAATGATGCAGAGATCGGGTGTCAGGGCCTTGACAAGGCCCACCTCCCGGCCCGACATCTCGTCTTCGACTGTAGAGAAGTAATCGGCGTTGTGTTCGGCCATGGTGCTGCCCACAATGGAGTGGGTCGGCAGAAAGGGCAGGCCCTGGGCTGCAGCCATTAGCCGCAGCGTCAGAGACAAAATCGACCAGTTTTCGAAGGTGACGGAGCCCTGGAGAAAAGCCCTCTGAAAGACCGGGTTCGGGCCGGGCGTGGGGTAGGGGTCTCCGATGAATGAAGAGGCTATCCTGCTGACAAGGCCGCCCCGGACCATGGCCACACAGGAGTACGCGAATCCCAGAGAGACGACGAAGAAACCGGGATCCTTCCCCCAGAACCGGCGTATGATCTCATGGATGGTCGCGTAGGGCCGGCTGTGGGTCACCCCCGCGTGAATCGTCATGCCCGGCACGACGAGATCGGCCACGGCATCTTTCAGCGGAGAGACCTTGTTCTGTCCCTCGTAGCCCGGGATCGCAAGGTCATGGTCGATGATCTTCCGGATGAAATCCACGGCATCCTCCTCAACCGGCTTTCGAGGAAAGCCATTGATCGAAATCAGGAGACTATGCTTAGTAAAAACACCCAACCCTGTCAAGATCTCAAACAAGGCGTCAGCAAATCCGTATAATTGCTGTGGTGTTTCCCAGAAAACAAGAACGCAGATTTCCGTAATGTTTTCTTCTTGACAGCCACGGCAAAATCACGTATTAGTTCCTTATTCTCTCTTTCCTTTTTGAAAACATTTTTTAAAGGAGGCGTTTCCGAATGGCAAATGATATTTACAAATCAATCAGAGCTCTGCTCGAGATCCCAAAGACAGTGCAGAAGCTTGAAAGACAGCAGCAAGAGATCGAAAGGAGAATTAATGATCTTATAAAAACGGTCTCTGATTCTGGAATGAAGAGTACGGCGGAGCCCTCGGTTCCAAAGGTAGCAATGCCCGCTTCGAAGCCGAGAAAGAAAACATCCAAAAGAAAGACGGCCAAAAGAAGAGCGCCTAAAAGGAAAACAGCAAAGCGAGCTGTGAAAAGGGCATCGGCTGCAGGGGGACCCTCGATAGGCGACATGATCGAATCTGTACTGAAGGGGAAAAGGAAACCTCTTACCATCACCGAGATCCACGCGGGGATCGTCGAGAGAAAAGTTTACACCGGCAAGAGTCAGAACCTAAAGAAGATGATTTCCGTGGTCCTCAACCGCAAGGCGATGTTCGAGAGGACGGCTCCCGGGAAGTTCAGGCTCGCCAAGAAGTAGTCCCGCCCCAATCCTGTTCGGCGACGAGTCAATGGTGGGGCGACCGGCCGGTCGCCCCTACCGTGAACATCGCGTCCCCATAGAATCCCCGACTGGCTCGCCCAGACCGCCCATGTCGAAGTAGGGACGGTATCGCTCCACCAGCGTGGAGTGGACCGGCTTGGATATGACACGGTCCATGTGCAAGAGTCCCATGGTTTGATTGTGGGGCTCCTGGATTCGGTACCAGTTGAACTGGCACCACCACGTCACGCCGCTGAGGGGCCCTGCCGTGGTGTTTCCTTCGGGGTCGACCGCCGCGAAGGGGAACAGGCCGTCCAAGGTCTCACCGGCCACCTGGACCTGATAGGGTTCGCTGCTACCATCCGACCCGCTCCAGTACCCGAACTCCGTTGCCAGTATCGGCTGGTCGGGGAAGCGGTCCCACTGCCTCTGAACAAAGGCCGCGGTCTCGGCCGGAATGCAGTCGCCGTAGAATACGCCGAAATACAGTGTCCAGCCGGCCACGTCCACGTCCTGCTGGGCCGAGGCGGTAAAGGCCTCGCCGTCGGCCGCCAGGCTCTGGGAGACGAGCCGTCCGTCCGGGTAGTTATCGTCCAGGTCGGAGTGAAGGTCGCGTATATATTCGCGCAACTTTGATGTGAAGAACCACTTCGGTTCGTTGCACAGGCTCCAGAACAGGACCGACGGGCGGTTGCGGTCGTTCCAGATCATCTCGCGCCACATCTGCTTGTGGAGGCCGCGATCCATCAGAACATCAACGGAGAACCGGGTCAGCCACCACGCCGGGATCTCCTCCCAGACGGCAAAGCCCATGCGGTCCGTGAGGATGTAGGTCCAGGGGTGATTCGGGTAGTGAGCCGTGCGGAGAAACCAGACGTTGGTGTCTCGAATGATCTGCAGGTCCTCGGCGATTCGATCCATGTCCGCCGTGCGCCCCGTGTCGGGCCAGTCCTCGTGTCGTGCCATGCCGGTGAAGAAGACGGGGCTTCCGTTGAGCAGCACCTTGGCCCCCGGGCCGACTTCGATGGTGCGGATCCCGAACTGAGTCGAAAACGAATCGAGCTCATCCCGCCCTGCGTAGAGCGTCGCCTCGAGCACGTACAGGTTCGGCTCGGCCGGCGTCCAGAGAAGAGGATCCGGGATCGACACGTCGAATCCGAGGCGGGTGTAGGCTCCGGATGCGAGTGTTAGGGATGTTTCCACATTTCCCGACAAAAACACCGGATCGCCGGACAGGTGGGCCGCCACAGGATCACTCTGATAGCCGGGATGATCGGGGTCGAGCGTAAATACTCGGACCGCCGCGGTGATCGTCTCCGTCGACAAGCCCCTGTTTTCCACGACCACGGAAACATCCAACTTGCCGGCCCTGTTTTCGGGCAGCACATCGGCTCGCACAACGTGTATCGGGGGAGTGGCCTCCAGATAGACGTCCTGCACGATGCCCCCATAGTGCTGCCAGTCGGATGTGGGGTGAAAGGGCAGGGTGTCCAGGCGGATCTCCCACGGGACGGCGTCGATGCGGTAGGCGAAGAGGTTGTCCCCGCCGTAGACGAGCTTACTCGATACGTCGAAGGCGAAGGGCGTATACCCTCCTTCGTGATAGCCAACCCACTCGCCGTTGACCCAGACATCCGCCACATAGTCGGCCGATAAAGTGACAAGGCGAACGACCCTCCCTTCCCATTCGGCAGGCACGGCGGCGTGTCGGCGATAGTAGACACCGCCCTCGTAGACCTCCGCTCCGATCGGATCCTCCGGCTCGTCGGGCATGATGTTTTCGACGCCCGGCAGCACGTGATCATCCCACGCCGAGTCGTCGAAGCCGGGCCGGGTGGCCCCTCCGGTCTCGGCCTCCACGTCTGTGAGCCACTGGGGCGTGCGGGGCTTCATGGAAAAATCGTGGTCCACGCCGAGGCGCAGTTTCTTCCACGGCCCACCCAGGTCCAGGGTCGGCCTCTCCTGAGACTCGAAGGAGATCATGGGCCGACCGGACTGCACCGGGATGTTCCGTCCATCCACCTCCTCAAGGTCGAGAGTCATGGGCAGAGTGGCCACCTCGGTGCAGGCGGCAACGATCGCCAGGATCAAAGGGAACAGGGCCGAAAATATCATCTTCCTCAGCTGCCCGTGGCTGAACGAGCGTCGGGTGAGCAAGGACTTGGGGAGCGTCGAAAGGAGATTGCGTCCATATGTAGGAGTGGGGACCTGTAGCTCCCCGGAAGGCAAGGACATTGGAGCCGGCCTCAGTGAAAGCTAAATTGATTGCAAAGAGAAGCCAATTTTATCCGCTGAAGAGTTTTAACGCAGCGACGCAGAGGCGCAGAGAGAAGATGAACAATGGTGAATGCGGAAAGAGTCATGGATGTTGCAAGCGAAGCGAAGTCGAAGCAACCCCTTGGGCTCACTTTGCCAATGGGCTCGGGGATTGCTTCGGGGCTGTGCCCCTCGCAACGTCCCTTGATTGAATCCATTTGAATCGATTTATTAACAGTCCTTTGCGTCTTAGCGTCTCTGCGTCTCTACGTTAAAAAATTCTGGGAGCGAA
>CAZFWM010000182.1:0-14723 GCA_964522545.1 uncultured Thermodesulfobacteriota bacterium
CCCTTGATTTCATTGGTAGCGGGGCCTTGATTCGAACCCGGGACCTTCGGGTTATGAGCCCGACGAGCTACCGAACTGCTCCACCCCGCGTCATTTGTTAGTTTTATATAGCTATAGTACGGCTTCTTTTTTGTCAAGTGGGCTGCGGATCTTGCGCTCCAATTCAGAGGGGTACTCGGGGGGGGGCTTCGGCACTTCGTGCCTCGCAATCTTCGACTTCGTCGCTTTGCTCCTCGCAACGACCATGGGGTGCTCACTTAGTATGAATGCCCAATTGATGGCCTACGTCACTGGGGTTCCTCTTACTTGCTTTTCTCCTTTGACCGACCATGGGGAACTCGCTTTACCTGCTTGTTCGTGCGTTTGTCTACATTCCTCAGTGCTTCGACCTCCGCAGCCTCCAGAAAGTGCAATTCCTTTTGTTTCAGTGAGCCGAGCGATAAGGACCCGATGCCTGTGCGCTTCAACCGTACAACGGGGTGCCCCACGGCCTCGCACATCCGTTTGATCTGCTGGTTCTTCCCTTCTCGGAGCGTCATCTTCAGCCATGTGTTCTTTGGGCCGGATCGAATCACTTTTACTTCCGCCGGCGAGGTCATCCCATCTTCGAGCTTAACCCCTGAACGGAGTCGATTGAGCGCTCTCTGCTCCATCACCCCTCGGACCCTTACCACATAGTGCCTCGGAACACCGTATCGTGGGTGTGCGATTCTCTGGGCCAGATCCCCGTCATTGGTAAGCAGTAGGAGGCCCTCGCTGTTGTAATCCAGCCTGCCCACCGGAAAGACCCGGACCGGGAGATGGGGCAGGAGATCGGCCACAGTGGGCCTCCCCTCGGGATCACTCATGGTGCTCACGTACCCCCTTGGCTTGTTGAGGGCGAGGACGAGGCGCAGTGTCGCCGGCCGGATGATTTTGCCGTCCACCTTGATGTGATCCCGGCTCGGATCGACCTTTACCCCGGGAGTGTCCACCACAGCTCCGTTCACTTGCACACGCCCCTGGGCTATGAGGTCTTCGGCTTTTCGACGAGAGGCAACGCCCGCTTCGGCGATAACCTTCTGCAGTCGGACCTTAGTGGGTGTCTTGCGCATCGCCGGATCTTTCATCTGGCCCTGAAGAGCCTTCCGGCTCCTCGTGGCTCGCTTCTTCTTCTCCAACTTGCCCTGCCCTTTCTACTTTATTCTCGTCTTCATTCACGTCCGCCTCCGGGGCCTCTTCATCTTCTGTGCCCCCCTCCGGAGCAGGCGCCTCCCGGCCTTCCTGTTCCGGAGCGGACTCTGCAAGGGCCTGCTCTTCGGCGACTTCCGCCATCTCGCGTAGCTCTTCCTGGATCTCGGGCTCCCCGACGATCTCGTCTATCTCCCGCAGAGAAGGGAGGGCCGAGAGATTCTTCAGGTTGAAGGTCTCCAGGAATTTCTTTGTGGTGCCGTAGAGTATGGGGCGGCCCGGGGCGTCCTTCCGTCCCAGCATGCGTATGAGCTGGTACGCCATGAGGGTGTGGACGACCCCCCCGCAGTCTACGCCGCGGATCGACTCCATCTCCAGGCGGGTGACCGGCTGTCTGTAGGCGATGATGGCAAGGGTTTCGAGTGCCGGCCGGCTCAGGCGCCACTGGCGTTTCGGCCGCAGCCTTCGCACCCAGGGAGCAAGCTCGGAGCGGGTCTGGAACTGATAGCCGCCCGCCACCTCAACAAGCTCGAATCCATGGCCGGAGGACCGGAAATGCTCGACGAGATCTATCAACGCGCTTCGCACCTCCGCTTTTTCGGCAATACTCACGATATCTGCGATTCTGCCTTCGCTGACCGGCTCGGAAGACGCAAAGATGATGCCTTCGATGATTATTCTGAGCTCACTCGCTTCCACTCGCTCCTTCTCCTTCCTCTTCGTATTCCAGCCCGGGAATCTCCTCAACAGGCCCGACCAGTTCGATCCGGATCGACCCGAAAGCCGCAGTCTGGTACAATTTTACCATCTGAATCTTGACCATCTCCAGCAGGGCGAGAAAGGTACCGATGACATCCCTGCGGCTGCCGCACTGGGCGAACAGGGTCTCGAACTCCAGTTTCCCTTCACCCTGCTGGAGGAAAACGGCTATCTCCCCGATCCGCTCCTGCATCGAGAAACGGTCCAGGGTGACCTCGTGCTTCGCCTCCTCGGGAAAATGGACGAGCACTGTGCGGAGCGCTTCGATGAGCTGGAGGAGCGACACTTCTCCGATGGCTGCCTCCTCAGGCTCCTCGTCCACGGGTGGGGGCTCTGGAGGTCGCGTGAAAAAGTCGCGATCGAGCAGCTCCCGCCCTCCCAGGCCCTCGGCGGCTTCCTTGAATCTGCGGTATTCGATCAGGCGCTGGATCAGCTCCTCCCGAGGGTCCACCCCCTCCTCTCCCTCCTCGTCCGCTCCTACTTCGGGCAGCAGCATTCTGGACTTGATGTGCATGAGTGTCGAGGCCATGAGGATGAACTCGCCCGCAAGGTTCAGGTTGAGGGCCCTGATCAGGTCGATGTACTCAATGTACTGCTCCGTGATCTGGGCTATGGGGATGTCGTATATGTCGATCTCGTTCTTCTTGAGGAGGTAGAGCAGAAGATCAAGCGGCCCCTCGAAGATATCGAGCGCAACTCGGTATGTCATTTAAGCCCCTTTTTCGCATTTTCGCTTTCCGCCGCTTCATCCCCATTTCCTTGGAGATAATGGCGCCGGACGAATTCGATCTCTCCGACGCGGTCCGTGACATCGCCGTCAAGGCGGGCGTCGAGGAGGCGGTCCAAGATCCTCTTGAATCGGGGCCCCGGCTCAAGGCCCATCTCCTTGAGATCACTCCCTCTGGTCTCGACCCGCACGTCGCGCAGCCGAGTGAAATAATCAGAGATCGCCCGCTGGAGCTCTTTTTGCTCGGACCGGGCCATGAGGTAGAGCTTGACCTCTACGGGCAGCGGATCGAGCATGCGATAGATCTCGCTTTTTCGTTCGATCGCATTTCTTTGAAAAGCCAGCCTCACCTCCTCGGCCAGCCTCTTGCCCCGGGTGATTATGCGGGCGTGGTTCTCGGCCATGCGCAGGCGCTTCGCAAAGGAGCGTCGCGTTTTCTCGTTGAGGAAGGCCACGAGCCCGAAGGAGTTGACCAGCCATAGCTCGTACGGAATTTCCAGGTAGAGCAGATCGAACCAGGAGCAGACCTCCCGGAGGCGCCGGAATACTTCGTCGGACTTCGTGTTCAGCGTGCTCTCCGGGTAGATCGCCTTCAGAGCCCCAAGCGCCTCCACGCGCCGGAGCACGTCCAGAGGGCGGTCCTCCTGCAGGATGAGTTTCAGTTCCGTAAAGCAGCGGGGCCCTGAGAGCAGTTCGAGAAATCCCTTGTTTATGGCGTTGCGAATCAGATAGAGGGTCTGTTTCCCGATCTCGTACCCGAAGCGCTGCTCGAACCGCACCGCCCGGAAGATCCTCGTCGGGTCCTCCACGAAGCTCATGTTATGGAGGGCCCGCACTACCCGGTCTTTGATGTCTCTCTGCCCGCCGAAAAAATCGAGGAGCTCGCCGAAACGCGACGGGTTCAAGGCCACGGCCATGGCGTTGACGCTGAAGTCCCTCCGGTAGAGGTCGAGCTTGATGGGGCCGCCCTCCACGCTCGGAAGCGAAGCGGGAGACTCATAATACTCGAGCCGGGCCGTGGCCACATCGATCTTGAGACCTCCGGGCATCTCGACCACGGCCGTGCCGAAATGGGGATAGGCTTTCGACTTGGCCCCGTGCTCCTTTGCGAAGCGCCGGGCAAAGTCGATCCCGTTACCTTCGACAACGATATCGATGTCCAGGTTCTTCCGACGAAGCAGGAGGTCACGGACGAATCCCCCTACGGCGTAGGCCGAGTACCCGAAGCTTTCGGCCGAGTTCCCGCTCTGGCGCAGGATCTCCATCACCTCCCGGGGCAGACGCTCCTTCATCAGGCGACCGAGTTTTTTTCTGCGCAGCGCCGATTTTTCCGATACTTCTTCCCCCAGGAGCGCGGCTCGAGTGCCGGAATCCTGAAAAGCACGAAGCAGGTCTGTGCTCGTGATGACCCCAAGAAGAGATCCGCCGGACACCACGGGAAGCAAACTCTGGTCGGCGTCGATGATCTGTTCGCGCACGACCATGAGCGGTGCGTCCGGCTCGACCGTGGAAAAATCCGTTTCCATAAAGTCCTCTACTGTCGAGCCTTCGAGGCCGTGGTGGATCGCCTTGTTCACGGTCTGGTGGTTGATCAGCCCTACCAGAGCCCCATCCTGAACGACCGGGAGGGCGTCGATATTGTATCCGGTCAATTGTTTTCCAACCTCTCCGAGGGTCTCGCTGGTTGCTATGGTTCTGGCAGGAGTGGTCATCAAATCCAAGGCCCGCTTCTGCGGCTCAATCAGGTCGGCCAAAATCGCCTTGAGCTTTTCCTTTACCTGGTAAAGGGTGAGCTCCTTGATCGTTGCCGAGGCCGCTGTTGCATGCCCGCCCCCGCCGAAGGCCCTGGCGACCTCTCCCACATTGACCTCCTCGATCCGGCTCCGGCCCACGAGAAAGATCCGGTCCTCCATAAGCGCGATGGCGAAGAGTACATTGAGGTTCTCCATGTCCATGAGCTTGTGGACCAGGACCGCCAGGTCGCCAAGGTACCTGTCAAACGAGGCGGTCGCAATAACCACGCCAATGCCCCTTACGCGAACGTTCTCCATCGATTCGATCAGGTCGTGTAGCAGGGCCACCTGGTCGATGGTCAGCTCGTTCGTGATGAAGTGGGCCACCGCGTTGAGATCCGCCCCCCGGGTCAGCAGGTACGCTGCCGCCTCATAATCGGGGACCGTGGTCGAGGGGAAGGTGAGCGAGCCTGTGTCCTCGTAGATGCCGAGCATCATGATCGTCGCTTCCTCCGGGCTTAGCTCGATCCCCTTCTCCTTCAGACATTCCAGCATGAGCGTGGTATTGGCACCGACCTCCATGATCCGGCCTTCAGCCCCCTGCAGGTCGTTCGGTGCTTCCGGGTGATGGTCGTAGACATGGAGCTCCACATCGGGACGCCTCGCCACCTCCTCGAAGGGGCCGATCCGGTCCGCCTGTCGGATGTCGACCAGGATGAGGCGCTTGACCGCCGCGAGGTCCATGTTGCGCAGGGCTGCGATCTCGAAGGCATACATTGTGGATTCGATGAAGAAGTTGCGGAGGTTACGCTCCTGGGAGCCCGGAAATACGGGGATCGCGTCGGGGTAGAGCTTCTTGGCCGCCACCATGGAGGCCAGGGCGTCGAAGTCCGCATTCAGATGTGTGGTGATCACGTCCACCGCGTTTTCCTATCGCTTCATGCGCGCGGGTGATAGCGCTCGTAGATCTTCCGCAGGCGCCGCGAGTCGACATGCGTGTAGATCTGTGTGGTCGAGAGCTTCGCGTGCCCCAGCATCTCCTGGACCGAGCGCAGGTCGGCGCCCCTCTCGAGCATGTGCGTGGCAAAGGAGTGGCGGATCGTGTGGGGCGTGATCCGCTTCTCGATTCCCGTCTGCCTGGCGTACTTCTTCAGCATCTTCCAGAACCCCTGTCGCGTGAGAGGTCGGCCCGAGCGGTTCAGGAACAGAAAGGGGCTCGCGGCGCCGCGCATCAGGTCGCCGCGTGCGCCGGACATGTATCGTGAGAGAATCTCCACGGCGTACTCCCCCATCGGAACGACCCTCTCTTTCGAGCCCTTTCCCATGGCGACGAGATAGCCGGCCTCGAGGTTGACGCTGTTCACGCGCAGCCCCAGGAGCTCGGAGACCCGCAGCCCTGTGGCATAGAGGACTTCCAGCATGGCCGCGTCCCGAACGCCGAGGGGCTTGTCGAGGCGAGGCCGGCCGAGCAGGGCCTCGACCTCCGCTTCGCTGAGCACTTCGGGGAGCCGGTTCCAGATCTTGGGCATCTCCAGCCGGGCGGTGGGGTCTTCTTTTGCGAGACCCTCGCGAAGCAGGAACCGGTGATACATTCGTAGCACCGTAAGGCAACGGGCCAGGCTGCGCGTCGAAAGCCCGCTCTCCCGGAGCATCTTCATGAAGGCGAGGACATCGGCCATCTTCACCGCGTCCGGATCGCGGAGCCGCGCTGCACTCAAGTGTTCTATATATCGAGCCAGGTCGCGGCCGTAGGCATCGAGCGTATTTCGGGCTAGCCCCTGCTCCGCCACCATGTAGTGCAGAAAACGGTCGGCGGAGCTGTCCAGGGACGCCGCCGGGCGATCGCCGTCGGCCGCTCGGCCCTTGGCACGAGCTTCCTCGCCCAGGCTCATGCGCGCCCCCCGTCGCTCTCGAGGTAGGCGAGGATCCCCTTTTCCATGGCCCGCGCCGTCCGGTCCAGGTAGGAGGAGCTTCGCAGCCGCTTGCACTCGGTCGGGTTCGTGATGAAGGCGGCCTCCATCAGGATGGCCGGCATCTCGGCCCCGACCAGAACGAAGAACAGGGCCGTCTTGACGCCGTGGTCCTGTACGCCGCTGTAGTGGGAGCTTATCTCCTTCACCATGCCCCTCTGGACGCGCTCTGCAAGCTCGGATGATGCCTCGACGTTCGAAGCGACCAGGAGGTCGGCCAGGATGTACTGGAGATCGTCGAGGGCGGCCTCGGTGGTGAAGTTCTCCCTGGCTGCAATCGTCCGTGTCCCCCGACTCGTCGTGTTGTCGAGGTAATAGGTCTCGATTCCGCGGGCGCTCCGGTCCTTGCTCGCGTTGATGTGGATCGAGATGAATATGTCCGCCTCCTCGGCGTTGGCGATGGATGTCCGCTCTTCGAGTGAGAGATAGCGATCCTCTTTTCGGGTGAGAATCGCCCGGATCCCCTTTTTCCCGTCGAGCCTGCGCTTCAGTCGTTTTGCGATGGCGAGGGTGATCTCCTTCTCATGGAGGCCGCACGTCCCGACCGCGCCCGGGTCCTTGCCCCCGTGGCCCGGATCGATGACCACGGTCCGCACGGTCCGGGATGGGCTTTTCTTGGCGCTTTTTTTGATGCCTTTCTTTTCCTCCCCCGGGGGCTTTGGGGATCTCTTTCCTCCCCGCACATCGATCACGATCCGATCCGGCCCGGGCAGCCGAAATGCCTTGTAGTCCTCGATCTGCTCTATGTCCAGGACAACACGGACTACCTCGGGTGCGTGTTGAGCGGCCCGTACCCGGCGGAGCAGCCCGTCTCCGATCGGGATCGCATCGCGAAGCCCCGGGTCGAGAGTAGCGCCATGGATGTCGAAATAGAGACGCCTCCCCTTACCGGCCGTCGGGTCCGCCGGGAGGAGATGCTCATTGTACGTCGCTGAACCACTGAGGTCGACGACGACGCGTGTGTACTGGGCGTGGGTCCAGTGGCGGATCCGGGTGACCGTCACACGCGCCTCCCCTGCGGCCTCGCGCCTTCCGGACTGGAGCAGCAGCGGGACCAGAGCCGCGCAGAGTAGAGTGAGCCATATTCTCGATCGCATCGAAATCAGCCTGATCTGCCTTTGAGTTAGCCTTTCATCCAGACATCTTCGCGGCTTGCGTAGATGTGGGCGCAATGTCAGGTGCCCTGTGAGTCGACAGTCGAGAGTCAAGAGTCGAGAGTAAGGAGCCGGCAACTCTCGACTCTGAACTGTTGACTGTCGACCAAGTACTCGGCTTCGTATTTGCCATGCCGCGTTTCGCTAATTTGGCTACGGCGGTGCCGTTTTAAGAAACCTTCTTTTTCAGTTCGTAGAGCTTGTTGAGGGCCTCGATCGGCGTGAGCGTCTCTACGTCGATCCCCTTCAGAGCGCGCTGGAGCTCATCTCCGGGAGAGCCGAACAGGGAGAGCTGTGCGGGCGCCGGCCGTTCAGCTCTCCGGCGCCGGGAGGTGGCGAGACGGGGGAGGCCTTCTCCGTCCATTTCGCCCTGTTCCAAATTTAACAGAACTTCTTTGGCCCTGTCCACCACATCGTCCGGGAGCCCGGCCAGGCGCGCCACCTGTATGCCGTAGCTGTGGCTCGTGCCCCCGGCCACGATCTTTCGGAGGAATATGATCTCGTCGTTCCACTCCCGCACGGCGATGTTGTAGTTCTTCACGCCCGGCAGGGTGGTCGCCAGGTCCACGAGCTCGTGGTAGTGGGTGGCGAAGAGGGTCTTGGCCCGGATTTTTCGGCCGATGTGCTCGCTCACGGCCCAGGCGATGCTCAGCCCGTCAAAGGTGCTCGTGCCCCGGCCGATCTCATCGAGAAGGATGAGGCTGCGCTTGGTGGCGTGATTCAGGATGTGGGCCGTCTCATGCATCTCGACCATGAAGGTGCTCCGCCCGTGGGCCAGGTCGTCGGCGGCCCCGACCCGGGTGAAGATGCGGTCCACGAGGCCGATGGAGGCCTCGGAGGCGGGCACAAAGCTGCCGATCTGGGCCATGAGCACGATCAGGGCGACCTGGCGCATGTATGTCGATTTGCCCGCCATGTTCGGCCCGGTGATGATGAGCAGGCGGTTCTCCTCTCCGTCCATGGCGGAGTCGTTGGGTACGAACCTCTCTCCGAGATCCATCCGCTCCACTACGGGATGCCGCCCGTCGCGAATGCTGAGGGTCAGTGCCTCGGTCACCTCGGGGCGGCAGTAACGGTGCCTGTGCGCCACCTCGCCCAGGGTGGCGAGAACGTCGAGCGTGGCCAGGGCATCGGCCGTTCGCTGGATGCGACTGCTGTGCCGGGCCACGGCCTCGCGCACCTCCTGAAAGAGGGCGGCCTCGAGATCGGCCTGGCGCTCCTCGGCTCCCAGGACTTTGGTCTCCATCTCCTTGAGGGATTCGTTGATGTAACGCTCGGCATTGGCCAGGGTCTGCTTGCGTATGTATGTCTCGGGCACGAGGTGAAGGTGGGTGCGTGTCACTTCTATGTAGTAGCCGAAGACCTTGTTGTAGCGGATCTTGAGGGAGTTGATCCCGGTCTTGCGGCGCTCGTCCGCCTCCATCCGGCTGATCCACTGCTTGCCCTCGCGGGACGTGCGCCGGAGATCGTCGAGCTCGGGATTGTAGCCTTCCCGGATGTAGCCCCCGTCCTTGAGGGTTGCGGGGGGATCATCGCTGATCGCCTCTGCGACCCGCGTGGAGGCCTCTTCCACAGAATCGAGCTCTCTTGCGACCTGGACGAGCATGGCTTGCTCGAACCGGCCGATCCGCTCCCGCACCTCGGGCACTTTTTCGAGCGAACGGGCCAGGGCCACGAGGTCCCTCGGACCCGCCGTTCCCAGGGTCACGCGGCTGTTCAGGCGCTCCAGGTCGTAGACCTCTTCGAGGGCGGCGTGGATTTCGGTCCTGAGGGTGAGCTGCTCCTTGAGGGCCTCCACTGCGGAAAGGCGCTCCCGGATCGGCCCGACCCGGAGCAAGGGGTACTGGAGCCAGGCAAAGAGTTTCCGGGCGCCCATGGGGGTCACATTGCGGTCAAGGAGGCCGAGAAGGGTCCCCTTGCGTGAGCGCTCTCGGATCGATTCGAAGATCTCCAGATTCCTCCGAGTGGTCTCGTCGATGATCATGTAATCGACCACCGAGTACGGCTCCGGTGCGCTTATGTGGGGGGTCTCCCCCTTCTGGGTGTAGTGGGCATAGTGCAGGGCCGAGCCTGCCGCACAGCGGGCCAGGGGCAGATCCTCCAGGACCGCCGGAGCGTCCTCCCCGGCCGGGCTTCTGAAGTGTTCGCTGAGGAGCTTCTCTGAAGCCGAGAGGCTGAATACTTCTTCATCGAGGTAGGTTATCGATGATTTTCCCGCCCGCGCCTCGATCGACGAGATGGCCCCCCAGTCCTCGGCCCCGGTGGGAAGAAGGACTTCGCGCGGGGCCACCCGGGAGATCTCGTCGGCCAGGGACTCGGCGCCCGTTATCTCCGTGGCCCGGAACTCCCCGGTGGAGATATCGAGCAGGGCAAGGCCATAGGAATCCCCTTCCCGCTCCAGGGCGAGGAGATAGTTGTTACTCCGGGCGTCGAGGTTCTCCTCGTCGATCAGCATGCCCGGAGTGATCACCCGGGTGATCTCCCGGCGAACGATCCCCTTTGCCGCCTTAGGGTCCTCGACCTGCTCGCAGATCGCAACCTTGAAGCCACGGCCCACCAAACGGGATATGTAGGACGATGCCGAGTGGTGAGGAAACCCGCACATAGGGACCTTGTTTTCTTCTCCTTTATGGCGAGAAGTTAAAGTAATTTCTAACTCTTTCGATGCAACCACCGCATCTTCGAAAAACATTTCATAGAAATCGCCGAGGCGAAAGAAAAGGATGGCGCCCGGGCAATCCTGCTTTGCCTGAAGGAACTGCTGGATCATGGGGGTCTGCTTTACCACGCCTGCCTTCCTCTTCTTTCACCCATAGGGCGGCCCGTGGCCGCCGCAATGATTCCATCCTTCATGAATCGGCGGGCACGGCCCGCCCTATATAGCCTGATCAGCGAATAACAAAAAAACCGGCAACAAACACTCTCTCCCAATCACGGCGAGCCGTTGCGGGCACCAATTGCGCTTAATCCGGGATGCCAGTTCCCTCCGAATCGTGTCTGCAGCACAATTCGGAGCTGTTAACGCGCGATACAGGATTCGAACCAGTGACCTTTGGTTCCGGAGACGAATCTGTGCTTTTTGATACCCGTCTCAAAAGCTATGCAATTTCAGCCGAATGCGAAACTATACGGTATTTATTTTAACATGGCAAGTTGGTAAATGTTTGGGTCTTTTTGTGTAGAATAAGGCACGGCAGGCACATTTTGGGTACAGTGGGCCGGTTTTTTTTACTCCTCCGGCCCTTTTTCTCTGAAGGTTCTGATCTCCCTATGTTAATGTCCTGTCACTATCTCAAGGAACGCACGGGCATCGCTCGGTGACTTCCAGTGCAGGTCCGCCGGCACGAGTCTATACTGCCTCCATAGAAGTTGAATTTCCACGCATGAGAGGAAGTTTTCAACTTGCTCGCCCATGGCTGTGCACGGTCTGTTTCCGTGATCCGGATGATTCCTTTGGCTCGGACCTGGTAGGTCGTCACTTTGGCCTTATATAGGCTCTTGAGCTCGTCGAGCGTGGGGAGCCTCCAGTCGTCGTACCCTGCCAGGGTGAGCCGATCGCAGTAGGCCTTTGCGTTGTCCCAGGAGATGTCGTCGCCATTATCCGCGGTCGCCCACATTACGCCAAGCTTATGATCTATGACTGTCCCATCTCCAGCAACGTGAAATCGTGATGGATCCCGGTCTTCCATTCCTGACAGCTTCAGAGCATACCGACTCCCGGCTGCGTCGTCGACCACGGTAGAGTCTTTGATCCACGGCGCGAGGGACCATTGCGAGATAGTATGCCGGATCTCCCCGCGCAGGAATTCCCTGTCCGCCCAAAGCGCCTTTGCAGTACTCGGCTCCAGCGCGATGACCCCCCCGGCGACAAGGCTCTTGTCTCCGACATTCCCCGTGAGCACGACAGGGAAATACCTCCCCTCCGCGTTGTAGTCCTGAAGATCTACCTTGACCTGGTCGCCGGTCGCGGTGAACTCCCTGGATGCGAGTGACCTCAAGCGTGAACGGAAGGGGGCGATTTGGCCCGTAATCTCCTTGTCGTAGCGGGTTTTGATCGAAGATGTCTTCGCGTCTTTCTCTGACCTAACCTTGGCCCTCCCGCTTTCGATCCTCGCCTCGAACTCGGCCTGAGTCTCGAACATATCCTTTTCTCCGCGGCTCAGGGACGCTAGCCTCTCATAGTAAAAGCTGTCAGCCTCGGCGAGGGCCTTGTCCTTTTCCGAGCGGATCGCGGATTTGATTTCCTCGATCTGGGTCTTGACCCGTCCCATCTCGGCCATAGTCTCCTCAGGAGTAAATCCGGTGTCCGAGAGGCCATCCAGTGCCTCACGCTTTCTCTGCACTTCGAGGCGAAGAACCTCAAGCCGCGCCTCTTCTACAGCCTTGGCCTCTCTCTGCATCGCCTCCTTTTGGGCCCTCTCGGCCGCTTCTTGCTCACGCCGCGCCCGCTCCTCTTCTATTCGTTCGAGCTTTAGCTGCTCGGCCTTGAGACGCGCCTTGGCCTGTTTGCGCTCGAGCTCGATCCTTGCGCGCTCCTTTTCGTCTGCAGCCGCTGCGGCCCTCTTTTCCAAGGCCTCGAGCTTTCTCAACTCGGCCTCGGCCTTGTTCACCTCCTCGCCAAGGGCCGCGGCCTTCTTGTCGATGGCGGGAACGAATACGAAGTCGCCCATGCCGAAGAGCTCCCCGTCTTTGGGCGTCTGCCTGTGGCCCCTCGACTTGGCGTCCGAGTAGACTCTCTCCTTTACAATGGTGGCGAGCTCACTCGCGGTGAGAAAGTCGTCCGCTGACTCGAGCGCCTCGATGAGCCTCCCGGTAAAGACTGAGTGGCCCCGCGGCCCTCCGTCTAGAACGACCTGGTCCCTGTCCCCTGCAGTGAGAACCTGGCGCACCGGCTCCTTGGTGATCTCCATGAGGTAGTCGTAGCTCCGGCCGGTCGCGCGCTCTGTACCTCTGCCAGCGAGCAGCAGCCCAGAGTAGCATGCGTCAAACACATAGAAGATATGCTTGGCCGGGATCTTCTTGGAGATGTCTTCCTTGATCAGTGTCATGGAGATGTTTCTGTCGAGGCGGCCCGGATCCAGAGTCCCGTTGTGGGGCACTATGTAGCCGAGATCGCCGTATCCGGTCCTCTCCGTCATTCCATGGCCTGCGAAAAAGACGAAGATGCCGTCCTCCTTTCCTGTTGCTCCCATGTCTCCGAGTAGGACCCTTAGGATCCCCTCCTTGGTCGCCTCCTCGTTGTAAAGGGTTACGATCCGTTCGAATCGGAAATGGTCTCGAAGGCACTGCTCCACCCCTTTTGCGTCCTTCACCGCGAACGAGAGCTGACGGTCATAGGGGAGCCCGGGATAGCGGTCAATCCCGATAACCACCGCGTGCGTCTTGCTGTAGAGGGGGACTTCCCTCTCCTCGCCCGTGGCCCCGTCTCTGGCGACCACCCGGATGCCCCTTGCCTCCTGTGCGGCCTGCGCGGGGCCGAACAGGAGCGCGAGAAGCGCAATCAATAAAATTGGTGCGACAGGAGACCTCATATTCTATTCTCCTCCTTTTGAGGTAGGTGATTTGTTTTCAGATGAATCAATGGACCTTGATGACCGTCGAAAAAGCTATGCATTTTCGACAAAATGCGGCCATATATGGCACTTATTTTTTATCATGGCAAGTTGGTAAAAGAAAGTTCTTGTTGACTTTGAAAAAGGCACGGGGGGGGACATCTGATCCTCTAGAACAGGCCGCCGGGCAGATCATCACCGGCTCAACCGTTCTCCTCCAACTCTTTCCCATGATGCTTCTCCTCGCTTCCATCTTTTTTCCGCCTATTCTACCAGGTCCGACTCCTGGGAAACCTGACCGAAAAGGCGCTCCGGAACGATCCGGGGCGTAATGAAGATGATGAGCTCCTTCTTGTTGTCGGTCACTTGCTCGTTTCGGAACAGCGCTTTGAGCATGGGAACCTTCATGAACCATGGAACGCCGTTCACGTCGGTGCTCTCGGTCCGCGTGTAGATGCCTCCGATGACCGCGGTGTCATTGTCCTTGACCAGGATCTTGGTGTTGGCCCTCTTGGTGACGATCTTCGGGATGGACGAGTCGGTCTCGAGCACGGTATCGTTTGTGATGTCCACGTCCATGATGATGCTTTTGTCTGACGTGATGTGGGGGGTCACGGAGAGTTTCAGCCTGGCCTCTTTGTACTGGATGTTCGCCGGGGTGGCGGCCGAGGCGCCCGTGGAGATCGGGATCTCCTCGCCATGCTCGATCCGGGCCTCCTGGTTGTCCAGGGTGGCGATCCGGGGCATGGAGATGATCTTGGCGTGCCCGTCCTGTTCCAGGGCCGAGAGCCGGATATCGAGGTCCACCGTGTTCAGGAGCGAGCCGAGGACCAGGCCGATCGTCCCGGCGGCCCCCTTTGCCGGAGCATCCACCATGTATCCCTGTGTGGGGGCAAAGGCTTCGCTGCCCCCCCCACCCGAGACCCTGCCCGTGTCGGGAAAATTCACCCCCGTCGGATTCCCCGTGGCCGGGCTGGCCAGATACCCCACGCCCCACTGGATGCCGAGCTCCCTCTCGTACTTTACGTCCAGATCGACGATCCGGGTCTCGATCATGACCTGCCGCGTCTGGCTGTCGAGGGAGCGCACGAACAGGATCATCTCTTCCACGTTACGCCGCAGATCCTTCACGACGATCGAGTTGGTGCGCTCGTCCACGAACATCTGGGCGTCGCGGCGGTCGCTCTTCATGGGACTCAGTTTTGTCAGGAGTTCAGAGACACTGGCGTAGTTTACCGGAATGATCTCCAGCACCAGATCCTCCTGCTTCTCCGCCGTCTTCCGGATTTTCAGCACATCCTCCTTCTCCCGACTCAGTTTTTTCATCGGGGCGATGCGCATGAAATTTCCGTCCACCTCGAATCCGAGGTCATGGGTCCGGAGAATTACATCGAGGGCCTGGTCCCACGGCACGTCGTGCAGCTTGATCGTCACGTATGCCTGAACATCATCCCCTGCCACGAGATTGAGCCCGCTCACTTCGGCGATTAGTCTGAGCACGTTCTTTATATCCGCGTCCTTGAAATCAAAACTAACCCGCTCGCCTGTATATACAATATTTTTTTGTTTGGATTTCATATGGTTAGGATGATTAAGTGTCACTCTAACTAATAGAGGTTTGTAGAAGTCGAGCGAGCCGAGCAGGAGCGGTTCGGCGA
>CAZFWM010000183.1:0-14720 GCA_964522545.1 uncultured Thermodesulfobacteriota bacterium
TCTCCTCCTCAAATCCACCTTATACACCTGTCCAGATTTTCGGGGCCATTATAAAGAGTAGTTGTTACAAGTAATTCCACCTCCATCACTACCAAGGATTCCCAAAGAAATGTTTTTCTCTATTTTACAATCTGCTATTATTGGAGATGATTGATAGCAATAAATACCTCCTCCACTACCTCTCTGTATTCCGACTGCACAGTTTTCTTTAATTATACAGTTTAATATCCTAGGCGAAGAATTTGAACAATATAATCCACCACCAAAATATTCACCCCATTCTATACCGTGAGTGCCACTTCCGTTTTTGATAGTAAACCCACAAATAACAGTTTCCTGAGTTTCACCGTTTTCAAATGTTACCACTGAACCCTTATCATTTCCATCTATAACTGTCTTACATGCTCCTTCCACACTATATATATTTATTTTCTTACCGTACAAATTAATATTTTCGACATAGGTACCTGTTGCAACAAGGACAGTATCTCCATTTTTAGCAGCCTCGATCCCTTCTTGTATTGTCGGCAGATCTTCAGGAATATGGATAGTAGTTCTGCATGCTGAACAAACTGCTGCTAAAGCAAAAAGATAAAAATACAAAAAAAATGTACACTTCAAGTCATTCATTTCGTCCTCCCATTCATCGGCTTCTTATCATTGCGGTATAGGAGTTTTATTGAAAAAGTATCTGACTTGGCCGTCGATTGCTAAAATGAAGTCATTAGTTCCCTCAGGAATAGCAAGGCGTGTGGCACCATGATTATTAGAAAACGCATTTCATCCAATTTGATATTGGACGAAATATTCCAATGATATCAGTCTGTTTCGTCAAGTCTTCTTCTTGGCCCCATACTTCTCCACCAGGGTTTACAGTTACTATTCCATAACATCCTGCCTGTTTCAAGAGTATCCGATTAATATCCAGTATCATTCCCGATCTACGCACAGAATCCCCCAAAAGGCGCCCTCCTCGAAACTGTCCAATTGTTAGACACCAGTAACAGTAGAGATTCGATCTTTTTAGATGGCCGCTTTTGTTGCTTGTCGGAAAATATAATCAATTCAACTGGTTATAGTGAGAAATATTTTTTTTAATGGGTCAGGTACCACCCTGGCACGACCATTGCTGTTGCTCGGGGCTGCAGGGAAAAATGGGGGTATTTTTGGTGATGAAGGGACAGGTTCAGCAACGTCATATCTAACTTCTTGACGTGATAATTAAAGAAAAGTCTCTTCATAGGTCTCTTTGAATGAAAGGAGGGAGAAAAATGAAAAGCAAGAATGTGGTACAACTCGCTGTGGTACTTTTGTTTGTCTGCGGCTCGTGCCAGACGTATACGGTACCAGGGGATTTTCCTGACATCCAGACCGCACTGGACAGCGTGCCGCCCGTCTCGACCATTGTCCTGGCCGATGGCACCTATTATGAGAATCTTGTGTGGCCGGCGGAGAAGAGCGGGATCGAGCTGCAGAGCGCGAATAGAAACCCCGAGCATTGTGTAATCGACGGCAGCCTGAGTCCTGAGCCGGTGGTATCCCTGCTCACGACTCGGGATCTGGAATTGGATCTGGAGGGGATCCAGTTTCGTGGGGGCACGGGAGAGGGGACCGAAAAAGCAGGCGGACTCCATTTGATGGTGGATGGAGTCGGAAATGAAAAGCTCGATGTGTATATCGGGAATTGTGTCGTGCGGGAGAATAGTGAAGGGGGTCTCTTTTTCGGACATCCAGATGGAATCGGTGGCTCCGTAATCTACCTCAGTGATTCCGTCATCGAGTCCAACACTGTGACCGATACGTTCGGCGCGGTTGGGATTGCGGGAAACGCAATCTTGAACATGAATGAGATTCAAGATAATGGGAGCGTCGGAGTATTCGCATATTCAGAGACCCCGGGCTACCTCGTTATGAGCGGAAATACCGTTGCCAGGAATAGGTGCTCCGAGATGGGCGGTGGCATATGGATCGGTGGAGAGTACACCGTGCAAATCCGAGATAATACCATCTCCGATAACACCGGGGATATTATGTCAATAAGTCTTATGGTCGGTGCCCCGTTACTCGGAGTGAGCTCGGCCATTGGTGGGGTGATCGAGCACAATTGGATAGATCAAGTTGGCGAGCTAGAACAACCCGTAGTCGGGATCCAGGTCTATGAGCCCACGGACCTCACTGTCAAGAGAAACTTCATCCATCACAATCAGGGAGAATTTGATGGCTGGCAGAGTGGGGTGGGCATCATTGTCGGAGAGCTTTTCGGAGACGAGCCCCTTTTCCAGGCATCCGGTATGGTTTCCATTGTCAACAACTGGATCTATCGCAACGATGCGGGAATTTTGGTAAACAACGCCGGGGATGGATCGACCCACATCATCAACAATACCGTGGTCTACAGTGATTATGTCGGCATCAGTGCCCTCGAAGGGAGCAAACAGCCCAGCGTCTACAACAGCATCGTAGGCAACTGGGGTTCGGAGCCCGCACTCGCCGGCGACCTGTTGGGTGTGACCAAAGTCACATTTTCGGACCTCGAACAGTTGGTCCCCGGGGAGGGGAACATCTCGTTCGATCCATTTTTCGTAGATTCGGCGAGTGATGATTTTCACCTCACACCGGATTCAGTCTGTATTGACAGCGGAACATCCGAAATCCCCATTGGCGATGAAAGTGACAGTGGTGTTCCGGATGATGATATTGATGAAGATGTACGTGATCGCGAAAAGCCCGATATCGGGGCGGACGAGTTCTTTGCCGCCTCAAATGGGTGCGAGAGGTGCTAGAGTAGAGGGAGATGACCTCCTGAAAATTGCAGCACGGACGGAAATGGAAAGGGCTGGGAGAGGGGGGGGCTCTCTCAGCCCTTTTTCTATTCAGATGTCGAGCAGGTATCTTTTTCTGCGGGGAAAGGGAATCGACCGAAAACATACTAACCATATGAGCACCAAGGCAGGTATCAGGGAAAGGCCGATCGGGCCGTTCGCGGCAAGCGCGGGATGGACCGCGCATGGGGGAGTGCAGTCGGGGTCGGCGGAATCGAAGAGCCCGTCGCAGTCGTTGTCCTTGCCGTCTGCGCAGCTCCCCGCCTGGGGATTTTCCGGGTAGTAGGGGTGGACCTGCGGGTCGGCGTCATCGCAGTCGTCGCCGCCACAGGAAAGGGCCTCGTAGCCGTCGCCGTCGAGGTCGCAGGGGTGAGGATTCGAGAAGAAGCCGATCATGGCGGACATCAGTTCACCCTTGGTGCTCGGTGGGGCCCCGTCGTCCAGGCCGCCGAATTCGAAGGAGGTCCCGATCGTCCTGTAAGTCCCGGAATCGTAAGCGATACCGTTAGCGTAATGGGGATCTTCATTGTTGAAGATCGGCCATGCCCCATCCTCGGCCTGAAGGCGGTCCATGTATTCGTTGTGGCCTGAGTATGTAAATACCATGCCCTCGGTCAAGGTGTCGTCCACGCCAAGTATGATCTCCGTGTCATCGCCTCCGTCCGACAGACCCTGAATGTGAAACATCGGGTGGAGGCTGGTCTTTAGGTCGTAGTACCAGGTTTCTCCGCCCTCCATGTAAAGGTTCCCCCCCTGCTCGAGAAAATCGACCAGGTGTAGCGCCTCTGACTCGTCGAGGACATGATGTCTGCCGGTCCCGGATAGCTTATCGCCTTCTTCGCTCCGCGAGGTATAGATGCCGAGCAGAACGAAGATCGTGCTGTATCCTTCGAGGCTTACAGAAAAATCGGTGATATAATCGACTTTTCTTCCCATGCCCTCGAGCAGGCTCTTCATGACCGGCCCGCTGAAATGGTTCTCGTCCAGATCGAGGATCAGGAACTCGGTGTGGCCTATCATTGCAGGAAAATCGGTCGATGTGGCGTAGAGGCCGCCGTTGGAGCTGAAGTCGATGGTGAAGTCGGCCATGTGGGCTGCCGGGGCGGCATCATCGGCCCGCACAACGAACGGGGCGGCCTCGTTGTCGGCGGTGCCGGGGCCGGGAACCATGCCGAACGAAGAGGTTTCGGCAAGGATGGTGATGTGCGGGTCGGCAGTCCTCAGCGTTCCTGTGGCGTCCGTGGCGTCCTCCGAGCCACCGTTCACTAATGTCACGATGAGGTTCGCCGTTTCGCCCGGATCCAGGCGCCCGTTGCCGTTGCCGGCAGAATCGTCCACTTCCAGAGCCTCGAAGGCCACTTCCGGCGCATGCACCTCAATGGTGAACCGGCTCTCCCAGATCTCCCGCTCCGAATCAGAGGTGAGAAGGGTAAAGAGGATGTCGTGGCCGTCGGGGCAGTCGGCTGAAACGGCAAACCGATAGGCCCACCCGCTGGGGACCACCTCCCCGGCAAAAATGTCTCCATAGGCGTGGGAGTCATCGACGATCGTAATATAGGGATCGGAGCTGGAAAGGGTGGCTCCTACATCCAGGGCCCCTTCGATGCCGACGTTCTCCACCGTGATCTCCAGGTCGATCGTCTCCCCAAAATCCACCGTCCCATCCCTGGTGCCGAGGCTGTCGTCTATGTCGTGGGCCTCGTGAATCACGAACGGCCCCTCCAAGGGGATCACACTGATCGTCGTGATGTAGGGCACCTTGTTGAAGGCGGTCACCGTCAGCGTCGGATTCATCGGCGCGGCCGGTGGAGGATCGAAGGTGATCGCGGCCAGGCCGGATGCGTCCGTGACGGCGGCCCCGTAATTAACTCCCTCCTCGTAGAGGGATGCCGTGGCCCCCTTCACCCCGGGCACAGCGACCGAGAACGAGGCGGCGCCAATGAAGAGAGCGGGGTCGTGCTGTACGATCATGGCCTCAGGCACGGCGGTGCGAACCATCAGGGAGCAGTCTCCGAAGATGTTATACTGCTCCATCACCTGCACGCCTTGCTCTTCGCCGCCGTACTCGTCCAGGGCCTTGGCCGATCCCCCGAAGAAGAGTCCCCCTATGGTGGTCGTGGCCTCGGCCACCATAAGATCCACCACCTCCTCCTGCATCACGCACGGCGGAACCCACGCCGCTGGGGCGGATGAAGAGAACATGGCCAGAGCTCCGGTGGGCGTCTCCCAGGTCCCGGCCCTCAGCCATGCCTCGGCGAAGCATGTGGTGTGGGAGACAAAGGAGCCGTTGTCGCAGGAGACATCCACGATGAAGGGGAGCTTCCAGGCGTTGCTCAGCTCTTCCACGTGGGAGATGGAAAATCCCGTGGTGGCCCAGGATGTCCCGGATCCGTGCCCCAGGTAGTTGACGATGCCCCGGCCTTCGTTTACCGCGGCCGTAACCTGGCTCGCGCCGACCCCGGGATCGTAGATCTGATCGATGTGGGCGTAGGTGTAGCCCAGAAGGTCCTCGCGAAGCCAGTCGGCCCGCTCCCAGTCCGGTATCCCGGTTCCGCCGTCATCATTGCTCCCTATACCTGTCCCCATGCGGTACCATGACGCTGCATCCCCGGTCGCCGGATCCCTCTCATAGCCGATGAACTTGGACACCTGCGTTTTCACGTGGGCGATAGACTGTGCCGAAATGCGGGAGATAAAGGCGTCCGGGTAGTGGTCGTCCCCTTCCAGTTTTGCATAGCATGGATCGGAATGAGCCTCCTCATAGCTCCCACGCAGCGTGGGGATCTGGTCTCCGTCGCCCACAAGAACGATGTAGCTGACCCCCTCGGTGTCATAAAGATTCCGGATAAAGGCCTTGAGATCGTCTGCCGTGGTCCCTATCGAGGAAAAATTGATCAGTGAGACATCCATGCCTTTCTGGAGTTTCCACTGGTAAAAGTCCTCAACCGCATCCCTGAAGGCATCGTGGGTGATGATGACCATCTTGCCGGGCTCGGGTATCGGGCTGTATCGCCCGCTCTCCCTGGCCCCGCCGGTCTCGAGATTGAGGAACAACTTCTCGTAGACACTTCTGAAATCGGCGCTGTATTTTCCCGGCTCGGGACGGGCTCTCTTCACGTTCACCGTTCCGGCCCCGTCCGCATAAACCTCGACCACCACGCGTGTGTTCACTCGAATCTTCTCGGTGGATGGGGAGTACTGGATCGGGTTGTATTGGATCGTTATGCCACGGAAATCTCTCAGAATGTACGGCGTCCCCAGCTCAGCCGGCCTTGCCGGGTACCACCCGTCGCTCTGGTAGAACGGATCAAAGTCAAAGGGAACCGTGCTCGGGTCGATGTCACGGGTGAGGTTGCCCTTGGAAGGGGCGACTGGGAGTGTGGAGAAATATATGGGGTCGCACTCAAGTACGCGTAAACTCATTTTTGACTGGTCCGGGATGACAACACTTTCGCGTACCTTGCCCAGGTCCGGGAATCCCTTGTTGAGAAGAGGGGTTGTGCCGGGAACCATGATCATGGCGTGAGGCTGCCCCTCGACGGGGATCGAATCCTCGAAAAACCCCCACATCCGGAACTCCACCACGATCTTGGTCGCGCCGGACTCGAGCAAGGACACGTCCACGGCACTCCCTTCCGTCCCTCCCAGCGAAACCCAACCGGTATAGGCCTCGGCTTGCACCGACAAAAAAGCCGTTGCAATAAACCAAAATAAAATAGCTTTTTTTAGCATTCTCGGTTCTTCTCGAACGTACTGTAGTAAAAATGGACAGTCATCGGCGGAGGCGTTCTTATTATCGACATCTGGACATCTCTATATAACTGGCTGTAATTAAAAGAGATTTATCGAAATTTCAAATTTAAATCATTTTTGTTATCGCTAATCTTAATACAAGAATAGTATTAAAAATTGGACATGTCAAGAGAAAAGTCATGCAAAAGACGAAAAAAATGCTTTCTAACTGTCCATTAATTAAACAAATTATAATAAATAGAATATATATTATCCATATCCCGAAAAATGCAGTGGGCGCCGTACCGCGGCGCCCACTGCATTTTTCGGGATATAGCTCCCGGGTGGGTATGGTCGATAATGGAATGAAAAAAAAGAAAGGAAAAAAGAGATTGGATTTGATAACTTTTTTCTAAATCATTTGTCAGTTGAGGGTTTCATCCAGACGAAATGGCTCAGGGGGGTGTGGGGAACTTTGCTCTCCTCTGTTTTTTCGGTCCGCTTGGGTTCTGATTTCCCCTCCTTTGAGGAGGGAGGTCTTACCTTGCTCACCGTATCGGAGGTGCTGGAGGCAGCCGTGCCGATCTTCGCTGACTCACTGAGGCCGTGGTCGCCGAGACCACAGTACCGCAAGGCGATCTCCTGCGCAGCTGCTTCGTCGCGGTCGGAGACGGCACGCGCCAAGTCGAAGTAGAAGTTCTTGTCGCCCCTTTCGCTCACGAATGGTACGAGTAATGAGGAGATCTGCTCTATGGCGGGACGGGTCGTGTTGAAGAGCCACCTCAGGACCATGGTGTCTGAAGCGTCGGCGAGGGCCTCGAGAAAAAGGAGGTCCCGGGCAAGAAAGCCTTCAGGGTCTTCGGCGGGGTCCGGTAATCCTTCGGCGATCAAGTCGATCCGCTTTCTGTCCTCGTCGGTGGCATTGGCCGCCGCGCGCTCAGCCAATGAGGCATAGCATATGCGCCGCAGTATCATGACCTCGTCCATCAAGCCTGCCGGGGCGTTTGGAAAGCACTCAGGATCGTAAAGGCACTGAAGCATCTCCAGCCCCCCCTCTTTCCAGATATTGCGGACACGCGTTCGACCCCGTGGGGTGGTTTTAATGAGCCGGGCCTGCTGGAGGATGCTCATCGCCTCCCGCACGGCGCCCCTGTGAACACCATAGCGGCGTGCGAGGTCGCGCTCGGGCGGAAGAGGATCTTCCGGCAGAAGGCGACCGGTGAGGATCTCCCTTCTGATAGACTGAGCGATCTTAGCGCTGGCTTTCGAGGTCTTGTGATCTGAGTCGATGGCTTCGGGATTCACGGCTCTCTTTCTCCTTGATCGCCCCTGAGGGTTTTTCTTTTGTCAGGTAGCACCAAATTGGTACTTCCTGTCTGGTCCTACCAAGCTGGATGTACCAATTATCATGGGCTAGTTGCTCTTGTCAAGACCAAAAACAAGGATTTTTTTTGGATTAAATTATAATTTCGAGCCCCCGCTTCCGCGGGGATAGGCTCCGCGAGAAATCTTTCAGATGATTTATTTTGAAAATATATACGTTCACCATGGGGTAGAATTTCCGATATGCATATGTTAATAATCTGCGACTCCACCGGCAAAATCGGTGGAGTCGCAGATTATTAAGGAGAATGATGAGCGCTGCGGAAGAGAGCTATCCCTATTCTCAATACGGAGATAAAAAGGAGAAGGAGAGACCGGCTCGCTTTGGCAGCCGAGGAAGGCGCCTCGAGATCGAGGGCTACTTTTTCAACGACCTCTGGAAGGTAGGCGAGAGTCCGAGTCCTTATGCCTACCGGGTCGATCCCGGCGACCATGAGCCGTTCTTCTTTATAGAGCGGTCCGGAGAGGCACGCCGCGGCGTCTGGGCGCTATTGCGTTTCGCGAATGCCTACAGACCCCCTTGGCTCGAAGAGGATGAACCGGTTCGGGTCTTTCTCCCCAGTCTCTATCTATTGGACGTACCGGGAGACCCGATAGCGTCTGTGGAGATCGAGGGGAAGCGTTATACAGGGGCCGCAGTAGGGGCGCGCGGAGTCTCCCTCTCCTTTGATCCGGTTTTCTCGATCGACTGCCACCTGGCCGAGGCTCACTGCCGCTTCAGGAAGCCTCCTGGTTTGCGCGTGCCGCTTCTGTCCGAGATCATGCGGAAGATGACGGAATCGCGGGGAATGAAGGACACGCCGACCGCTCCGTGGATCGGCGCACGTTGAAGCAGCGCAGAAGCGAGCTCGAGGCAAAAGATCCCGAATCATGGTTCATCGCAAAAGGACAGGACTCGCTGCGCTGGCTGATCCGGGCCTCCCTGCTCGCCGCCGGCGCACGAGAGCCCGTCCGGCGGTCTCTGTGGCCGGAGAATAAAAAGTATGCGGTCTGTCTGACCCACGAGTTGGGCGGAACCTCCCGGCGGCAATGGATCGAAGAGGTGGCGCGTCTCGAGGAGGGAAGGGGGTTCGCCTCTACATGGTTCGCTTCCGGCGACACCCCCCCCGGTGGCCGGACCGATTCACTGGACAGGGCCCGGGCCCGTGGCCACGAGGTAGGACTCCTGGGCGATCTCGACGGGCCGGCTCTGGCCTTTTGCTCGGATATCGCCATCCGCCGCCGCCTGGACCGGTCGGAACATTTCATTCGACGTTGGGAGGTCAGGGGATTCCGATCCTCTTCATCGATAAGCTCTGCGATTCTCAGAGCGATACTTGGCGAGTTCGAGCTTTACGATTCCAGCATACCGGACATCGATCCCTTCTCTCCGGCGGTTGCCGACCGCGGCTGCAGCTGCGTGCACCCCTACCGGATCAACGGCATCCCGGTGATTCCCAGCACACTCCCGAAGCCCGGGATCCTCACGGCCCTGGGGCTCTCTTCGGAGGAAATCACGGAGATATGGGGAGAAAAGATCCGGTGGATCAAGGAAATGGGGGGGGTGGCGGTGTTCCGCAGCCAACATGGCATGGACCTGTTCGGCCGGAGAAGCAAAACGGGCCCATCAAGATGGCTTTCCTTGTATGAAGGCTTCCTCGACAAGGTACAGGACGACGGAGACGCCTGGATCACCACGGCTGCAGCCGTGGCGGATCGGTGTATATAGCTTCATCATAGGTGAGATCTTTTCCGGGGAGTTCGGCATCCCGGAGACAACCCAAAAACAACAAGGATAGACTATGCCAAGACAGCATCAGCATGCACATCACCAGCCTCGCACGCTCATCACGGGAGCGACAGGATTCCTCGGCCGCAATATCCTCTTTCGTCTTCTCGAAGGGGATGACCGGAGGAGGTTCGTTCTGCTCGTGAGAGGCCGGGGGGGGCAGAGCCCCCGCGATCGCCTGCACAAGATCCTGAGCTCCCGGTACACCGAGGAGGAGGTGTTGGAGTTCAAAAAGCGAATCGATCTGGCCCCCGGCGATGTGACATGGAAGCACTTTGGCCTTGATGACCGGGCGTACCGGTCGATGGCGGAGAGCGTGGATCGGGTGATCCACGCGGCCGCCCTCGTCCTGTTCAATTTTCCACTGGAACAGGCCCGCAATATCAACGTGGAGGGCACCCGCATTGTCCTGGACTTTGCGGAGGAGGCCGCCAGGCAAGATGCGCTGCGAAGGGTCGACTACATTGGAACCGCCTATGTGGCCGGCAAGAGGCGGGGCGTCATTCTCGAAGACGAGCTCGATGAGGGGCAGGCCTTCAACAATACCTACGAACAGACAAAGATGGAGGCAGAGAAGATCGTCCGTGAGAGGTGGGGCGATCTCCCGATCACGATCCACCGGCCGAGCATCGTGGTGGGTGAGTCGAGCACCGGAAAGACGTCGAGCTTCAACGTTGTATACTTTCCCCTGAAGCTCTATGTGCGCGGCATCTGGAGGTGGACCCCGGGGACCCCCGATGTCCCTGTGGATATCGTGCCCGTAGACTTTGTCTGCCGTGCCGTCGATCTGCTCTCCCGATCGGATGAGACCCTCGGCCGTTGCTACCACATCACGGCGAGCCAGAACGCCACGACCATGGGAGAGACTTCCAAGCTGGCCCAGGCCTATTTCGGCCAGAAGCCGGTGAAATTCATCCGCCCCGTGATCTATATGAACACCTTCCACCGGCTGGCCGGAATGCTCACCTTCGGTCGCCTGCACGACACTCTCATGAACAAGGGCGCCCTCTACCTCCCCTATTTTATGTCCAACCTCCGGTTCGATAATCGGCAGGCCTCTGCCATCCTGGGTCCGCAGGGCGTGGAGGCCCCCCTCGTCAAGGATTACTTCGCCCGGATCTTTCAGTTCTGCATCGATACAGACTGGGGCAAAAAGGCCGTGGAGCCGGAGGATTGATCGCATCGCCATGCCGTCAGCCCATATTTATCTCGTTCCGGGATTTTTTGGCTTCACCTCACTAGGCGCGGTCAACTACTTTCATCGTGTCTCCGCAACGCTTGACGAGGCGTTGCGGAACAGGGAGCATAAAAGAGCCAGGATCTTCGAATGCCCCACACAGCCAACCGGATCGATCCGTACCCGGGCCGATCGGCTGCTGGAAACGATACTCGAGACCGGCGGACTCGAGGCGGATGAGATCCACCTTGTGGGTCACTCCACCGGCGGGCTCGATGTGCGCCTTCTCGTGACCCCGGGAGTGCGGCTGCGTCCCGGAGATGTAGAAGAGCGTGTCGGGCGAAAAATCCGAAGCGTCATCACCATAAGCACGCCTCATTTCGGAACGCCCCTGGCCAACTACTTCACCACACTGCACGGTCGCAACCTACTCTATCTGCTCACCCTTCTCGCCACGACGACCGGGGGGAGATACTCCCTGTTTCTCGCGGCCCGGACACTTTCGCGCATAGCGCACCTGGACGATTTCATAGGCCGCCGCCGGACCTTCCTCGACAACCTCTCTGAGCGACTTTTGCGTGACGTGAGCCCCGAGCACAGCCACGAGATATGGGATTTCCTCGGCGAGGTTTCTCGCGATCAGGGCGCTATCATCCAGCTCACGCCGGAGGGGATGCACCTGTTCAATGCCGCAGCGGTCGATCGCAACAGGGTCTCCTACCGATGTGTTGTAACTGCGGCGCCCCCGCCGCCGAAAACACTGCGATTCGGCGATTTGGCACGTCCCTACCGGATTCTAGGCATGGGCTTGTTTTCTGTCGTCTATTTCCTGGCTTCACGCGAGCATCGTCACTACCCATACCCGAGTCCCTTGCCGGACTATTTGGAATGCATCCATGAACAGCTGCCTTTTGCCCTCACTCCGGAGACGAACGACGGGATCGTGCCAACTCTGAGCCAGGTATACGGGACGCCGGCGGCCGTTGTCGTGGCTGACCACCTGGATGTGGTCGGCCAGTTCCACAGCGCGGGCGGCCGGCCCTTCAGCGATTGGCTCCCCTCCGGATCAGCCTTCGACGAGGAGCGTTTCAGGGAGGTGTGGGATTCCGTGGCCGGCGTGATCACGGAAGCGGGATCGAAAAAGAGGAGAGTTTCTTCCTCATAGGTAGATCAAGCCGAATTACGCAAAGAGTGCAAAATGAATACAGACCACGATTGATGAAGGGACATAAAGACCAAGCACTGTCCAATATTTCAACCACCAAGATCCCCGTAAAGTAATCTCCGCGTATCCTCTACTTATCTTTTGAGACCAATCTTGTTTGATTTTCTGTAGTGATTCCAAGATGTTTTCCCTGGAAAGCCTGTCCGGCCTCCTCGTGTTCCCTCTCATATGGAACAAGGCTTGCTATGTGTAAAGAAACGTAATTTACATGAAGTGAAAAGAGACACGTATAAGTAAATCCTGAAAAAATGAGAGGGGAGGAGAATAAAGATGACCATTGTGGAAAGAGAGTTGATGGCTAGACGGCTGGGAGACGACATGAGGCGCGAGTTTTCAGCCTATGAATACTATTCGGTGATGGCCGGTGTCACTCAAACCATCGAATCGCGCAATGCCTTCATGCTGCTCGCGGATGTGCGTCGAAGGAGAATGAATCAGGCCCGGAGGCGGTACAACGAACTGCAAGCCGGGTAGATGAACCTTACGGGAGCAATTTGATTAAGCCGGCAGCTCGTTAACTTTGACCGGCTCAAGGGAAGGAGAGGTGATCGTCATGAAGCTCGATTTTGGTACGTACAGCGATCATATGTACTTGGTCTTTTATCTGTTGCTTGCGGCCTCGACCCCGCTGCTTGCTGCGTTTCTCATTGGGCATCTCAATCCGATAGCCCTGTAAGGAACAGAAGTCGGCGCAACTTCCGTAGCGCCACTTCAGGTTCGCTCTTTGCGGATCTCATCGATTCTGTTCGTTTGGATGATGCGAATGGATAAGACCGGATCGGTGAGCGGTTATGCCCCGGATTTTCCAACCTCCCCGCTACGCTTTTTGTCCATGATTTCGTTCAGCATCGGAAGGAATTCGTCCATATTCAGCGGTTTTTCAAGGCAAATATAGGCATTCTCCTCTACGGCCATCGTCGTCAGGCTCTCCTTCTCTTCCGAATGGCCGGAAATGAGGATGACGGTTGAGTACGGCCGTATCTCCCGGATGGCCAGGTACGTATTGAGCCCATTCAGAGTGGGAAGTCTCATGTCGCAGATGATGATGTCGAAATTGTTTTCCCGGGTCTTCTGAATCGCGGCTTCGCCGTCATAGGCAATACTGACGCGGTAACCTTTTTGCTTCAGCACATGCTGAAGGGTCGTACAAAAATCCCTTTCATCATCCACTACAAGGACAAGGCCTCCGTCCGGGGTGGCACAGTCGATGGTTTCAAAGAGCTGTTCGAAGTCTATCGGCTTGTGCAGGGCCGCAAAGGCCCCCTCGCGCAGGGCCTCCCCGATCAAATCCTCCACCGCGTAGGCCGTTACCATGATTACCGGCGTCTTAGGCGCGATCTCCTTTAACTTCTTGAATGTCTCCACGCCGTTCATCACCGGCATCTTGATGTCCATCAGCACGGAATCGAATGTCTCCTGTTTCACTAGCTCGAGGGCCTTGAAGCCATCGAGGGCGGTTGACACCTCGTAATTCTCCATCTCGAGGATGTCTTTGATCATATTGCAAAGGGCCTCGTTATCGTCAACCACGAGAATTTTATTTTTTTTGGCCATGATGCTGTTCCCCCTCTTACTCTTCAGCCATAGGAAGGCGGATTACAAAGGTCGCGCCTTCACCGAGTTTGGATTCAACAGATATTATACCACTATGTCTCTCAATGATCAATCTCGCGATGGAAAGACCGAAACCGATCCCCTGGGTCTTTGTCGTAAATAGAGGCTGGAATATTCGCTCCATGTTCGCCGGCTCGATGCCCGGGCCGGTGTCTGAAAATCGAATTTGTACCCAGCTTTTCCCTTCCTCGCGTACGGTCTCCGCGACCACGTTAAGAGTTCCACTATCCGTCATTACCTGCACGGCGTTCTTGATAATGTTGTTGAAGACCAGCATGAGCTGGGCCTTGTCCCCCATGATCGGGATGGATCGCTCCGGCAGGTTCCATTTCAGTGTAATATAGGCCGGTACATCGACGGTTACAAACTCTGAGAGCACGATATCGAGGAGATTCAGTGGAGCGAGGCGCGGGGCCTTCATTCGGGTAAGGTTCAAAATACTCTCAATGATCTTTGCACAAGAGACCACTTGCTTCTGGATCTGGTCGAGGTGGGTCCGGACCTTTTCGTCATCGTCTTTTATTATGCGCTTCAAGTAATAGGCCGAGCTGGAGATCACCCCAAGGGGATTTCGGATCTCATGGGCTACATTTCCAGAGAACTGGCCCAGCACTGCAAGGCGCTCGGAGGCGATCAACTTCTCCTGGGTTTTCTCCAGCTCCTGCGAGCGCTTCTCCACCAGCTCCTCGAGGTGGTCGCGGTGTTCTTGCAGCTCCAGGTCGGCTCGCCTGCGCATCAGAGCTTCGAAAAAGGCAACAGATAAGGTTTCCACAAAATGCTGGTCATCTGCGGTGTACCCGGTTTCTTTGTTGGCCAGACCGATCATGCCCATCATCCGCCCTTCGTGCTTTAAAGGAACGCCCATGAAACAAGTGATTTTTGGATGCCCTCCGGGGGGCTCGATCCAGTCAGGTGAAGATGTAGGATCGTTAAAGATCATGGAATCCCCCTGTGTTAGGGTAGTTGTCGCCTCGGTGGAGCGGTTAGGAGGGGGAGGGA
>CAZFWM010000184.1:0-14572 GCA_964522545.1 uncultured Thermodesulfobacteriota bacterium
TCTTGGTTGGGGCGGTTTTCTCGGGGCCCGGGCCCGGGGTTTGATGAATCAAACCCCTACGTGGCGGGGTTGGGGCGACGGGCGGTCGCCCCAATATTGCATGTCTGCGTTGCTGCCGCTTTAAACGATCCCGGTCTCCTTCTCCACCAGGCCGAGGCACTCGTCCAGGGTCTCCACGATGAAGTCGGCGTCCGCCTTCTCGATGCACAGGGGCGGCTTGATCCTGATCGTGTTGCCCGCCATGGCCCCCTTCCCGATGAAGAGCCCCCGCTCCTTGCAGAGGTCCATCATCCGGAGCATCTCTTCGGGTGCGGGCTCCTTGGTCTTGCGGTCGCGCACGAGCTCGATCCCCAGCATGAGCCCCATGCCGCGCACGTCCCCCACGATCGGGTGCTTGGCCATGAGCTCGGCGAAGCAGCCCTTGAGGTAGTTCCCGAGCTCGGCGGCCCGCTCCTTGTACCCATGTTTTTCGATCGTCTCGATCACCAGCCTGGACTGGGTCGTGGAGACCGGGTTGCCTCCGTAGGTGGAGAAGTGGGTGACGCCCCGCATCGACTCGGCGATCTCCGGCGTGGTCACCACGCCGCCGATGGGCACGCCGTTGCCCATCCCCTTGGCCATGGTGATCATGTCCGGGGTGACGCCCCACTGCTCGATCCCGAACCACTTGTTCCCGGTGCGGCCGAAGCCGGTCTGGACCTCGTCGGCGACGAAGAGGCCGCCGTACTTCTTGACGATGTCGTAGACGATCCCGAAGTACTCGGGAGGCGGGGTCACGGCCCCGCCAAAGCCCTGGATCGGCTCGGCGATGAAGGCGGCGATCGTCCCGGAGGTGGAGTATTTTATGATGTCCTCCACCATGCGGGCGCAGATCATATCGCACGACGGGTACTCCTTCTCCACGGGACAGCGGTAGCAGTAGGCGGCCGGGGCGTGGTTGACGCCGTAGACAAAGGGCACGGCGTTGCGCCACAGGGACTGGCCCGTGAGCGACATGGAGAGCAGGGACCGCCCGTGGAAGGAGTGGGTGAGGGAGATGAACTCGTGGCGGCCGGTGTGGACCTTCGCCAGAATCCCGGTCAGCTCCGTGGCCTCGGTGCCGCTGTTGGTGAAGAAGCACTTGGTGAGGTCGCCCGGGGTGATGGAGGCCATCTTCTGGGCCAGCCTGACGATCGGCTCCGTGAAGTAGAGGGAGGTGATGTGCTGGAGGCTCTTCACCTGCTCCACAACCCCGGGGATCACGTCCGGATGGCAGTGGCCCACGCTGATCGTCACAACGGCCCCGAAGGCGTCCAGGTACCTCTTGCCCGTGTGGTCGTAGAGGTACTGCCGGTCGCCCCGGACGATGTGAACCGGCTCGCTGAAATACTTCATCACGCTCGGCAGCAGATAGGTCTCCCTGAGCTTCCCGATCTCCTCCGGGCTCAGGTAGGAATCATGACAGCCGCACTGGCACTCACCGCTCATTTCGCCGCTCTCGACTCTATCGCTCATCTCTTGTTGCCTCCGTTGATAGACTGGTTAGGATACGTTGCCCATTAAGGGGCGCAGCAAGCAGCGCCCCTACGGCAACCGCCCGCCGGGCGATCTCTTTACGAACTCGCCGTGGCCGACCTCGCCCACGAACTTGCCCTCCCGGGCCACGATCTTCCCGCGCGACAGGGTTGCGTGGGGGTAGCCGGTGAGCTTCATCCCGTCGAAGGGGCTCCAGTCGCAGTTGGTCTGGAGATTCTTCGGTGTGATGGTGAACTTGCGCCTCGGGTCGAAGACCAGGATGTCCGCGTCGCTCCCGACCGCGATCACCCCTTTCTTCGGGTAGAGACCGAAGAGCCGTGCGGCGTTAGTGGATGTGAGGGCCACGAACTCCTGCAGCGTCATCCTCTTCTTTCTCACTCCGTGGGTGTACAGGGTAGGGAGGAAGGTCTCCACGCCGGGCATGCCGAAGGGGATCTTGTTGAACTTCCCCTTCCACATCTTCTTCTGCTTCGTGTCGAAGGTGCAGGTGTCGGTTCCCATCACCTCCACGGCGCCGATGGCCATCCCCTCCCAGAGGGCGACGTTGTCTTTCTTTTCCCGGATGGGCGGGCAGGTCGCGTAATAGTGGCCCGTCTTCTTGTCCTTGAATTTGTCGGCCGTGAGGAGCAGGTACTGGGGGCAGGTCTCGGCGTAGACCTCCACGCCCCTCTTCTTCCCCTCGATGACCGCCTCCATGGCCTCCTCGGTCGACATGTGCACGATGTAGAGCTTCCCGCCGGAGAACTCCGCCATGGTGACGGCCCGCTGGACCGCCTCGCCCTCGGTGAAGTTGGGCCGGGTGAGGAAGTGGGCGTAGGCCCCGTGCTCTTTCCAGCGCCCGTCCTTGAGAAAGGCCTCGGTCAGGCTGTCGGTGAGGTAGACGTTCTCGGCGTGCACACCGATCATCCCGCCGTACCGGCCTGCCTCCTTCAGAGCCCCGAAGAGGTCGGCGTCGTCGGCCATCCATCCCTCGTTCTTGTAGATCATGAACATCTTGAAGGAGGGGATGCCGTAGTCGATGACCTTCTTCATCTCCTTCTGGGTCCGCTTCGACTTCCAGTCCGTGATTCCCACGTGCAGGGCGTAGTCGATGCATACCTTGCCGTCGGCCTCGGCCCGCCGGGCCTCGACGGCCTGCATCATGGAGCTCCCCTTGGTCTGGATGGCGAAGTCGATCAGCGTGGTGAGGCCGCCACAGGCCCCGGCCTTGGTGCCGTTGAGAAAATCGTCCTTGCTCACGGTACCGCAGAAGGGGAGCTGCAAATGGACGTGCGGGTCGATGCCTCCGGGCATCACGTACATGCCCCGGGCATTCACCACCTCGGTCCCCTCCTTGGGCACGGCCTTGTCCACCAGGGCCGCGATCTTTCCATCCTTCACTACCACGTCCGCCTTGAACTGGTCGGCCGTGGTTACCACTGTTCCGCCTTTTACGATGAGATCCATTTTATTTCCCTCTTTTTGTTTCCGTAAAACGCCACGTCTGTTTCAACGCAGGGGCGACCGCCGGTCGCCCCTACACCTTCTTCATGGTCACGCAGTCCCAGACCGGGCAGACCTGGGCGCACAGGGAGCAGCCCGAGCACTTCTCCTCGTCCACGAGGGGGATTCTCTCCTCGTCCAGGGTCATGGCCTGATAGCCCGCATCCCGGCAGGCCTTGTAGCATAGGTCGTCCTTCACGCAGAGGGACCTGTCGATGGCCGAGACCACCCGGTGGCTCGTGTCGAGCTCCATGAGGCCTTTGAGCTTCGGGAGGATGAGACCGACGCAGTCGGCCACCGAGCCGAAGCCTCGGTCCTCCAGGAATGACTGGAGGCCGTCGGTGAGGTCCTCGATGATGTCGTAGCCGCTCATCATCACGGACGAGCAGACCTGCAGGGTCGTGGCCCCGCACAGGATGAACTCGGCCGCGTCCTGCCAGCTCGAGATCCCGCCCACGCCCGAGACGGGAAGCCCTGTCGAGGCCGCGACCTCGGCCACGCACCGCAGAGCGATCGGCTTGATCCCGGGGCCGCTGTAGCCGCCGAAGGCCGAATACCCGTCCACGGAAGGCCTCGCCTCCAGCTTCTCCAGGTCGATGTCCATGAGGCCGCTCACCGTGTTGATGGCCACAAAGCCGTCGGCGCCGCTCTCCTTGGATGCAAGGGCCGGGACCTTGATGTCGGTGACGTTGGGGGTCAGTTTGGAGATGACCGGCACGCGGGCGACCTCCTTGACCCAGGCCGTGATCTCCTTGCAGAAGCGGGGGTCCTGGCCTATGGCCTGGCCCACGCTCTCGCCGGGCATCCCGCCGTGGGGGCAGGAGAAGTTGAGCTCCAGGATCTGGGCCCCGGCGTCCTGGACCTTCACGGCGAGCTCCTGCCAGTCCTCTTTGGCCGAGGCGTCCGCCATGATGCTCCCGATGACCACGTTGTCCGGGAACTTCTGACGCATCTCGGAGATCTCGTCGAGCCAGACGCCGAGCTTCCGGTCGCTCGCCAGCTCGATGTTGAGAAACCCGTAGATCTTCCTCGGCTCGTCCTCGAAGCCCGGGAAGGCCATGCTGGTGAGCCGGGGGCTCACATTGACCATGGGCACCTTCTCCAGGACCAGCGTCTTGGTGACCGCGCCCCCCCAGCCGGCCTCGAAGGCCCGCATCATCATCTCCCCGGTGGTCGTGGGAGGGGCGGAGGAGAGGACGAAGGGATTGGGGAACTTCACGCCGCAGAATTCTACTTCCATTGACATGGGTTCACGCTCCTTTGTTTATAAGGTTCGTTTAATTCCATTGTTAAAAAATTATAAATTCACCACAGAGGACACAGAGGGCACAGAGAGAGAAAGAATATATTGAACATATTGAAAATCTCTCTTCTGAATCTCTGTGACCTCTGTGTCCTCTGTGTCCTCTGTGGTTTAATGTATTTTTGCACGACGGATTCAATATGGTTCATACACGATGTCTTGCGCAGCCATTAGGCCCGTTTTTATCCGACCTTGTTTTTATCCGTCAGGTACTTATCCATCGCTTCGGCGCCCGCCCGGCCCGCGGTCACGGCCTCGACCACTGTGGCCGGGCCGCCGGCGGCGTCTCCCCCCGCGAAGACGCCCGGGCAGGGTGAAAAGACCTCGCCCGGTCCGACCGGGATGCTCCCGGGAACATCGATCCCGGGGAGCAGGGCCGACAGGTCGGCCCCGGCCTGGCCCAGGGCCATGACCACGGTGTCGACCTCCACGTCGAATGTTTCCCCCTCCACGGGCACCGGCCGCCGCCGCCCGGATTCGTCCGGCTCGCCGAGCTGCATCCTCTGGAGGGAGAGGGCCCCGACGCGGCCCTCCTTCTCCAGCACCTTCAGAGGGGCGGCCAGAAAGACGATCTCCACGCCATCCTTTCGCGCCTCTTCGATCTCTTCGGTCCAGGCCGGCATCTCCTCCTCTGTGCGCCGATAAAAGATGGTGACCTGTCCGGCCCCCAGCCGCAGGGCGGCACGGGCCGAGTCCATGGCCGTGTTCCCGCCCCCTATGACGGCGACCCGCTCCCCGATCCCGGGAAGCTCTCCTCCCGAGGACAACGACCTGCCCACGCGCCCCAGCAACTCCAGCCCGGAGAGCACTCCTTCCAGATCCTCCCCGGGGACGGCCGCCCGAAATTCAGGGCCCGACCCCGGGCCCAGGAAGACGGCGGCGTGATCGTCGAGCAGCCCGAGGGCGCTCTCGATCCGCTCCCCGGTGCGGATCTCGACCCCAGCGCCCGCGATCATCTCCACCTCCTCGTCGAGCACGTCCCGCGGCAGCCGGTAGGGAGGGATCGCGGTGCGCATGAGGCCCCCCAACGACTCGCCCGCCTCGAACAGGGTGACGCTGTAGCCCCGCTTCCACAGTTCGAGGGTGCAGACGAGTCCGGCCGGTCCGGCCCCGACGACCGCGACCTTCACGCCCTTGGCCGGAGCCGGTGCGGATAGGCGGGCCGGGCGGCGGCGGGCCGTGTCGGCGCAGAAGCGCTGGAGCACGCCCACCGCTATGGGGTCGGCCAGGTCGGTGCTGCTGCACCGGCCCTCGCACAATGTCTCCTGGGGGCAGACCCGGGCGCACACGCCGGCAAGCACGTTCTTCTCCCGGATGATGTCGATGGCCTTCCGAAAGTTTTGGGCCCGTATCGCCTTGATGAATTTGACGATCTCCACGCCGGCGGGGCAGCCCTTTTCACAGGGGGCGTCCTCGCACAGCAGGCACCGCCTCGCCTCGGCCACCGCCCACTGGGGCCTCACGGGCTGCTGGATCTCGTCGAACGTCTTTACCCTCTCCGCGAGTGAGAGCTCCGGTACCGGCCTTCTTCCGGGCACGTCTTGTCTCCTTGCTGAATGATTGTCGATTTATTCCGAAAACTTGTAGGGGCGCTGCTTGCCGCGCCCATTCCGAATTACGTAACGCCGCCGTCCCGGCGGCAGGGCACGGCATGCCGTGCCCCTACAGTGATGCCGACCGAAGACCGGCGGCTCAGGCAATACAGGACAAGCCCCGCCCCTACGGCAGCAGCTTGACCAGGTCCTCGTACGTCTCGGGCCGGCGGTCCCGGAAGAACTGCCAGGCGTTTCTCACTTCCGCGATCATGTCCATGTCGAGGTCCGCCACGACGACTTCTTCCTCCTCGCCGCTCCCCTGGGCGATGATCTTGCCCCGGGGGTCGCAGAAGTAGGAATCCCCGTAGAACCGGCCGCTCTTCCAGGGCTCCTCGATGCCCACCCGGTTGATGGCCCCCACGAAGTAGCCGTTGGCCACGGCGTGGGCCGGCTGCTCGAGCTCCCAGAGGTACTTGGAGACCCCCTCGATGGTGGCCGACGGGTTGAAGACGATGTCGGCCCCGTGGAGCCCGAGGACCCGGGCCCCGTCCGGGAAGTGCCGGTCGTAGCAGATATAGACCGCCACCTTGCCGAAGCCGGTCTCGAAGACGGGATATCCGAGGTTTCCCGGCTTGAAGTAGTACTTCTCGTAGAACCCGGGATGGACGTAGGGGATGTGGATCTTGCGGTACTTGCCCAGATAGGTTCCGTCCCCGTCGATGACCGCGGCCGTGTTGTAGTATACCCCGGTCATCTCGCGCTCGTAGATGGGCAGGACCAGCACGATGCCGTGCTTCTTGGCCTCCTTGCTGAAGAGCTCCACCGTGGGGCCGGGGATCGACTCGGCGAAGTCGTACCACCGCTGGTGGTGCTCAGCGCCGAAGTAGGGCCCGTTGAAGAGCTCCTGGAAACAGACCACCTGGCTCCCCCTGGCGGCCGCCTCGTCGAGGAGCTTGACGTGTTTCTCGTTCATGGCGTCCTTGATCGCCTCGAGCTCTTTGCGTATGTCCCCCTTGGACATCTGCGAGGTGTCCGCCGTGGGCGCGATCACATTGGCGGCCTGGATGATGCCGCCCTTCACGATGTTGGCCATCTTGAATCCTCCTTAACCCTAACGTTGCATAAAATGCAGAGCAGAAACGCGTCAGAACGCGTCAGATGTGGCCGCGCGCAGGCTCGGACAGGCCGGAGCGTACTTTCCAGTACGTGAGGACCTGGCCGAGACGAGCACGGCCGCAGATGGCGTGTTCTGGCGCGAGCATCAGCGGTTTCCGCCTGTAGTTTTATGCAACATTAGGGTTTGCTTATCCCCCGCTTATGGCGGGGTAGATTTCCACCACCTCACCGTCGGGCGGGACCCGGTCCCGCTCCAGGAGAACGCCGTCCTTGACAAAGCCCATGATTGCATCCTCGGGAATGGCCGTGCGGCGGAGGATATCGATGAGCGTGTCCCCCTCCTCGGCAGGGCACTCGATCCTCTCGGCCATCCCCACGTACCGCTTCAGGTTGGCCTTGGGCTCCAAAAAAATCCTCTTCATTGCACTCATCGCCCTTTGGGCGAGCTTTTGATTTCTGACAATTCAAACCATACATTATATAAATTCACCACAGAGGACACAGAGGTCACAGAGAAGGAAAGAGTTTGATTACATTTATTCTCTCTCTGTGACCTCTGTGTCCTCTGTGGTGAAAAAAAGCTTTTTCATATGCTCCACGAATATTTTCTCTGCGTCTCTGCGTTAAAACTCTTCAACGGAACAAATTGGATTTCCTATGCGATCAAGTGATCCCCTCGGCATAAGCCTCCAGTCCGAGTGCGGCGAGTTTCTCCCGCGTGGGCACCCCGTCTTCGGTCCAGCCCCGGAGCTTGTAGTACTCGTCGAGCATCTTCCCCAGGTGCGGCAGGACGCCCCCGGCCTTGCCGTCGGGCCGGGCGTGGCAGAGGAGCCGGGGCGGAAGGATGTCGTCTTTGCGGGACAGGCCCATCCTCACATTGTAGAGCCTCTTCAGGTTGAAGAGCCGCTCCCCGGCCTCCATGAGCCGGGCCTGGTCGCAGTCCCAACCGGTGGTGCTTCTCACCCACCCGGCGATCTGGGAGGGGCCCACCCTGGCCAGGAAGAGGAACTTGCAGAGGCCGAGGGGATTGAAGAGGTTCATGTAGTTCTGCATGTTGTAGGTGATCTCCGCCTTTCCCTCCTGCACGTGAGGGTCGGGCGGCTCCGTGTAGCCGAGGTCGGCGAGGGGGATCCCGCGCCCGAGAAAATAGCTCAACGCTTCGAGGTGACAGGCGCCCCGGTTGGCCGTGGCGTAGTTGCAGGCCATGGAGACGAAGGCCCTGGGATCGTGAAAGGCGTACTCGAGCCCCTTGGTGTGCACAGCGAACTCCTGCGCTCTCGGGTGGAGCGCCTCGCCCGCCCTTTTCACGCCCTGGGCCAGGAGCTTGCCCACGCCCTCGACCCTACCGACCAGGCGGGTGAGCTCGAGGACGGCCTTCCCGTCGCCCCACCGGGCCTCGAAGCCGATATCCTCTTTCGTCAGGTACCCCTTCTCGAAGGCCTCCAGAGCAAAAGCGACCACCCCGGCCGCGGAGATCGTGTCGAGGCCGAGCCGGTTGCAGGCCTCGTTGGAGGCCATGATCGCCTCGTAGTCGTTCACCAGGCAGTTGGCGCCGAAGCCGGCCGTGGTCTCGTACTCGGGGCCGTGGCCATAGAGGGGGGCGTACGGGCCTTCCGTGACCTGGACGATCTTCCCGCACCCTATGGGGCACTTGTAGCAGTAGTAGGATTTTACCTGGGTCTTGGGCAGGAAGGTCTGGGCGCAGGTCTTTGTCGCCCCCTCGGCCCAGGCCCCCAGGGTCCAGTTCTTGATCGGGAGGTCTCCCCAGAACTCGACCGCCTCCACGCCGCCGGACGTGGAGAAGTCGGCCAGGGACTTTGCGTTGGTGAGAATATCCTTGGCCTGGGCCTTGATCTGGGCCTTGAGGTCCTTTTCGTCGTAGAGGGGGACCTTCTTTTTTCCCCGGACCGCAAAGGCCTTGAGGTTCTTCGAGCCCATCACCGCACCCATGCCGCCCCGGCCGGCGGCCCGGGCAATGGGGCCGTCGAACATCACCGAGGCGATGAGGGCGCCCCTCTCCCCGGCCGGGCCTATGGAGGCGACCACGATATCCTCGCCGAGCTCCTCCTTCAGGATGGAGTCGGTCTCGAAGGTGTCCTTGCCGGCCAAGTGTGTGGCGGGCTTCAGGCTCGGCCCGCCTTCATCGAGCAACAGTGTCACGGGCTCTTCCGAGCGCCCGCGCAGGATCACCCCGTCGTACCCGGTGAATGAGAAAGAGGCCGACCAGTGTCCGCCCGCGGCCGACTCCATCCAGGTTCCGGTCAGGGGGGACTTGGCCGAGAGGCAGATCTTGGGCCCGCCCGGGACCGGCGTGCCGTTGAAGAGCCCCCGCATGAAAACAAGGGGGCTCTTTGGAGAGAGGGGGTCCAGGTCGGGCCCGGTCTCGTCGAAGAGAATCTTGGCCGAAAGCCCGCTTCCCAGCAGGAATTTCTCGGCGTCGGGTGGTTCGATCACGCGGTCCTCGAACCGGCCCGTAGAGAGGTCGACCTCGAGAATCCTGCCGTGGTAGCCGTGAGGCATTGTGGGTTCCTCCAATCTCGAAAAAGTGTATTAAAAAATAGAGTTAGAATTATATTGTTGCCTGTTACCTATAGTCAAGCCGCGACCAATTCTTGACTTTCTAGTCGGCCAAAACGTACAAATGTAGGGGCACGGCATGCCGTGCCCCTACGGTGACAATTGGTTATCCTCTGATCCCTGACACCTGACACCTGATCCCTCACACCGGACAGACGAGGGACAGAGCGAGCACTTAAAGTCAACAAAGAAGGACATCGAAATATGAACCTCACCCTGGCCATTCAGGACGGCATGAAGGTTGACAAGACGGCCCTCCGGTTCAGAGGGCGCGACTTCACGTACCGGGAGCTCATGGAGGGCGCGGAGCGGGCGGCCCGGGGGCTGCAGGCCCGCGGCCTCGGCGGCGGAGACCGCGTGGCCCTCTACCTTCCGAGCTCCATGGAGCTCATCACGACCTTCTTCGGTGCGTTCCTGGCGGGCTGCGCCGTGGTCCCCATGAACACCGGCTACCGGCAGGAGATCGTCCACATACTCAGGGACTCGGAGGCAAAGGCCCTGGTCACGGACGAGACCTTGGTCGGATGGGCCAGAGAGGTCGGCTCCGAGATCCCGTCGCTCCGGGAGATCATAACCGTCGGGGAGGATTACGACTCCCTGCTCGCCGACGGAAGACGCGACACCCCTCTCGTACCGGCCGGCGAGGAGGATACGGCCGTGATCTGCTACACATCGGGCACCACGGGGCGATCCAAGGGGGCGAGGATCTCCCACCGAAACATCCTCTCCAATCTGGAGGCCCTGCGCTCCACCTGGGAGTGGGTTCCGGACGACCGCCTCGTCCTCGGCCTGCCCCTGTTTCACGTCCACGGCCTCATCGTCGCCCTGAGCGGATGCCTCCTTCGGGGGTGCACTGTGTTCCTCCACGAGAAGTTCGATTCACACAAAGTGCTCACATCCATCGGAGCGAACAACGCCACTCTGTTCATGGGCGTGCCCGCCATGTACGGCGAGTTTCTGAAGGTCGAAGATCCAGGCGCCTATGGCCTGGACTCGATGCGCCTATTCATCTCCGGCTCGGCCCCCCTGCCCACGACCGTCTTCAGCGCCTTCCGGGACCGCTTCGGATTCGAGATCCTCGAGCGCTACGGCACCACCGAGTCGATCATGAACACATCGAATCCGTGCTCCGGGCTGCGCAAGCCGGGCTCGGTGGGCCGGCCCCTGCCCGGCGTGGAGGTGAGGATAGACCGGGGCAAGGCGGGCGGGGAGAGCGGCGGGACCGAGGAGGCGGGGGAGATCCTGGTGAGCGGCCCCAACGTGTTCCAGGGGTACCTCAACCTCCCCGAGATCACCTCCGCCGCCTTTGAGGGGGAGTGGTTCCGCACCGGGGACCTGGGCCATTTCGACGAGGACGGGTACCTCACGATCAGCGGCCGAGCCAAAGAGCTGATCATCTCGGGGGGCTACAACATCTACCCCCGGGAGGTCGAAGAGGTCCTCGCCTCGCACCCGTCGGTACTTGAGGCGGCCGTGGTCGGCATGCCGGACGAAAAATTCGGCGAAGGCGTCCTGGCCGTCGTGGTCCTGAGCGGCCAAGGCGCCCCCGGCGAAGAGGAGCTGATCGCCTACTGCAAGACCCGGCTGGCGAGCTACAAAAAGCCGAGGCGCGTCATCTTCCTCGACGCCCTGCCGCGCAACGCCATGGGCAAGGTGGACAAGCTCAGGATCGCATTACCCGACTCGTGAAAAGTGAATTTCCACGGCCATCTCAGCTTTGACACCGCAACCCGCACCGCCTATAGTAATCGGTGAAGATTCAATCACGTCGCGCCAAGGAGACGACCTAATGGGTCTACGGGAGAGAACGAAAGAGCGTCGGAAGAAGATCGTAGCGTATCGGGCTATCGACTTTGACGACGCCGAGCGGTGGGACCTCGAGTTTTGGCAGCAGCAGACGCCTCAGCAGCGCCTCTCAGCGTTGGTAGAAATTCGAAAGGACATAGAAAAGGTCAGACCTCGCAGGCCCGAACAAAGCTAGGAATTCATCACCATGGACTCTATAAGCGATTTCGAGGACATGCTGGCACTGTTGGAGCGCCACGAGGCCGAGTATCTTATCGTCGGCGGCCTGGCTTTCATCTATCATGCCAAGCCCCGGTACACGAAGGATATGGATATATGGGTCAAACCGACTGAGGAGAACACCAGCCGATCAAACCGAGCCCTTGCCGAATTCGGAAGTCCAACATTTTTCAAACCAGGAGACACCGAACAGATCCTTCAGATTGGAGTCGCACCCAATCGGATCGACCTTCTGCAGATGATACCAAACGTTCGCTTTGAGACGGCCTGGAAAAAGAGAATCCGCGATAAATACGGCAGTGTGACGACAAACTGGATCGATATCAACAGTCTGATCCGCTCCAAGAAAAGCCTTGACAATCCACGCCATCAGGAAGACGTCCGCGTGCTCTTGCAAGTAAAAAAAATACTGAAACGCAAGAAAATCTAGGAGTTGAAAAAACAAGGGATTCATAGGAAAGCCGATATGAAAGCAGTCCTCCTCTACCGACTTCGCCGAAGTGCGCAGCGACTCCTCCCCGCACTTCTCCTCGTCATCACCACAGTCATCGCCGCCGCCGGCCCCCTGCGGGCCGAGCCGCAGGCGCCCATCGATCAGTTCATCCTGGCGAAGATGGCCGCGGCCAGGGTCCCGGGGCTCGCGGCCTGCATCGTCCGGGATGGCCAGGTCGTCTGGAGCCGGGGCTACGGCTGGGCCAGCATAGAGGAACAGGTCCCGGTCACGCCGGACACGATCTTCATGCTCGCCTCGGTCTCCAAGACCGTAACCGGCACCGCCCTGATGCAGGTCTACGATGAAGGGCTGTTCGGGCTGGACGATGACGTGAACGACTACCTTGCCTTCCCCGTGATCAATCCCGAGCATCCCGACGTACCGATCACCTTCCGGCAGCTCCTGGCCCACACCTCGAGCATCCGGGACAACTGGGGCATACTCTCCCTGTTCTACACGCAAGGGGACTCTCCATTCCCCCTCGGCCTCTATGTCGCCCATTACCTCGCGCCTGGGGGGCTGCTCTACTTTCCCCGCCTGAATTATTACGGCTATGCCCCTGGCACGGGCGGGGACTACTCCAACGCCGGCTTTGCCCTCAACGGGCATCTGGTGGAGGCGATCGCCGGCGTCCCCTTCGATCAGTACTGCAACGAGAACATCTTCACTCCCCTCGGCATGGACGAGACGAGCTGGTTCCTGCGCGACCTGGATGAGTCCCACGTGGCCATGCCCTACACCTACCGCTACCTCCAGGGGGAGCATGCCCCCATCGGCCACTACGGCTATCCCGACTACCCCGACGGCCAGCTGAGGACCAGCGTCGTCCAGCTCGCCAGGTTCCTCATCGCCCATATCGACTTCGGCGTCTACCAGGGTACCCGCATCCTCGAGCCGGCCACGGCTGCGGCCATGCGCACCGTCCAGTTCCCGGGGATCGATCCGACCCAAGGGCTCGCCTTTTACTACTGGGCAGAGGGCGGGGAGATCCGCCTGGGGCATAACGGCGGGGACGAGGGGGTGCGTACGGAGATGTGGATGCGCCCGTCCGACGGCGCCGGCGTCATCGTACTGGCGAACGGATCGACGCTCCTTCCCTGGGAGGACAGCGCCCTGGTCGACATCGTCAATATGCTATTCGAGGTGGCGGGGGATTATTGAATCCGAGGAATACAGTAGGTATCAGAAGGTGATGGCTTCGCTCTCCTGAAAGATCTCGCCTGAGGGCTCCTCGATGCAATAGGTCTTCTGGATGCTGATCCCATCCATCGATTCCTCACTGAAACAGAGCGATGTGACGACCATCCCTATTCCGGCCTCGATCACAATGTACATCTCATCTTCCTGGACGCGGGTCACCACGCCCACCTCATCGACATACTTTGTGATGCATTCCGTAAGGGCCATATCCTCCTCGCCCAGATTCACATGGCCCTCCTCCGTCTCCCAGTAATAGCCACAGGGGCCCGCAAAGCAGGAATAGCCATATCCGAACAGTTCAAAGTGGTATGACATATCGGTTTCCCTGAGCCCGAGATCGATACGATGAAGGCCGCCCTGGTCCGGGATCTGGATAGGCTCCGGATGTAGAGTATCCTTGAATCCGCTCTTGTAGGCGAAAAGACGATAGAGTCCGCTTGCCGGCAAAGAAAACAGATCATCGATCCGGAGGCGATAATTCCCGGAGAGATCCGTACGAACGCATCGGTTGATCTGCGGTTCTTCTTCGCCGAGGCTCTCGAGGCACACCCTGGCGTTCGGGACCGGAAGGCCGGCCGAGTCGGTCACCTTTCCGCCCACGCAGGCCGAGGTTGCGGTGACCAATAAGATGCCAAGACCCCAGAGAAATGATCTCGATCGCATAGATATTGCGCTCCTCCTCAGGGTTCGATGATCACCTTGATCGACTCACTACCCGCGGCCACGAGCGCAAAGCCTTTGCCCGCTTCGTCCAGGCCGAACCGGTGAGTGATCATCTCCTTCACGCGAACGGACCCGGCCCGGATGAGCCTGAGGGCGGTCTCGTGGTCGGCCGGGCTCCCGGCGTAGGAGGTGGTCAGGGTGGCATCGCTCCGCCAGAACAGGTCGTTGACGGAGAGGGGAACGGTCGCGCCTTCGTCGGTGGGCGCGAAGAAGAGCACCGTTCCTGAGCGCTCTACCGTTCGGAGGGCCTGGTCGATGGCCGGCAGGGCCCCGGAGGTGAGGATGATCCGATCGGCTCCCCGGCCGCCGTTCACCTCACGGAACCGGGCAGGAACGTCCTCGGAGGCGTGGAACGCGGCGTCGGCGCCGAAGCGCCCGGCCGCTTCGAGGCGATAGTCGTCAATGTCGGTGGCCACGATGCAACCGGCGCCCAGTGCGCGGGCGAGGTCGATGTAGAGGATTCCCGCGATTCCGCTCCCGATAACGAGCACCGAGTCGCCGCGCTCGAACCCGGTCTTGCGAAGGCCCCGGAGCACGCAGGCCAGGGGCTCGGCAAAGGTGGCATCCTCGTATGAGACCCCGTCCGGGATCCGGAAGATGCCC
>CAZFWM010000185.1:0-14549 GCA_964522545.1 uncultured Thermodesulfobacteriota bacterium
TCCACCCGAGAGCCTCCCCCGCCCCTCACTCCGGACTTTGTCCGAGGCCCTGGGCACGACAGGTAGGCGAGTTTGGCAATTGTTCGATTCATGGCACAGTGTTCCGGTCCGGTTAGGCCGTGTCGTCTTGGGCGACCGCCGGTCGCCCCTACCCGATCCAGCGACGTCAATGTAGGGGCAACCGGCGGTTGCCCTTACCAGCCTTCCTCCTCAGCCGAGAAGGCGTGGAGCCACTCCTCCAGGTTCGTGTACCCGTCGCCGTCGTCGTCGCCCGCGGGGTCCTCGGGGGTTTCCAGGGGCCGTGCCGCGGGCTCCGGGTCGGGGAATCCCCCTACATCCTCCTGACTGTCGATGATTCGGCCCACGCCGCAGAGCAGATCCGCGACGATCCGCTCGTCCACCTCGTCGCGGTCGGCCGGGCGGGCACCGGCCCCGGACAGGACCCAGTCGGCCACGGCCGGGCCCGGCTGCAGCGTGAGGGGCTCCACCCGGATCAGCGAGTCTTCGTATCCCTCCACGGCCCGCCATGCAGAGGGCGCGAAAAAGACCCGCCACAGGGGCCGGCCCCCGGCATCGTTGCCGAAGCCGTAGATCTCGCTGTTGGTCTTCATGAAGGGGAGCCCTTCGACGAAGACCAGCAGCAGGCCCCCGGGAATACGGGGAGCGAGCCCGTGAGATCGCGGAAGGCGTCGAAGAGCCCCGGGCCCGGCTCCATGGGCGTGCAGGAACCAAGAACCAGGACCACCAGGGCCGCGAGACACGCGGCCGGCGGAAAGGAGCGTTTTTTATACACGTTCATCAGGAAAACCTCGTGAGCGCTATCGTAAAATGGTACCTTATAATGGTATGGAATGCCAACGGTGGTGTATATAAGATGGTATTCATATGGGGAATCCAATTCAATCCGTCAGAAAAAAATTAACGCAGAGACGCAGAGAAGTAAAATCAAGGAGTTCATGAATAATTTTTCAACCACAGAGGACACAGAGGTCACAGAGAGAGAGAATGAATGTAATCATACTCTTCCTTTCTCTGTGCTCTCTGTGTCCTCTGTGGTTAATTTATATAACGTTCCGTTTGAAATGTCAGAGTGAAAAAGTCTGCCCAAATGGCGATTATTTCAGGACCATCCGGAGAACCGACCAATGAGATCGGCATACAGACACTGCGGAAGCCTGCCGCTCCTCTTGTTCTTCCTCCTCTTGCCCCTCCTTCTCGCCGCCCTCGGCTGCCACGGCTCGGGCGGCCCCGGAGCGCTCTGGCCCGACAGGCCCGACCCGCCGCAGGTCTCCACGGTCTTCCGGTCCGGCACGGACGGGTACCACACCTTCCGGATTCCCGTGATCGTCGAGGCCGCCGACGGAGCACTGCTCGCCTTTGCCGAGGGGCGCGTGGACGGGTCCATGGACTGGGGTGACATCGACCTCGTGATGAAGCGGAGCACCGACGCCGGCAGGACCTGGGGGCCGCTGATCCTTCTGGGGGACGACGGGGAGAACATGGTCAACAACCCGGCCGCCCTGGTCGACCGCTCCACCGGCAAGGTGATCGTGGCATTCAGCCGGGGCCTCGGCAGCGACCAGGAGTACCTGGTCAGGGCCGGGCTTGCCCAGGAGCCCAAGACGGCCTGGGTCATGGAGAGTCCGGACTCGGGCCTCACATGGTCGTCGCCGCGGGAGATCACCGCCGACGTCAAGCCGGATACGTGGCGGTGGTACTCCATGGGACCGGTGCACGGGATTCAGCTCGAGCGCGGGGCCCGGGCCGGCCGGCTTCTCATCCCCTGCAATCACTCCACCGACGGCGGGGCCGCGGACCGGTTTCTCGGGTCCCACACCATATACAGCGACGACGGGGGGATGTCCTGGAACCTGGGGGCCGTGGACAGCACCGGCGCCGACCTGATGAGCCCCAGCGAGTCGACCGCCGTCGAGCTTGTTGACGGCTCGGTCTACTTCAACTGCCGCAATCAGGGCGGCCTCGGCGTGGCGAACCGGGCGGTAACATCCAGCCGGGACGGCGGAGAGACATTCGAACACCCCTACACGGCCGACCCCCAGGTCGTCGCCCCCGTGGTACAGGCCTCGGTCTGCCGATACGGGGCCGTCGATCGGGGCGACCACCGGAACCATCTGCTCTTCTCGAGCCCGGGCGATCCGGACAGGCGGCGGGACCTGACCGTGCTGAGCAGCTTCGACGAGGGCCTGACATGGGAGCTCGGGAGGGTCGTCCACATGGGTCCGGCCGCCTACTCGGACATTCTCGTGACCCGGGACCGCTTCATCGGGATCCTCTTCGAGGCGGGCGACGCGGACCTGTACGAGCGCATCGACTACGTCCGGTTCGGGATCGGCTGGCTGCTACCGTAGGGGCACGGCATGCCGTGCCCGGAAAGGGCGCAGCAAGGTGCGCCTCTTTTTCTCGTTCCGAGGCTCTACCTCGGAGCGGAGTTCCCAGGGGGCTCTGCCCCTTCCAGGTAAAAAACTTTCCGATAGAGGAGGCGGAGCCTCCCGTAAGTTCCGTTCCCAGGCGGAGCCTGGGAACGAGGGGAAAAAGTGCTGAAGCCCCCCCACAACGTGACCACAGACCTTTCCTTCGTTATTTTTCCCCGGAAGACCGCGTACTGTTTCTTTGCATGATGAACTGATTTCGATCCGACTTCCAAACCGCACGCGGAGGCACCGATCATGAACGCAACCCGAACCGTTCTCTCCATCGTCACGACGATCGCCCTGCTCCTTGTGGCGGCCTTCATTGCCGGCCCGGCCCGCGCCCAGGATCCGTGCGGCGACTTCTACTGCGACTATCCTTTTGAGAATCACGAAAACTGCCCCGAGGACTGTACGTGCCGGTGCGCCCCGGAACGGCCCTACGACATGGCCTGGTACCCCGACATGATGGAGTGCATGGACAACCAGTTCCGGCCCGAGTACGAGTACTGCGAGTACTTCTCCGAGGTGCCCGAGCCGGAGCCGAACTGCCACTGCCACTACTACGAGGCCTACGAGTTCTACCTGGAGGCCGAAGATATGTGCCTCGACCACTCGGGTCTGGGCTACACGGACTGCACCTACATGTCCCTCTCGGTCGCGTGCGACTCCTGCGCCGACTGCACGGCCAAGCTCGACGGGAGGTTCCGTGAGGTGAGGCTGGCCCGGGACATCCGCGTCGACGACGTGGCATCCGACGTATGCATCGAGTTCGGGGCGAGCCATGTCACCTTCGACGGGGACGGACACACCATCACCGGCTCAGCCGAGCAGGAGAAGAGCGGCATCCTGGCCGAACAGAGGGAGGGGATCACCATCGAGAACTGCGTTCTGCGCAACTTCGGTCCCAATCCTTCGGCCGGATATATGGAGAGCGCGATCCGCCTCGTCTACACCAGCGGGAGCCGCGTGCTCGACAACACGATCCATTTCGGGAGCGACGGGATCTACCTGGAGGGGTCGAGCTTCAACGAGATCAGGAAGAACGTCGTCCTCGACAGCGGCTACATGGGCATCCCGGTGCTGTACGGCTCCAACCACAACCACATCGTCTTCAACCGGGTCGAGCGGGCCGTGCACGTGGGCATCGCCTCCTGCCTGGACGTGACCGGCAACATCATCGAGCACAACACGGTGCTCTGGGGCTATGACGAGGGGATCTGCCTGTGCGGCGACTCCGTGGATAACATCCTCAACTTCAACTTCGTCTGCTTCAACCAGATGGTCGACATCTGCGTGACCCCGGGCTGCTCCGGGACCGGCGATTACAACCGCTGCGACACCACCATCGACTGGCGGGACGAGGGGGAGGAGGGCTGCACGTACGCCTGCGAGACCCAGCCGTGCAGGACGGCCCGGGCCGTCGGCCCCGGGTCGGGGATGGGGCTCCTGAAGTACGCTCTCCTGTTCCTGTTGCCTCCGGCGTTTGTCCTGGCGAGAAAGACACGGGAAAGGTAGGGGTTCGATTCATCGAACCCTGGACACGGGCGCGATGAATCGCGCCCCTACGGCTCAGCGGCCGTCCAGCAGGGCGTCGGCGACCTGAATGAGAATCCTCGCGAGGCCGACCTTGGGATCGGGCTCGGGCACCCGGGGCGGCGCTTCGCAGGCGTCAAGCCACACACCCGGCCCTCCCTCCGCAATCATGCCGCCCAGGTGAAACAGGTCGATCTCCTCTATGCCGGTTGCCTTGGCGGCCGAGATGTCCAGGGCGAGGTCCTCCGGTGATACGTACCCGTCTCCGTGCCCTGAGTAGCCGATGATCCCCACGGCCAGCCTGGCCCTGGGGCCGAAGAGCATCATGGCCAGCTTCCCGTACTCGTAGACGATGTCCGGCGTGAACTCCACGCCCAGGTCGTCGCTGTAGGCCGTACGGTAGGGGGTAAAGGTGAGGGCGTCCCAGTCGATCCCGGCGATCGGAACGTTGGCCAGGTCCTGGATGTCCGGGTCGCCGTCGTGGAGGTCGTCCATCATGAAGGGGTAGGTGGTGACCATCACCTTGTAGCCCCGGCCCTGCATCTCCTCCACGAGCAGGCGGTACGCCTCCACGGCCAGGGCAAATCCAACCGGGTCCAGGTTGCCGAGCAGGATCTCGAGGAGGGCCTGGTAGTCCCCGGAGTAGAAGAGCTCCTTGATGATATCCATCTGGGCGCTGGAGTTCTCCATGTTCACCACGAACCACTCCGGGTGCAGGCCCTCGGCGTCGAGCCAGTCCATGTAGTCCCGGACCAAAGTCGAAAAGGCCTCGACGTTGTGCTCGTTCGCCCAGGGGCCCTGGGCCGTGGAGAGCAGGGGCCAGAGGGTGACCCGGATGCCCCGATCCAGCGCATCCGCCAACAGGTCGCGTAGGCCCGTGGAGCCGATGTCCCACTCCCGGACCTCCAGGTACAGGGTCGCCCCCTTCTCTTCGAGGAGCGGCAGATGAGACTGTACGTCGGAAAAGGGGACAGACGAGCTCTTCACCCCGATCGTGACCGGCCGGGGGCAGCCGGCCAGGAGGAGGAGAGTTGCGGTTAATACTGTGATTGCGGCTTGTTTTTGCATTGTATACCTTTTCATATTCTTGACCCTGGCGTCATGAATGCCACGATTTTCTCGTTCCGAGGCTCTGCCTCGGAACGGAGCTCCCCTGGGGCTCTGCCCCTTCCGGGCAACACAGTTGCTGATAGAGGAGGCGGAGCCTCCCGTAAGTTCCGTTCCCAGGCGGAGCCTGGGAACGAGATGTACGAACCAGAGCCTGGGAACGAGATGTACGAACCAAAAATCACCCCCCGGCCCTCCTCGGATGTGAACATGCCGCGGCCACTGTGGCCGACCCCCTGGACCGGGACGAAGTCGTGGTTCGAGCAGTCGAAGTACTCGCACAGGTGGTTGTAGAAAACGGTCCCCCGCATCAGGCGGTGATCGCCCTGGAGCATGGCCGGGCAGGACCGGTCGAGGCCGTCCCCCTGGGGGTCGTCGTCCTCGGTGCCGAGGAGATAGACCACGTCTCTGCCCGTGTACCGGGTCCGGATGCCGTCCCCGGTGAGGCGGCTCATGTACTCGTTCCTCTCGTCCAGGCCGTACTTGTAGTCGTTGTAGGAATAGGGGCAGGCGATCTCGCCCGGGGCCGGCACCTCGAAAAGGTCGAGGTGGCCGGCGACGCGGCGGGCCTCGTTCAGGTACATGTATGACGAAGGATTCGCCACGACGTACCTCACGCCGATGCCGGCGAGACCCTCCTCGGCCCCGCTCCCGCCGGCGAAGCGGTTGACGAACTGGCCCCCTGCGGAGTGGCCCGCGATCACGATCTCCTCGAGGCTCGGAAACCGGCCCGGGGTGCCCAGCTCGGCGAAGACGTGATCCATGACGTCAAAAGAGCTCAGGCCCGGTTCGTTCAGCGAAGGGTCCCCCTTCTTCCATCCCGAACTCGACCAGTAGAGCTCGTCGGGCGCGGGAAGGTCTTCGAGAGTGATGAAATTGACGGCCAGGATCAGGGTGCTGTAGATCAGGCCCTCGGCGATGGCCGCCTCTACCATGGTGCCGAAGTAGCCGTCCGCGTTCCGGCTGTTGCCGTGCTGGACGATCACGGCCCGCTCGATATTCGGGTCCGGCCTGCCCAGGGAGTGGCTCCGCCAGTACCGGACCTTTTTCTCCCCCACGGTCAAACGGCCCCTGCAGGCGGTTCCGGAAGAGCTCACACAGGGCACAGGGTAAATCCTGATGGGCGCTGAGCAGCAGGCCCCGGGCAGGCAGGCCGACGTCCGCCCGTCCGCGGTCGTCACCGTGAGGGCCGCCAGGTACGTGCCCGGAGCACAGTAGGCGTACGAGACCGCCCCGGTCCCGGTCGTCTCCGAGTGCCCGTCGCCGAAGTCCCAGTGCCACTCCGCGATCGGGCTTCCCAGCAGGTCGTCCGCAACGCCCTCGAACTCGACCGCATCCCCGGGTACGAACTCCTCGTCCCCGGCCGGCCCCACGATGGCCGCGGTGGGCGTGCAGCCCGCCAGGGCCAGCACGACGACCGGTATGAGCGGCCGCAGAAGCGATGCAAGCGATCTCATCTTCACTTCCTCTTTGAAATAAGGTAGCCCTCATCTAAGGATACTACAAATCCGGGGATAAGGCAAAAAAACGCCCCCTCGGACAATCGTTGAAGAGCGCGAGAAGTTCCTGAAGTGCAGACCACTCCGGCCATAGTGAGCCTCATTCTTACCCGAAACGTCAAAACATGCTATAATCATTAAACAACAAGGAAAAGGGGACGCTCGTGAGAAAAGGGTTTGTACTTCTTGTTCTGGTTTTTCTTCTTCTAGCGGCCACGTTGGAGGCCGATATAAAGGACGGGCAGACTTCCACGCTGGACCGCCCGCTCGATCCCGTCATCGTGACGGGCGATGCCTCCGCCTCCTGCCTGAGCGGCGTCGCGCCCTGGGAGGTCGTCGCCTTCCGGTACGCCGGGGGAGCCTGGGAGCAGATCCCGGTGCAGGTCGACGAGGCGGCGCTGCTCGACATCGTCACTCCCTACGGTCCCTACGCGGCCATGATCGGGTCCGCACCGCCCACCGGCGTGAACGAGCTCTTCTACACCGATGCCGGCACCTTCACCGGCCCGGACCCGGACCCGACTCTCGACGCCGACGACGAGGTGGTCTTCATGGCCCGGGACGCGGGCGACGAGCCCGGAACGTTCTTCTTCCCCGAGGGGGCGGTCCCGGGGACCGGCTGCAGGGTGACGGTCACGGACCCCCTGGACGGGGGCCTCGGCGTGGTCTACCTGTTCAGGCAGGACGGCTCCCTCGACCCCGGTGCCGGAAAGAGCTACGTGGACTACGACTTCGACCTCCTCACCGGGACCTACCCGGGCGACTACGGCATACCGAGCGGATACAACCCGGAGGACACGTCCGTCACGACAGGGCGCTACCGCCACCACTTCTCGGACCGCTGGATCCACGACGCCCTGGAGATCCACGCGGGCGGAGCGACCGGGGTCGACATCCTGGACCGCCACCAGAACTTCTTTTCCCCGGGCTTTTGCATGCGCACGGAAGACACCTTCTCGAAGGGGGAGGGCTGCTTCGTGACGAACCGGGGCGGTCCGGTCCGGGCGATCCGGTCCTACATGGGGGCCAACAGCGGCCCCCTCACCCAGCGGACCCACATCTTCTACGATGGGCGGCAGGACATCCTCACCGATCTCCGGGTCCACGAGATCGGAAGCATCTACGACGTCTTCGACTACGAGCCCGCCGCTGCCGGGATGATCTACTACAACGACCTGAACCTCGGGGGGCTGCTCATCGACGGTGATCCGGAGACGGCCGTCACGGGGTGGGCCGAGTGGGAGATGGTCACCGGACCGCAGGGGTCCCTGGTCATCGTCCACGACCTGGAGGGCGATCTGGAGATCGGCACCGAGGCGGCCGTGGATTCCTATTGGGAGGACGAGGATTGGCATCCGGACTCGGACTGCACCGGCGACGGTCTCGCCTACGGCACAAGCGGGAGCGCCCTGTTCTTCGACCCGGGCCAGGACATCTGCACCGATCCCCTCCAATCCGGATGCCACAACCTCCGTCTCGTGAAGTCGAAGAGGCACATCTACTACGAGGGGCCGGGCCTGGCGTCCGGTGACGCCCTCCGCTATGAGAGCTTCGCAAGAACGCCCCTGGCCGTCTCTGCCGAGCCGGTGGAGGCCGTACCCTGGACGCTGGAGGTGGAGGGATCTTATGCGGGAGGCGAGCTTCGCCTGGACTTCGATCTGGGGGCGCCCGTGCCCTCCATCTGGGTCGCCTACGGCATCCTCACCTATCCGGCGGTCCAGGTTGTTCCGCTCTGGGGCGTCCCTCTTCCGGCCATCGACCCGCCCATGGAGCAGACCATCGCCTTCCCGCTCCCCGGGCTCGGGTGGCTGGGGATCTACACCGGCCTGTACGTGGAGGGGGCCACGATGACATGGGAGCTTGTTTGGGTCGACACCGGCCGGGCGGGGCTGTAGAGAGGGAGCACCCATGCTGAAATCCCGCAAATCCCCTAAAAGCAAATTCGTAGGCAAGATCGTACTGGTCACCGGGGCCGCCTCCGGCCTCGGCCGGGCCCTGGCCGTCGCCTTTGCCCGGGCCGGGTCCGACCTGGTTCTGGCGGACGTGAACGAGGAGGGCCTTCGTGAGACCGCGGGCATGGCCGAAGTCCACGGCCGGCGGTGCCTCGTGAAGCGCGTGGACGTGTCGGACCGGGCCGGGATGGAGGCCCTGGCCCGGGAGGTGCTCGCCGAGTGGGGTCGGGTCGACATCCTGGTGAACAACGCGGGGATCGGCGTGGGCGGTGAGCTCAGGCACATCCCCCTTGAGGAGATGGAGCGGATCGTGGGGGTGAACCTCATGGGCCCGATCTACGGGACCCGGCTCTTTCTGCCCGGTATGGTCGAGCGGGGCGAGGGGCACATCGTGAACATCTCGTCCCAGTCGGGCCTGGTGGTCCTGCCGCTGCACATCGCCTACACCACGACCAAGTACGGGGTGCGGGGATTCACGGAGGCCCTCTGGGCCGAGGCCCGGTGCCACGGGGTCGATGTGACCCACGTCTGCCCGGCCGGCATCAAGACGAACATCATGGAAGCCACCCGCATGTACCCGGACCCGCCGACCGAAAGAGTGAAGAAGGGCGAGGAGTGGTGGCGGCGCTACATCATGAACAAGGGGATGGAGCCGGACGAGGCGGCCCGGCGCATCCTCGAGGCCGTGGAGAAGAGCCGCTTCCTGGCGCTGCTGCGGGGCGAGTCCTACCTGCTCTACTACCTGGCCCGCTTCTTCCCGGGGGCCATGCTGCGGCTCGTGTCGGCGATCACGCGGTATGTCGTGAAGTAGGGGTTCGATTCATCGAACCCTGGGCCCGGGCGCGATGAATCGCGCCCCTACCTTTTCCCGTCGTTCCCTGGCTCTGCCTGGGAACGTCCCTCCGGGAGGCTCCGCCTCCCTAAACCTCAATCATTCATCCGGTACTGGTCCTTCATCGCGTACACATGTCCCTCCCAGATCCGCTCGAACCTCGCCTCGTCCGCCATCGGCTTGCGGATCATCCTCATGCAGAGCTCCATCTGCTGGCTCGTGGAGCCGGACTTGGAGTAAAGCTGCAGCGCGAACTTCGAGAAGTCCCGCACCATGAAGTCGAAGATCTGCTCCACGAGGTCGTCCTCGATGCCGTAGATCCGCGAGTTCTCGATGATGAGCTGCCCGTAGGCGGTCAGGGTGAGGAGCTCGCCCAGGATGAGCAGGAAGTCGATGTCCTTGGCCTGCTCCTCGGTCGGCGTGGCCATCATGAGGAACTCCTTGAAGACCTCGATCTGCTCCTTGAAGAGGCTCGCGTTCGGCAGGTCGATGCTGCCGTAGGCGATACCCGGGTCGTGGAACTGGATCTTCCCCAGCCCCTTGGTCGCCCCCTGGTTGAAGAGGAAGTCGTCGTTGGTCGGATCCATGACCTTCGGGATCTCCGGAAAGGCGTCGGGCATGAAGAAATAGTTCCGCATGAACTTGATGATCAGCGCCATGTTCACGTGGACCGTGCCCTCGAGCTTGGGCAGGGCCCGGATGTCGCGGGCCGCCATCTCGAAGTAGGTGTCTTTCTCGAAGCCCTTGGCGGCGATCACGTCCCAGAGGAGGTTGATCACCTCCTCGCCCTGGGTGGTGACCTTCATTTTCACCATGGGATTGTAGAGGAGGTAGCGCCTGTCCTCGGGCGAGGCGGAGCGCATGTAGTCCGAGGCCCGCAGCGCGAAGAGCTTCATGGCGGTGAGGCGGGCGTAGGCGTCGGTGAAGAACTGGCGGATGTGGGTGAACTCGGTGACGTACTTGCCGTAGAGGTTGCGGTTGGCCGCGTGGTCGATCGCCTCGTAGAAGGCGTGGGTGCACATGCCGATGGAGGCCCACCCCAGGTTGAACTTGCCCACGTTCACCGTGTTGAGGGCCGCGTCCCATGCGTCCCGGCCCTTGGCGAGGATGTCGGCCTCCTCGATGGGGTAGTCGTGCAGGGCGTACTCGGCCACGAAGTTCTGGGAGTTGCACACGTTCTTCACGCACTCGTACTTGCCGTGCTTGGAGCCGACCACGAAGAAGACATAGTCTCCCGAGTCGGCCATCTTCCCGAAAGTGGAGACCAGAGCCGCCTCGTTGGCGTTGCCGATGTAGTACTTGCGGCCGTTGGCCCGGTAGTCCCCCTCGCCGATCTGGGCCAAGGCCATCTCGGTGGAGTAGAGGTCGGCGCCGTGCTCCTTCTCGGAGAGGCCGAAGGCGAAGATCCCTCCGTCGCGCAGGAGCTCGGCGGTCTTCTTCTTGACCTCCTCATTGGGGCTCATCCAGATGGGGCCGAGGCCGAGGATGCTGACCTGCCAGGTGTACCAGTAGGCCAGGCCGTAAAAGGCGAGGATCTCGTTGAACTCGCAGTTGCGGTACGTGTCCCAGCGGGTCGTGCCGTCGCCGTATGCGGTCGGGGTGAGGAGCCTGGAGAAGAGCTTCTCCTCCTTCTGGAAGTCCAGGAAGTCGGCGTACCACACCCGCTCGTGGTCGTCCTTTTTTAGCTTGCCGCGGCCCTTGCTCTCGAAGAAGTCGATGGTCTTGCGCATCATCTCCCTCGACTCCTCGTCGGGATACTCGCGGTCGTGCTTCTTGGGATTCAACAGAATCATGGTGCGGTCCTTTCACATTCGAGATGACGTTGCCATTGGATAGCGAATCGGTAGAACCACCGATTCTGATTGGAAAGCGCGGGGTTTGTCAACCACATAGAGGGCCGACAAGGCGATGGGGGCGTCGCTTGCTGCGCCCTGTCCCTCGCTCCCAGGCATTGCCCCCCGAGGTCGTTGCGAGGAGCAAAACGACGAAGCAACCCACCGAGCCCACTTTTTTTTCCGCCCCCCATGTAACGCTCCCACCCATTCTGCTGTCTCTAGAAAATATCGGAGGGGAACGGCCACTAATTTCCAAAACCGGCCTTACTCCCTCCAATACCATCAAGAAAAAAAAGCAAAAGGCGAGGGGTAAGAAAGGAGGCAAGGAGCAAAACTCAGTCAAAAGCACAGCTGAACAGTAACCTGATATTTAAGCAATCCATCAAAACCAAAAGGAGGAAAAGTCATGATGAGCAAACTCGTATCCGGAAAAATGATCCTGGCCCTTAGCGTGGCCCTGCTGGCCTGCGGCTGCAAAGCCGACATCGTGGTGCCCTACATCTCGGTCGTGGGAACGCCCACCATCAACGCCCAGGGTTCAGTGGAAGTGCCCATCCGGGTGACAGTCGCCAACCAGGGGACGGTCGACGCATCCCAGTTCAAACTCGCCATGTTCTATGAAACAGCCACCTCAGGCCCCTACGTCGTCTCCTATGACGTCCCGGGTCAGGCGAGCATGTGGTACCCCTATACCTCCGGAACCCTGGTGGCCGCAGGGACCCAGACCTTCGACGGCATCGTCACATTCATCCCGTCCGTACACGGCGTGAACGTCGACATCTGGGCCGAAGGCGACAGCTGCGCCGGCGACGAATTCATGCCCGAAACCTGCCGCGTAGACGAGCTTGACGAGCTCAACAACGACTCCGCGGTGCTCTCCCTGTTCCTGCCGTAACAATCGTACCGCCGGCCTCCGGCCGGCATTCAACATGCAACCCACGGGGGCGGGTGAAGTGACTTATTCCCCCTCTAAGCCTTCACCCGCCCCCTCATCATAATTCCCTTGTTTTCAACCGTAACGCCAGCCTCCGGCCGGCAAAGAGGTAGGGGCACGGCATGCCGTGCCCATTTCCCCGCTCCCATACACAGTACCCCAAGGTAGTTGCGAGGAGCGCCAGCGACGAAGCAATCCCCCGCGTACCCTTATCTCCTCGCTCCCGGCGGCGCCCACGGTTAAGTTCGACGGACGAGGACTTTCCCGATCCACTTCGGAATGGTAGAATAAAAACATGATTCAGAAGATCGTCAGCAAGCATGACCTCGAAGATCCTGCGGCCGCAAAGCGTGACCTGGCATACTGGTTGAGCCGACCGCCCGCGGAGCGCCTGGCTGCGGTCGACGCCCTCAGGAAAAGGTATCTTGGAAGTTCACCCAGACTTCAAAGAATTGCTCGCGTTGTTGAACAAACACGCGGTTGAGTACCTCCTTGTCGGAAGCACCCCTCAAGTTACCCCGCATGTCACCCTACAAGTCGAATAGATTAACAAATCGATGCCGGACCCCTTCGCCAAATACGAAAACACCTTCGCCTCCCTGCGCTGCAGAAAGATCGAAGCCCACACCCGCCCGCACAAACCGGTCCTGCTCACCCTCCTGAACCTCATCGAGCGCGGCCGCATCGTCGAAAAATTGCTTGACAATCAGGAAGGCCGAATATTGGGATAAATTAGGGGAAAATGATATGATAGGACCCGTCTCGAAAAAAGCGATTCGAAAAAAACTGAGAGGACTTGGGCATGACTTCTAAGCGATCTGGTAAAAGGACAGGACAAAAACAGATCAAGTCTTCATCGAAAAGTAGAGAGAAGCCCACGGAGCAAGCAGAAAACGAGGGCGTTCAAGAGATTGACTCCAAGCCTGAGAGTCAGTCGATCTCACCTTTGCCGGATGGTTACGCCGAATTTCTGGACGATCTGAAGAGTCGTATCCGCTCCACACAGATCAAGGCAGCCGTTGCAGTAAACACACAGCTCATTCTTCTTTACTGGGAAATCGGATGCCGGATACTGGACCGCCAGCGCCGAGAAGGATGGGGAGCCAAAGTCATCGATAGACTGGCCAGGGACCTCCGAAGTGCGTTTCCCGAGATGAAGGGATTCTCTCCGCGAAACCTGAAGTATATGCGAGCATTTGCAGAAACACATCCGGACAAATCATTTATGCAGCAAGTTGCTGCACAAATTCCCTGGTTTCACAACGTCGTCCTGACTGAGAAGGTAAAGGACCCCGGCGAACGCGAATGGTACACTCGCCAGACCCTTCAGAACGGCTGGTCCCGGGCCGTGCTCGTCCACCAGATCGAATCAGGCCTGTACCACCGCCAGGGGAAGGCCCTCACCAACTTCGATGCCACATTGCCCCCACCCCTGTCCGACCTTGCCCGTCAGACCCTTAAAGACCCATACGTTTTCGATTTCCTTTCGCTCGGGGCGGAAGCGCAGGAACGGGATTTGGAGCGGGCGCTCACACGCCACATCTGCGATTTTCTCCTCGAACTTGGAGTCGGATTCGCATTCATGGGAAGCCAACACCACCTCGAAGTCGGTGGTCAGGACTTCTACATCGACCTGCTCTTCTATCACCTGGACCTGCGCTGCTACGTGGTGATCGACCTCAAGATCGGTGAATTCCAACCAGAGCACGCGGGAAAGATGAACTTCTATCTCTCGGCAGTCGATGACATACTGCGCCGTCCCGACGACCAGCCGACCATCGGCATCATCCTCTGTAAGACCAAGAACCGCTTGATCGCAGAATATGCCCTACAGGATATGCGCAAGCCCATGGGCGTAACCACCTACCAGCTCACAAAGGCCCTGCCGGACGACCTCAAGGCCAGTCTTCCCAGCCCCGAACAGCTCGAGGCCGAGCTGAGCGAAAGGCCCGAAGGCGAATCCTCTCAATGACTTTAAGTGGTCGGCATAGGCGATTACAAAAACGGTGCACCCATCCCGGTCAAAGCCGGCTCCAGCGGCATCAACGACGGACCGGCCGCAGGTCAGACAATATCGCATGCCCACATCCACATCATCCCGCGCTATGAAGGCGACGTGTCGGATCCTCGGGGTGGGGTGAGGTGGGTCATTCCGGAGAAGGCTGAGTACTGGAATATAAAGAAAGAGCTAATATAAATAGATAGATACGACACTCAAGTGCATAGAAGAAAGCAATAATATGAGCATAATTTTTCAGTCTGTCCGGAGCGGCAGCAGCTGTAACTGCTTACTCGTCAGTACAGGGAAAACACGGTTGTTGATTGACTGCGGATTCGGCACTCAGTGGGAATGCAGGCAAGTGCTGAAAGAGATCCTACCGATAGATGCACTTCTAGTCTCCCATTTACATCGTGATCATATACA
>CAZFWM010000186.1:0-14500 GCA_964522545.1 uncultured Thermodesulfobacteriota bacterium
CCGACTGCATCACCGTGGACATGGGCGGCACCTCCTTCGACGCGGCCCTGGTGCGCGACGGCCAGGCCCTCACCGTGGCCGAGGGGGAGATCGACCGGCGGCGCCTGGCGCTTCCCATGCTCGAGATCGTCACCATCGGCGCCGGGGGCGGCTCCATCGGGTGGCTCGACGAGGGGGGCCTTCTGCGCATGGGGCCCCGGAGCGCCGGAGCCCGGCCCGGGCCGGTTTGCTACGGCCGGGGCGGCACTGAGCCGACCAGTACCGACGCTGACCTCCTGCTCGGCTACCTCGATCCGGACTTCTTCGCGGGCGGCCGGATCGCGCTCGATCTGGCCGCGGCCCGACAGGCCGTGGAGGATCGCATCGCCATACCGCTCGGCCTCTCGGTCACCGAGGCGGCGGCGGGCATGTACCGGGTGATCAACACGAGCATGGCCCACGGCGTGCGCGAGGTGACGATCAAGCGGGGCTTCGACCCGCGCGAGTTCCCCGTGATCGTGGCGGGCGGTGCAGGCCCCCTGCACGCCTGCATGATCTGCGAGGAGCTCGAGATCCCACTATTCCTCGTGCCCCGGGAGTCCTCCATCTTCTGCGCCGCCGGCATGCTCATGACCGACCTGAAGCACGACTTCGTGCAGAGCTACGTGACCCCCTGGACCGCCATGGAGTGGGATCGCCTCGGCTCGATCGTGGAGGGGATGATGGCCGAGGGCCGCACGCTGCTCGGCCGCGAGAGGATTTCGGACGAGCGGATCGATTTCGAGATCCACCTCGATCTGCGCTACCTCAAGCAGTACCACGAGGTGAGCCTCCCTGTGGCACTGGAGGAGGTCCGAGAGCGCCGGACCGAGGCGATCGCTGCCCGGTTCCACGCCGAACACAACCGGCTCTTCGGCTACTCCCTTGAGGAGGAGGGCACGCCCCTGGACCTCATTAACGTGCGGCTCCGCGCCATCGGGCGGACCGACAAGCCGGGCTTTCCACCGGAGCCGACCGCCGGGCCCGACTGCTCGGCCGCGGTCAAGGGGGAGCGGGCCGCCTTTCTGCCGGAGGCGGGCGACTTCGCCGCGATCCCGGTCGTCGACGGCCACCGACTGCGCCACGGCAACTTCGTGGGCGGGCCCGCCCTGGTGGAACAGGTGAACACCACGCTCTTCGTCTCGGCCGCCTTCGACATGGTCTGCGATCCCATGGGCACCTACGTAGTCTACCGACGGGACCGCACCGACCGCCTCCCGGCCTCACTGCAGGCGCTGGTTGAAGCAGGCGGTAAAAGTGGATGAGACCTGGCGAATGTTATTTCGACCGATTTCTTTTATGTCATTTCGACCGCAGGGAGAAATCTTTATGTTTCACCACAGAGGACACAGAGGTCACAGAGAGAGAGGAAGAGTTTATTTAGAATTCAATGCAAATCTCTCTTCTGGCTCTCTGTGACCTCTGTGGTGAATCTTTTTTTCACAGTAGTCAACATCATAGACAGGCTTTGCTCCAATTGAGGAATTTTCCATGACGGTTCCGATCGACACGATCCTAGTCTCGGTCCTGGCCCGGGCCTTCAAGTCGATCACGGACGAGATGTCCATCTCCCTGGCCAAGACCACGCGCTCGCCCATCCTGTGCGAGGCCAAGGACTTCGTCACCGGCCTCTACGACGCCCAGGGCCGGATGCTCGAGCAGACCGAGAACCTCCCGATCCTCTCCTTCTCGCTGGCCCCCGTGTGCAAGTACATCATCGACTACTTCGGCGACGACATCCACCCGGGGGATGTGATCTTCCACAACGACGTCTTCTCCATGGGGAACCAGAACAATGACGTGGCCGCCTACAAGCCGATCTTCCTGGACGAGACCCTGGTCGGATGGTCCGCCTGCAAGGGGCACCAGGCCGACATCGGCGGCGCCGTCCGGGGCGGCTACAACCCGAACGCCACCGAGGTCTGGCAGGAGGCGCTGCGCATCCCGCCGGTAAAGGTCTACGAGCGGGGCAAGCTGCGAAAGGACGTCTGGGACCTCATCTTCGCCAACATACGGCTCCCCATCGTGGCCGAAGACATGCGCGCCGAGATCGGCGCCTGCGTGGTGGGGGAGCGCCGTCTCCGGGCGCTCGTGGAAAAGTACGGCCTCGAGGTCTTCGAGGCCCACAAGGCCCACCTCTTCGCCTCGACCCGGAAGATGATGGAGGCCGAGATCCGCACCATCCCGGCCGGCACCTATGAGGGGGAGGCCAAGGTCTACTTTGACGGCCGCACGCCGGGCTCTGTCTACACGATCCGGGTGAAGATCACCGTCGAGGGGGACCTGATCAAGTTCGATTACTCCGGCACAGACCAACAGACCACGGGCTTCGTGAACGGCACCTACAGCTCCTCGGCCTCGGCCACGATCCTCACCTTCCTCCAGATGGTGAACCCCAACATCCCCCACAACGAGGGGATGGTCGAGCCGATCGAGATCGTGATCCCCGAGGGGACGCTGCTCAACGCGGCCTATCCGGCGGCCACCACCTTCGGGAACCACCTCTGCCCGCCCAACGCGGACGCCATCATCCGGGCCCTGGCCCCGGTCATCCCGGACCGGATCACGGCCGGCTGGAACCAGCTCCTCTGCTCGCTCACCACCGGCCTCGACAGGAAGAAAGAGGACACCTACGTGGACATCTGCTTCATGGGGCTCAAGGGGGGATCGGGCGCCATGCAGGGCACGGACGGCTACGACCACATCGGCATGATCGACGCCTCGGGCGGGGTCCTCGACCAGGACTACGAGATGTTCGAGCAGCAGACCCCGCACCGGATCATCAAGCACGAGTACATCGTTGACTCGGCCGGGCCCGGCCAGTGGCGCGGGGGGCTCGGCGTGGAGACCCGGTTCCGGATCAGCGGCGAGGGGACCCAGGTGGTCACCTTCGGCGACGGCGACGTGGAGCCGGCCTTCGGCCTGTTCGGGGGGAAGCCCGCGGGCCTGAACTTCATCGAGCTCCAACATCCCGACGGCGAGACCTACCGGTGCACATCCAAGGATCTCGTCACCGACGTACCCGAGGGCACGGTCTATGTGCAGGAGGCGGGGGGCGGTGGAGGGTACGGCGAGGCGCGGCTGCGGCCGGCCGCCCTGGTGGCCGAAGAGGTGAGGAACGGGATTGTCTCCAGGGAGCAGGCCCGCGAGGCCTACGGCGTGGCACTCGAGTCGGACGGGTTCGGCGTGGACGAGGAAGAGACCGCCATGTTGAGGAGGGGGGCGGCGGAGAAGTAATTTCCCCTCGTTCCCAGGCTCCGCCTGGGAACGAAACGTACGGGAGGCTCCGCCTCCTGTATGGGATTACTGAGAATATGTAGGCCGTAAGGGGCAGAGCCCCCGGGGAGCTCCGTTCCGAGGCAGAGCCTCGGAACGAGAGTAAGGAAGAAGGAGCCATAAATGGACTTCCAGCTGACCGATGACGAAAAGGCGATCCAGGAAACCTTCCGGCGGTTCACGAAAGAGAAGGTGGCGCCCCGGGCCCGGGAGATCGACGAGAGCAAGGAGTTTCCCCGGGATCTCTTCGCCGAGGTCGGCCGTCTCGGGCTCTTCGGGATGCGCTACCCCGAGGAGTACGGGGGAACGAAGACGTCGACCATGTCCCACTTGCTGGCCCTGGAGGAGCTCTCCGGGGGCTGCCTGGCCCTCGCGGCCCCATGCATGATGCAGTCCCTCATGGGGACATACTTCATCTTCCGATCGGGGAGCGAGGAGCTGTGCCGGCGCTTCCTGGTGCCCGCGATCCAGGGCGAGATGCTCGGCACGATCTGCATCACCGAGCCGGGCGCCGGAAGCGACCTCTCGGCCATCACCACCCGGGCGACCCGGGACGGGGACGAGTGGGTCCTCAACGGCACCAAGACCTGGATCACGTCGGCGCCGATCGCCGATCTCTTCACCGTGCTGGCCCTCACCGCGGAGAAGGAGCTCTCCATCTTCCTCGTCGAGAAGGGCACACCCGGGCTGAGTGTGAGCCGCACCTTCGAGAAGCTCGGCCTCTGGGGCTCCTCGAACTCGGAGGTCGTTCTGGAGGACTGCCGGATTCCCGGCGACCGACTCCTCGGCGAGGTCGGCAAGGGGAGGGCCTACCTGGCGGAGATCCTCGCCAAGATCCGGCTCGCCACGGCCGCCCTGGCGCTCGGCGCCGGAGAAGCGGCCCGGGACGAGGCGTTGCGCTACGCCAACGAGCGGGTCCAGTTCGGCCGGCCCATCGCGGCCTTCCAGGCGATCAAGATGAAGCTCGCGGACATGGCCACGGAACTTGAGGCGGGCCGCCGGCTCATGGAGTACGGGGCCTGGCGCGAGGACCAGGGCATGCCGAACATGCGGGAGGCCTCCATGGCCAAGCTCTTCGTCTCCGAGGCCGCGACCCGGGCCTGCGACGAGGCCTCGCGGGTCCTCGCCTCCTACGGCTACTCCCTGGAGTACCCGGTCCAGCGCTACCTGCGGGACGTGCGCTTCACCCTGATCGGCGGGGGGACCTCGGAGATTCTGAAGCTCATCATCGCAAAAGAGATCGGGGCGTAACGGGGGATATCATGACCGAGAGGAAGATCAGTGTGCTCATCGCCAAGCCCGGCCTGGACGGACACGACCAGGGGGCCAAGGTGGTGGCCCGGCTGCTCATGGATGCGGGCATGGAGGTGATCTACACCGGGCTGAGGCAGTCGGTCGAGGCGATCGCGAGGACCGCCCGGCAGGAGGACGTGGACGTGATCGGCCTCTCGATCCTCTCCGGGACACACCTCCCCATATGCGAGAAGCTCCGGGGCCTGATCGAAGAGATGGGGCTCACCGACAAACTCCTGCTCGTGGGAGGAAACATCCCGGCCCGGGACGTCGAGGCCCTCGAGGCCCTCGGCGTGGCCGGCGTTTTTCCGACGGGGAGTCGCTTTGCCGATATTGTGGAGTTCATACGGACGCGCATGGGCGGGTGAGCATATAAAATCTAATGTTAAACGCACAAGATTTTCATCTGAGGAACCCAGGAACCCAGGAGTTTGAATACGAAACATGGTAATCCTTCCGTCGTTCCCGCGAAAGCGGGAACCCACGATTGTGCTCATTTGCTGGATCCCCGCTTTCGCGGGGATGACGATCTGAGTGGTAATTTGGATTTCCTATTGAATTTAATTAAGCATAAATTGCAACTTATCTCCTTTCCTGGTTTCCTGGATTCCTCAGAGGTAATTTCAAATGGCACTTCAATCTAAAGGAAATGGAAGATGAGTAATAAACCGCGTGATCCCGAGACACAACCGGTCGCCCTCGAGTCCGGCATCGAGGTGAAGCCGGTCTACCGGCCGGAGGACGTGGAGGCCTCGGGCGGTACGAGCCGAATCGGCGAGCCGGGCGAATACCCCTTCACTCGGGGGATCCACAAGCTCATGTACCGCAAGCGGCCCTGGACCATGCGCCAGTATTCCGGCTTCGGCACGGCCCGGGCCACGAACGAGCGGTTCCTCTACCTCATCGCCCACGGGAACACCGGGCTCAATGTCGCCTTCGATCTCCCCACCCAGGTCGGCCTCGACTCCGACGACCCCGAGGCGGCGGGCGAGGTGGGCCGGGTCGGCATGGCCGTGGACACCCTGGCCGATTTCGAAGAGGCCTTCGAAGGGATCGACCTGGACAAGATCACAGTCTCCCTCACCATCAACGGATCGGCCGTCACCATCATGGCCATGTACTTCGCCATGGCCGAAAAGCGCGGCTACGACCTGAGCCAACTCAGGGGCACCGCCCAGAACGACATCCTCAAGGAGTACGTGGCCCGGGGGACCTGGATCTTCCCGGTGGAGCCCTCCATCAAGCTCATCGGCGACACCATCCTCTACTGCGCCGAGCACCTGCCCAAGTACAGCCCGGTCTCGGTCTGCGGCTACCACATCCGCGAGTCCGGGGCCAACCCGGTCCAGGAGATCGCATACGCCTTCGCCATCGCCAGGGCCTACACCGACCACGCCCTGGCCCGAGGCCTCGACATCGACGAGTTCGCCTCGAGGCTCTCCTTCAACTTCGACATCCACGGAAACCTCTTCGAGCAGGTGGCCAAATTCCGGGCGGCCCGGCGGCTCTGGGCTAAAATCATCAAGGAGGACTACGGCGCAAAGAACCCGCGCTCCATGCTGCTCCGCATGATCGCCGGCGGCGGCGGGGGCGGGCTCACCATCGAGCAGCCCGAGAACAACATCGTGCGCGGCGCCTACTACGCCCTGGCGAGCGCCCTGTCGGGCACGCAGACTATGGCGCTCTGCTCCTATGACGAGGCCTATACCATCCCCACGGAGAAGGCGGCCCGCATCTCCCTGCGGACCATGCAGATCCTCCAGGAGGAGATCGGTCTGTGCGACTCGGTCGACCCACTGGCAGGCTCCTACTACGTGGAGACCCTGACGAACCAGATGGAGGAGCGGATTGTCGAATGCATGGCCGAGGTCGACCGGAGCGGGGGCATCGTGCGCGGCATCGCTGAGGGGCTGGTCCAGGCCGATGTCTCACGCCAGGCCTACCTGCGGGAGAAGGGGATCCAGGAGGACGAGATCCCCAAGGTCGGAGTGAACCGTTTCCGCATGGAGGAAGCCGACGAGGAGCGGGAGGTCGAGATCCACCCCTTCGATCACGAGGAGGCGGGCAGCCAGGTCGAGCGCCTCCACAAGGTGCGGGCTCACCGGGACCAAGCCGCCGTGGAGGCCGCCCTCGCCCGCGTGCGCGAAGGAGCGAAGGCCGGGGACAACCTCGTGCCCGCCGTGATGGAGGCGGTCAAGGCCTACGCCTCGGTAGGCGAGGTCACCCGGGCCCTCAAGGACGTGTACGGGACCTACCAGGAACCGATCCGGTTTTAGGGGAGGTTGTAAAGTATGTGAAAGATCCTACTATTGGGTAGGATGACAGGCGACAACGCAGGAGTCACAGTCTGTTTCTCTTGTCTCCTTTTTTGCGGTAAGCTCCTTCACAACCTGGGCGATAACTTTTTCACTGAGAAACTTTTGGGCCTCAAGCGAGTCGGGCTCACTGATACAGGTCAAGACCTTCAGCAATACCTCATCAAAGGGGATATCAGGTACCTCGGCCAGGTATAAGAAGATCCTCCCCGTATAATCCGAATCGATATTCATAGTATCCTGAAGCTTCATCAGTCCCAAAGCCAGGCTGGTTACCTCACCTTCTTTCTCTTTCTTGGTTTTCAGCGATCGGATGCTTTCCGCGTATAGTTCAGCCAACCGGAGCGCTTCATAGATATTGCGTTGGCATAATCTTATCCATATAGTGAACTTGATCGCAAAGGACATCAGTTCAACAGCGGCCTTGACGACTTTTCTTTTCCTGCTCTTTTCACGAGGTACAGACGTGTTTCTAAGTAATTCTTATGGGTTACTGCTTTTCCGGTTATATTCTCCATTGATTGTATGCCATCATATCATTAAGTTCAAGATTATGATCGTATATCAAAAACGTTTTGTTAATAGATACGTTATGAAAAAGGCAACGCATTTTATTTAATGGCCTCCTAATCATTAAAAGGCGGAAATAGCTGCATATACTATGAGCCGATAGGATTGACATCCACTTCCCTCACACGCGATTCTCCGTTGATTCGATCAACCTTTTGACGGTATAACATCACTCGAAACATACCGATCCCGAATACAATCCTCCACGTTATGATCTGGAAGGGCCCGTGCTCTCGGAACTGGCGCCGGAGCCCGATCCCTGACGACCCGGGTTTATCATGAAGGGCAAGAAGGACTACTACTGCATCCTGGGCCTTTCCCGTGGGGCCTCGCCGGAAGAGATCAAATCGGCATACCACCGCCTGGCCCACAAGTATCACCCGGACAAAAATCCCGGAAACAGAGAAGCAGAAGAAAAATTCAAGCAGATCAACGAAGCTTGCTCGGTCCTCTCCGACAGAGAGAGACGCCGGGACTATGACCGTCGCGCTCCGGACGATCGGGCCCGCAGGATCGACAGATGGATCTCGGCCCTGCGCTCGCTGCTCGAGGAGCTCGTCCGGGTCATCGCTTCGGCTCCTCCGCGCAGGAAGGCGGCCCTTCTCCTTTCTCTCTTCGTCGTCATCGCGGCAGTCGCCTTTTTCTTCTACGCCGGAGACTTTCGCCTCTCTAGGAGTCGCATCCCGTCGATGCCAGCGGACGTTGTTGATCCGAGGGCGCCCTCCTCCTCGGTGGCGGTCCTCTTTTTCAAGAACATCACCGACGACGACGATCAGGACGACTACTTTGCCGACGGCCTGACCCTGAACCTCATCGACGCCCTCTCCCACATCGGCGGCATTCACGTCGCACCGGCCCTCGCGGTCAGGCCCTTCAAAGAGAGGCCGATCACCTTCGAAGAGATCCGGCAGGCCCTTGGGTGCAGCTATCTCCTGAGCGGCTCGGTCCGAAAGGACGGGGAACGGATCCGGGTCCTGGTGGACTTGATGTCCGCGGACACCGGGAAAAAGGTGTGGGGCCGGCAGTACGATCGGGAGCGGAATCTCCGGAACATCTTCGACATCCAGGATGACATCACCATGAGGCTCGCCGAGGCCTTGGAGGCCCGGATCACCGCCGAGGAGACCCGCCGGCTCGCCAGAAGACCCACCGACTCCTGGAACGCCTACGACTATTACCTCCTCGGCCGGGACCGGTACCTGGACAACGAGTACTCGGAGGCCATGGTCCTGTTCCAGAAGGCCCTGGATCTGGACGAAGACTTTGCCCTGGCCTACGTGGGGGAGGCGGCCTGCACCATCGGCACCTACGATCGAGGGGTGAAGACGGACGCCGGGCCGGTTACTCGTGCAGAGGCGCTGTGCCGGAGGGCCATCTCCCTCGATCCCGAGCTCGCCGAGGCATACCATGTCCTGGCGATGTACTACCACTATATCGAAGGAGACTATCATCAGGCGGTGGAATACGACCGATCGGCCATCGAGATCCGCCCCGGCTACTTCAGGGCCTACAAAACAATGGGAGACTCGTACCGTATGATCGGAAGATACAAAGACGCACTTCATATGTACGAAGGATGCCTGGAATTCGATCCCGGCTATGACGAGGCCCTGAGAGGAATCGGCAAAATCCGCAGGCAACAGGAGCAGTACAGGAAAGCTCTCCCCTATTTCGAAGAAGCCTTTGCGAGCGATCCCGGAGACCTCCTCAACCGGATCTTTCTCGGTTTAACCTACATCGAATGCGGTCTGGAGTCCGCGGGAGAGGAGATCCTGAGGGAGGAGATTCGCAGTAATCCGAAAAATTTCTGGGCCTACGACTTCCTCGCCCGCGCCTATCTGTTCCGACGCAGCCTGGACAGGGCGAGACCCCTCGTCGATACGATCCTCGAGCTTGCACCGAACCACACCTCCGCGTTGACCAACGCGGGCATATACTTGATGATCGACGGCGACACGGAACGAGCCAGAGAACTGTTCCGCCGGAGTCTCGAAATCGCGCCCGATGCATGGAGTCCTCACATCAGCTTCTGCTCCTCCTACTTTGTGGACGGAGAAATCGGGAAGGCCCTCGCTCTCTCAAAAAAACTCCCTTCACAATTTCCGGACATACCCGAGGCATACCTCACCCGTGCCCAGATCCTCATCGCCGCCGGCCTCGAGGAGGAGGCGCGGCGGCTCTCCGAAGAGATGGTGTCCCGCTTCCCGGAGGACCCTCTGACCCTCGACTTCCGGTGCCGCATGCTGCTGCGTCTCGGGAAGCTCGACGAGGGGAGACGGCTCGCCGAGGGGATCGTGAACGCCTTTGATGGAAACCCGCGGGGCTACAACCTGCTGGCCGTCTTTCTTATGAGATCGGATGAAATCGACAAAGCCTATCGCATCCAGCGAAAAGGGCTGGAGCAGGCCCCGAACGATCCGGAGACGCTCTGGTGTGCGGCCCGGGTCGCAAGCCGAGCCGGCCGTCTCGTGAATGCCAGCGTATGGACGACCCGTTTCAATGAACTGGGGATCGCCCCATACATCGATGCAGCGCCTGTAGGTCTGCGCCAGGACAAGCTCTTCTGGCTCAAGGACGGCATGGGGCTCCATCCCGCGGATACAGAAGCCAAACCACCACTGTTGTGAAAGTGAAGCGGCTTCCTCGATTTCCCTCTTTTCCCATTCCGGGCCTGCTTTGCGTCATCTGAGATTTTCTGATAAATAAGATAGGTTTCTTGGGGGAGTTGTTCATGAAGGTCCGTATGACATGAAACCACGCACCGTTCTCAGCATGGAGCAGGCCCTCTCTCTCTCGTACGGGACGCAGCGGTTCGTGCAGCTCGGGTGGCGCGTGATCCGCATCGAGAGCGCCCCGGCCGAGGGCCAGGCAACGCCCGGCGACCCGAACCGGTACGTGGGCAACCTGGTGGCCGAGCCGGACCGGCGCTCTTACTTCATCGCCCCCAACGTGGGCAAGGAGGCGATCGCCCTGGACCTCAAGAGCGAGGAGGGGCGGCGCACCCTGCGCCGGATCGTCCGGGAGCTCCCGGTGGACCTGTTCTGCTGCAACACTCTGCCGAAGCGCTACGAGCCGCTCGGCATCGACTACGAGACCCTCTCGGCAGAGAACCCGGCCCTCATATGGGCCGGGATATCGGCCCTCGGTCCCGAGGAGCCGGACGCGCCGGGCTACGACCCGGCCCTGCAGGGGATGCTCGGGTACATGTCCCTCACCGGCCAGCCCGACGGCCCGCCGACCCTGTGCGGGGTTCCCTTCGTCGACCTCAAGGCCGGCGACGAGGTGTTCGCCCAGACCATGCTGGCCCTGGCCGAGCAGGCCGAGGGGGCCGGAGGCAAGCGGATCGACGTCTCCATGGCCCAGGGCGCGGTGAGCTGGCTCCAGACCACGCTGCCCCTGCTAGATCTGGGGGCCTCGGGCGCGGCCGTGCGCCGCAGCGGCAACGAGCACCGGGAGTTCGTCCCGGTGAACGTCTACCCCACGGCGGACGGCCACATCTACCTGGCCGTGGGGAACGACGTGCAGTGGAGACGGCTCACTGCCCTGCCGGACTTTGCGTGCCTCGCATCGGATGCAAGGTCCACGAACGCGGGACGCAAAGACGAGCGCAGGGCCATCCACGCCGAGATCGCGGAGATCACGGGCCGGCGCACAACGGACGATCTCTTCGCCGAGCTGAAAAAGGCCGGCCTCCCGGCGACCCCGGTGAACGAGATCGACCAGGTCGCCTCGCTCCCATTCATCGAGCCGAAGCTCGGCAGGACCGAGCTCCCGGACGGCACGCAGGTGCGGCTCCCCCCGCCCGCCGTCGGCACCCACGCGGCACCGTACACACTGTCGCCCCGGTATGGGGCCGACACGGTTCGCGTCCTGCGGGAGGTGGGCATGGGGGAGGAGGAGATCGAAGGGCTTCAGGCGAGGAGGATTATTTATAGCGCGGAGTTGGAGTCTGATTGATCGAAGTCGTACAAAATCGATCAAATCAATTGCAAAACAGTATTGGAAATTGGAGATTGGAAATTGCAAATTTTAGATTGTAGATTACAGAGGTAGCATTTTGCAGTTTCCAATTTAAAATTTCCAATCTCCAATTTTCAATTTTCAATGAAGTATAGCCATCTCAAGAGATGGCTATACTCAAGGAGGCAAATGATGAAACCGGGTGAGAAGAAGTACCCCCACGTATTCAGTCCGGGGCGCATCGGCAACATGGAGGTCAAGAACCGGATCAAGTACGCGTCCACGGAGACCAACTTCAACTACTCCGACGGCTATGTCTCGGACAAGGAGGTCGCCTACATGGAAGCCCAGGCCCGGGGCGGCGCCGGCATGGTCACCACCCAGGGCGCCTACACCGACCCGAGCGGCGAGGGCAAGGGCTACGTGGGGATGATGGCCATCTTCGACGACCGGTTCATCCCGGGGCTCAAGCGGATCTCCGACGCGATCCACCGCTACGACTCCAAAGCCGTGCTTCAGCTCATGCACTGCGGCCGCGTGGGCGGCGTGGAGCTCCCCTACACGGTGGGCCCCTCGGAGGTTCCCCAGCGGATCCCGCGCTTCCGGCCCCCCCGGGAGATGACCATCGAAGACATCGAGCTCTGCATCCAGCAGCACGCGGACGCCGCGATCCGGACCCAGGAGGCCGGGTTCGACGCCGTGGAGATCTCGGGCATCGTGGGCTATCTGCTCTCGAACTTCATCTCCAAGTACACGAACCTCCGCACCGACAAGTACGGCGGCAGCCTCGAGGGCCGGGCCGAGTTCCCCAGGGAGATCGTGGAGCGGATCCGCAAGGCCGTGGGGCCCGACTACCCGATCATCATCCGCCTCTGCGGCGAGGAGCTCCTCGACGACCGGGGCGGCAACGCCCCCGAGGAGAGCCTGGAGATCATTAGGATCGTCTGCGCAGCGGGCGTGGATATGCTCAGCGTCACGGCGGGCTGGCAGGAGTCGGCGGTCTCCGTGATTTCGCGGGACTGCCCCCAGGGGAGCTGGCTCTACATCGCGGAGCGGATGAAGGAGCAACTGCCGATCCAGGTCTGCATGGCCTACCGCCTCTTCCTCCCGGACCAGCCCGAGGCTGCCATGGCTGCGGGGAACCTCGACTACTGGGAGAGCTGCCGGGCCATGATCGCCGACCCCTTTCTGCCGACCAAAATCCTCGAGGACCGGCAGGACGAGATCATCCCCTGCATGGCGTGCAACATCTGCCTGGCCCGCCTGTTCCGGGACGCCGAGCTCAACTGCATGGTTCGCCCCTCCCTGGGCCACGAAACCGAGCCGGAGTATGGCTTCTACGGCTTCGCCAAGGCGGAGCACCCGAAGAAGGTCGGCATCGTGGGCGCCGGCGTGGCCGGCCTGCAGGCCGGAGCGATCGCGGCCGAGAAGGGGCACTCGGTCACCATCTACGAGAAGAGCGACCACGTGGGGGGCCAGCTCGCGGCCGCCTCGCACGGGCCGTGGGGGGACGAGGAGTTCATGCGCCTTGTGAACTATCTGAAGAAGCAAAACGACATATTCGGGACCGACTTCAAGCTCGGAACCGAGGCAACCAAGGAGATGCTCGAGGCCGATGGGAACGACCTGGTCATCGTGGCGACCGGGGCCGCACCCGACCGGGCCGCCTATGCGGGCTCGGACCTGCCCCATGTGGTGAGCTGCCTCGACGTGATGGAGGGGACCGTGCCTGTCGGTGAGAAGGTGGTGATCCTGGGCGGGGGAGGCGTGGGCATATCCACGGCCCTGCACCTCATCGACCAGGGCGGCCACACTGTCTCCATCGTGGGCAAGGAGAAGAAGTTCGGCCGCGACGTGAACCCCTCCTATATCTGGCGCTACATGATGAAGCTCAAGGAGGGCAAGGTCGAGATGGTGACCCTCAGCTCGGTCAAGGAGATCACCGCCGATGGGGTAGTCGTGATCGGGCCGGACAAGGAGGAGCACCCCCTTGCCGCCGACACGGTCGTGCTGGCGAACATGACGTCCGTAGAAGGCCCCCGCGACATGAAGGGGGACGTCTACGTGATCGGCGACGCCCTGCTCGTGCGCCGCGGCAACAGCGCCCTGCTCGACGGCTACAAAATGGGAATGAGGTTATAAGCGATTCGCTCCTTACGCTTTTATTGTATGACAACAAGAGTCAAACAATTTAATCTATATGTTGAAGGAGCATGTGTTCATAGATTCACTGTCAAATTTCAAAGAAATTTGGCTATTTGTTTTTCTCAGCAATCAGCTGTCAGCATTTAACAACCAGCAAGAAAAACGGAAACGATCGAAATAGACAAAGGAGAAAAACAATGGTACCGGTTATCGATGTTTTCAAGTGCAATGGCTGTGGCGTGTGCGTCAAGCTCTGCCCGCCCAAGGTGGTTGGCATGGTTCGCGAGAAGGCCGTGATCCTGGTGGACCTGTGCGAGGAGTGCGGGATCTGCGCCGATGTATGCAGCATCAAGGCGATCCAGTTTGAGCTCCCCCAAAAGGGGCCCGAGGCGGTGTTCGAGGCCTACGCCATGAAGCGGTGAATTGTAGGGGTTTGATTCATCAAACCCAATAGTCGAGGGCGTCATGAATGCCACCCCTACTTTGCCTTCGCATGTACCAACTATGTAAGGAGAAAATCCATGTCCTGCGAAAAGAAGTTCCAGATCCTAAGCCAGATCCAGCGGGCCTCCCACTTCGAGTGGCGTCGGGCGGCCCTGGCCGTCGCGCCCGACCTGGACCCCATGACGCTCGTGCTCAAATACTGGGAGGAGGTGGGCCACGACACGGCGGCCGCCTATCTCAAGCAGTACAAGAAGAAAAAGGAGGCCGACCCCGAGCTCTCCGCGGCCGAGTTCATCGCCGAGTCCTTTGTCTGGTCGAGCGTGAACATGGGCGAGGACGCCAAGCTTCTTCCCGAGAAGGCCGGGCCCGGGGAGGCCTACATGCGCCACGACGACTGCCCGTGGTACCACTGGCATAAGCGTCTCGACCTGGTGGCCGAGGACCAGCCGGGCTGCGACAAGTGGCTCGAGACCCTGATC
>CAZFWM010000187.1:0-14391 GCA_964522545.1 uncultured Thermodesulfobacteriota bacterium
GCGCTGGCCGACGGCAGTCGTGAGGATATGGTACAGTGAAGTGGATAGCCCTTAAAATCTTTTTCCCTCGTTCCCAGTCTCCGCCTGGGAACGAACTTGCGGGAGGCTCTGCCTCCTATATCGGATTACTGCGAACTCGCAAGCCGAAAGGGGCTGAGCCCCTGGGAATTCCGTTCCGAGGCAGAGCCTCGGAACGAGGCTACGGAAAAATTTGGATTTCCTATCGAATGAACTTATCCCGGCTGCGCCGGGGACTTTTTCTCGGCCAACTCCCCGTCGTTCCCGCGAAAGCGGGAACCCATGATCGAGCTCATCTTATGGATCCCCGCTTCCGCGGGGATGACGGTGCGAGCGGTAAATTGGATTTCCTATCGAATCAAATTATTGCCTTCTATAGGAATATGCCTTCACGGACCCCGGGATGTCCCAAAAAAAATGCCGGTCTACAATTTCCTGGAGGATTACGCACGGGTATAGGGAGGAACCGACCTGCATGGAGGAACTGCGGTAGTCGTCGGGGGAAATGCCGGAGTCTCCCTCCACTGCTACGGGCGGAGAGCTCCCACCGACCTCACATCGGCCAGACAAGCCTCCACGGAGATGCCGTGGACCCTGGAAATTCTCCCCGGCCGATGCCGATCATCATCCGAGTCCGAATCCCACTCCCACTCCCACTCCTCGTACTCGGCCTCGAAGGTCTGCTCTCCGATCCCACCGGGTTGGCATACATAAGTGCTCGGCTGGCCGGCGTCGAAGGACGCAATGATCTCATCGACGATTTCAGGGCCGATCGCCATGATTGCGATCTTCAGCTTTTCCGGCCCCACATGCAAGACCACGGGGGCGTCGTAGAAATCGTTCGCGACCTCGCTCCGCCGCATGAGCGCCACGGCCAGGTCATCGTCGGTGACCCCTGTGGACAGAGAGCTCAAATCGACGAAATAGGACACCTGGTCCTCTTCAGCCTGATAGTTGTGGCTCTCCCTCAGGATCACCCCGCTCGGCCAGGGCTGGTCGCGCAGGGCCCGCTTGAGGAATCCCCCATAGGAGGACTTCATCTGTCGTTCCAGTTCGACCTCGGGGCTCGTCCAGAGCGTGAGGAGGGCCGTCTCGGAGAGGGTGGCGAGGATCGGAATTTCGCAATCGGGGCACGGAACGGTCAGGCTGGCAAAAGAGAGGACGACCACTACGACCAGGAGCCACGTGAGAAACCTGCCCCGGGGCATTTTCTTGTTGTTTACCGGCAATGCCATTGCTTCCCTCACATCGATGATGACCGGCGCCTCCGGGGCCGGCTCACATCTCTGCGCCAGGCCCTTCGCCGCTTTTTTGAACGTACTCTATAGAATCGAGACTGATTGAGAAAGGTGTGTCCCCCATGGTCCCTTTCAGCAAGTCCCGCAGCTCGCTTGGTTCTTTCGTCATCCCTCCGCGGAGGGCCTCGGTGGTGGACCTTTTCAGGAGCCGGCTCATTTCGGGTTCGAGGGATTCCTCCGTTGCAATCCCGATTGCCGTGATCCCCCCAAAGGATGAACCGAAAATCGCATCGGCCTCGATCTCGAGAAGGCCCATTCCGTCGAGTTCTTCGATTATACCATATGCCGACTCATTGTCCAAGGAGTATGCTCTGTAGCTCCCGCTGGAATCGGGAATACCGACTCGGAGACCGCTGAGATATCCTTCCTGCTCGTCGAAGAAGAGAAGGGTCCAGTGCCTGGCCTGATCCGTAAAAGGAATATCCACCCGCAGAAGATCCGTCGGAGTGATCTTTTTCCCCGGATGAGTGGGTCCGGGCGCCGTGCCCCGGAGTCTCCCTTCTTCGATGTAGGAGGAATGGAGAAAAATCGAGGCCCTGCCCGGGTCAAGGGTCGACGGGGCGGTCCCTTCGGGAATGCCGGAAATCCCCTGGCGGAAAACGGAGAGATAGCCGACGGCGACGAGAAGGACCAGACCGGCGGCCGCGGCGGCCATGGAAGGGGACCATTGCACGGGCCATACGATCCTGGGGAAGAACGACCCCACCGGCCGCTTCGAGGGATCGGCCGGCCTCAGATTGACCTCCTCCTTGTATGTGCGGCCCACCACGTGCAGACAGGTCGGGCACTGGTTCAGATGTCTATCAAAGCGTCTCCGTTCGCGCCGGGAAAGCCGTCCCTCCAGATAGGCCGCCATGACCCTGGCCGACGGGCACTCCTCTTGTTCCCGGGAAAGGATGAGCTGGCCCCGGAACTTGGGCAGGGATAAGAGACTCAGCTTTTTCTCCAAGGCCTTCTGCTCATTGCTCAATCCACTTCCCGTCTCGGAAAGCCCTCTTCTTCTGTCGCGCATATGAAAACTATCCCCTCTAATAAATCCAATTGGCTTTTTGCCGATACTTCCCCTCTATTTATATAAAGTCCCTCGTAGGGGAAAACGTCCCATCTCCTGTAAGTTCAACCTCAAGGTTTTAATATGTTTTTCCTCTTGATCTTCTCCATGGCCCTGAGAAATCGAGTTCGTGCCGTGCTCTCGTTGATCTTCATCAGACGTGAGATATCCGCAAAGCTCAGATCTTCGAGGAGCCTCAATTTGCACACCAGGCCATATTTCGGGGGGAGCCCGTCGAGAATCCGAACCATGTCCATGAACTCGTGATATTTATCCTCCGGGTTTGACACAGCCGCATCCGACGATTCATGGCCCTCATGAATGCCGTCCGGAATCAGGACGAATCTGCGATGGTACGAAATCTCCCTGTTCATGAACTGGATGATCTTCTTTCGCCTGAAGAACCTGAACTCCATCTCGAAGTGAGCGGCGCTGAATTCATGTCTCGCCAGGTACAGCTCCTCGAAGACATGACCGATCGCATTGTCCAAATGTTCCTGCACCAGTTTACCCAGCGAAAACCTGCGGAAGATATTTTGGACATGGCGCCGGGTCTCGGGAAGGAGAATCCCATATAAGTCCTTCCACGCATCGTCACTCCCTTCCATGCACCTTTGGAAAAGATCTTCTACAACGGGCTTTCTCTTTTTATCTCGGATTCGCCCACGTATTCTCGTGGGCGGCGAAGGGGGATCTATGCGGACAATCAATTGAAGCATTGTTCCGATTCGCCTCTTACGGGCCGGCTCTCGATGTGTATCAAGAACGGGAATCGCACTGTACCCTAACGTTGCATAAAACGCAGAGCGAAAACGCGTCAGAGCGCGTCAGATGTGGCCGCGCGCAGGCTCGGACAGGCCGGAGCGTACTGAACAGTACGTGAGGACCTGGCCGAGATGAGCACGGCTGCAGATGGCGTGCTCTGGCGCGAGCGTCAGCGGTTTCCGCCTGCGGTTTTATGCAACGTTAGGGTGTATTCAATTATTCTATCACAGTACTTTTATCTGGGATAGCTGTCTCGTTTGGGCGTCCCTTAGAGGTGGGCGAGTTTGAAATCGAGGAGAGTTCAGGTGCGGAAACAGTAACGGGAATCCCTCGGGTTTCCAGGAAGAATGTCCTTTCGAGGCCCAGAGTCCGCTCGAGACGCCGGACGAGTCGCTGTCCCAACTCAGTGGAATCGTAGTTCCTCCGAATCCAGTCCTGACCCGCCCGGCCCTGCCGATGGGCCAGGGAGGGATCCCGCAGGATCCTTTCCAGGGCGTGGGCCAAAGCACTCGGATTGTCCGGGGGGACGAGGAGCCCGGTCTCGTCGTCCCTCACAAGCTCCTCGATGGATGGGAGTCGAGTGGATACGACGGGCACACCCGTGGCCATGGCTTCGGCCAGCGTGTTCGGTATGCCGTCCCGGTCGCCGTCCGGAGCGATGCGGCAGGCGAGCGCGACACAGACGGCCTTGCGGTAGGCCCTACGGATCTCATCCGGGCTGAGCAGGCCCCGCAGGCGAACCCATTCGTCGAGGCCGAGGGAGCGAATCTGATCTTCGAGGTCCTTGCGGAGCGGTCCCTCGCCGACGATTTCCAGGCGGAAGGAGAGCCACCTGTCCCGAAGCAGACCGGCCGCCTGCAGGAGGGTATCGAATCCTTGTCTGGTGACCAGACGGCCCACGGAGAGTATCACCGGAGCGACGCCCGACACGGGGTGCTCCTCGGCAGAAACTACCCGGGCGGTGAAAAATTCGGTATCGACCCCGCGGTAGCAGATGTGGATCGAAGGCCGGGCCTGAGCCTCCGACCGGTGCGCCCCAATCTCCTCTAGAATCTCACAGTCAAACCGGGTGCTCACGGTCGTGAACCGGGCATCGGCGAGTTTCCCGGCGAGGGAAGTGGGATTTACGAGATGAATGTCTTTGGAGTGGACACCCATGCTCCAGGGAATCCCCAGAATACGACAGGCGACGCGGACTACACTGGCCGGGATATGCGCCCCGGCCGCATGGACGTGAGTGACCCTGTCCTTATGAAGCCGTGCCGCCAGAGAGAAGGCCAGAAAGAGACGGCGCCGGCTACCCCTCCCCGGCCGGATCAGGACTCCCGCAAACTCCCTCAACGTCGTGAGTGGCCTGAAGCGGAAGCAGTACCCCAGGTCCGCCAGGAACCCACGCAACGAATTGAGACCGGGCTGTGGAAGGACCACGACCTCCTGCAAGAGGGTCTGGGCCTGATTCTGAATCCGGGCGTCCCGAGCCGGGGGGAGGATGGAATAGATACGCAGGGGGAAGGACCGGCGGCGGAAAGAGAGGGTCTCCCAGAGAACGAGGGTGTCCGAGCCCCTCGGAAACATCTTGGCCAGGTAAGCCAGGTTTCCCCCTCGTCCGGGCCAGGTCGGGCCGGACGAACTCGAGGGGACTCCGCCGGATGATGAACGGTCAGCCCGGGCCATCATCCCAGAGCCACCCTAATGCCGCACGCCGAAAACTCGATAATGGTCCCCCTCAGAAAATAAGAATAATCCAATCACTAAGAATGGCGCTTAATTTCTTGGATAGGTACTTGCACATGACTCCGTTCTGATTTCTTTGAAGGCCTTTTTTATTATAAATGAGCTTGAACGTCAAAATGTCCCTTTTATTTGAGATTATTTGGGACATTTTCCCCTTTCCCGGGATGTATGCGTATTAGGGAAAAGTTCGGTTCTTCTCTTTACGGAAAAACATACACTTCAAAACCCATTGGAAAAGGAGGAAAAAAACATGAAGGGAAAACTCCTGCTCGTCGGCCTCATGATGTTCGGATTCACCCTGAGCGGATGCCTGGAGCCGGTCATTCCGTGCTATATGGGTGACGACACACCCTGCCTCGCACTGGATAGGGTCTGCAACGAGGCCGTGACCGTGTACGACCAGTGCCATGTGTGGCTTGAGAGCCTCCCTGGATATGGCCACATGCCGGACATCTGCGCGATCGTGTTCGACCACAATCCGGTGCTGGGTGAGCTGGGCACCTGTCAGTATCTCGGGGAAGCGGGCGCCCCCTGTGCGGAAGGTGCGGATTGCGCCAGCGGCGAATGTGTGGAAGACGTCTGCTCATAAGCCAATCACGCTTTCCATCTTTGTTTTGAAATATTGATCTTACTGACCGCAAAATAACAACTCCGACATCCTCACAATCGACGAAAGGCCCCGGCCAAGGGAATGGCCGGGGCCTTTGTCTTATTACTACCGGAAATCGCCTCTTATAGTATTGTGCCGACAAAGCAGGGCTCGTCGATCTGCCCGTCACAGTCGTTGTCGATACCATCGCCCTGGACCTCTCGCATTCCAGGGCTGGTGAAAAAGTCTGTGTCATCGCAGTCGGCGCCTCCGCAGGCTTCGTCCGTGAAATGGTCCCCGTCCGCGTCGTCACAGCAGTCGTAGTCCCATGCGTCCGCGAGCCGGTCGCAGTCGTTGTCCAGCGCGTCGGAACAGGTGGGATCCCCCTGCGGGCCCTCGGTCATCCCCGGGTTCACGTCGGCTCTCCGGTCGTCACAGTCGTCCCCGCCGTAAGCCCTGTCGATGTAGCCGTCGCCGTCCTTGTCCCAATGCTCCGGGATGGTGGTGGTCGTCGTCGTGGTTGTTGTGGTCGTGGTGGTCGGGGGCAGGGTCGTCGTGGTCGTCACCGGCACGTACCGGACCTGGAAAGTGCACCAATCTTCTGCCTCGGTCTCGCCCGTGGCGCGATCCTCCACTACATAGTGCCACTGCAGATCGCAGTACGCGTAATGATCCTGGATTTCCGGGGGCACGGCCAGCGTAACCGTGTACTGGAAAGTCGCTCCCGGGGCCAGCCACTTCCTCTTGATCTTCAGGGTAGCGGATTCCTCTCCGGTGCAAAGAACCAGGTTGAGGCGGCCCAGGAAGCGCTTCCACTGGCCGGCGTGGTTGGTCACTTCGATCGAGATCTCTTGAGAAGCGCCGGGAGGAAGGACCGACTCCTGGCAGGCGATGGCCGTTGAGAAGACGTCCGGGCAGTTGGGATCGTCCGAGTCGATCAGGCCGTCGCAGTCGTCGTCGATCCCGCCCGCGCAGACCTCGGCGGCTCCGGGGTTCACGTCCGGGTTCGCATCGTCGCAGTCATCCCCGCCGCACAGCTCGTCGCGGTAGCCGTCGCCGTCGAGGTCGGCGCAGGTGGGTGCGTGAGCGATGTCGATGATGTTGCGGGGCTCGATCTTGTATTCGTCATAGGAGTAATGATGAATCCCGGCGATCCAGGAGAACTCTTCGCCCAGGGTCGCCTCATAATCGAACAGCAGGTCGTCCACCCGGAGGCAGCCGTCCAGTTCGTACTCCCCGTACCCGAGGTCCGAGTCGGTCACCTCCACGTCCTCCACGCGCACCAGCACCCCCTCGTAGATCTCGGCCAGGGCGCCACCCGTGGCAATGTCGCACGAATCGACCACCACCGGGGGCGGCAGCTCGAGCCCCTGCCCGGTCCGCACGACGCTTGTGAGATCGTTCAGCTCCGTGAGCCCATAGTACTCGGTCGCCACCCCGGTCAGGGTGAGCTCGTCCCCGATGGCCAGGTCCGGGGGTGACATCTCCGAAGCGTCGTAGACGAATATCCCGCTCCAGGCCCCCCCGGTCGGCTCCTCCACCCAGAACATTCGGGCATCGGTTCCGGGCACCACGGCCGTGACGATCACCCCCGACACCGTGACCGGCGAACCGGACGGATACGGGTCATGATGATCCGGATTCTGGATCTGGTAGATGGAGACATCGAGCGTGCCGGCACAGCTGGGATCGTCCATGTCGATCAGGCCGTCACAGTCGTCGTCTATCCCGTTGTCGCAGAGCTCCACGGCCCCGGGATTCACCGACCAGTCGCTGTCGTCGCAATCGTCCCCCCCGCACTCCTCATCGAGGTAGCCGTCGAGGTCCCAGTCCCAGCAGGGAGGTAGTGTCGTGGTGGTCGGAGGGAATGTCATCATGGTCGTTGTGGTTGTCAGCACAAAAGTCGAGGTCGTGGGCGCGATGGTCGAGCTCGACGGCGGCAGGGTCGAGCTGGTCGTTGGAAACGTCGTGGTCGTGGGTGCGAGGGTCGTCACGGTCGTGCTCGTCGTGGTCGGCCCTGCAATCGTGGTGGTCGTCGCGGACGACATGCAGTCCGGGTCGTCTCCGTCGGTGTGGCCGTCGCAGTCGTTGTCCTGTCCGTCGGAGCAGGTGGGATCCTCGGGAGGGCCCTCGACCGCCCCGGGATTGACATCGGGATTCGTGTCGTCGCAGTCATCCACCCCACCCGGGTACCCGTCGCCGTCCGCGTCCGGATCGCACGCATCCCCAAGCCCGTCGCCGTCCAGGTCCTCCTGGCCCGGATTGTAGTCGGCCGGGCAGTTGTCATAGGGGAAGGCCCGCCCGTCTCCATCACTATCAAAAGTGAAGCTAGCCATGTCGCTGGAGACACTTGTAACCGTTTCAACGAAGGTGTCGAAGTCATAGCTGTTGAAGTCGAAGGCGCCGGCCAGCTCCAGGGCGAAGGTGTACTGGGTCCACTCGAGCCAGTCGTCCGCCGGCGTGCCCGGCGGGTTCGGGACATACATGGGCATGTCGTCGGGAAGCATGGGCAGTTCGTAGATGAGCTCGTCCCCCGGCGCATACACTGTCCAGATGGTTTTACGCACCTCCATGGTCGGGGCCGGGTCACACGGCAGGGGCTCCAGCGCCACCACCTCCACCACCGAGATGTCGGAGACCTGGAGATCCGGAGCCGGGCTCACTCCGGGATTGTAGGCATCGCTGTAACCGAAGACGGCCCCCTGCACGGCATCGAGATCGAGCAGCGAGAAAAAGCTGTTCAGATCCAGCGTCGTGGGCGGCGAAAAGTCGGACCGGTCCACCAGGGCCGAAAAATTGAAATCTTGCCCCAGCGCGACCACGGCTACCAGGTACCTCAGGTCCTCGAAGGGTGCTGTCACAGGCGCCGTGTGCACGACGTCGCTCCCTATGGCGCCCCCCTCCACATAGCCTATGCCCATGAAGAACAGATCCCCTGCGCCCGGCGCGACCGCGGGATCTCCGTTGATCTCCCCCGTGGAGACGATAAAGACGTCGGTTCCGGCCGGAGTGCCGTTTACGTTTACCGTCAGGTTCTCCGTCAGGACGGTGCTGATGTCCACGTCCTGGGTGAGCGGCCCACCCACGAACACATCCCGCGCAATCCCGATCTCGAGCGGATCGAGCAGGGAGATGATCTCCCCGTAGTTGATCTCTCCGGAGAGAAAGATATCGATGATCGAATCCACATCCACCTCGCCCGCAAAAGCGAAGAAGTCCTGTTCCATCCCGACGGGCGCCACGGCCAGGTAGTTCGGCTTGCTGATGGGCACTCCTAAGGAGCCAGCACATCCCGGGCACATAGGGCAGCTCCCTGTCGTTCGGGATCACCAGGGCTCCGGGCATCGGCAATGTCCCGATGACCGGCAGCTCGATGCATTCGTTGTTGCTCAATAACGACTCGATGTCGAAGGCCATGATGTCCTGAAGCGTCATCATCGGGAGAGTGGCCCCGGCCTGCAGGTATGCGTCGCACTCGGTCGCGGTGAACCCGGTCCAGGTCCCGTCCACCTCGGCCGTGTCGACCGTCGGATCGTAGACCTTGAGCGGCACGACGATCTGTGCCGCATCCACGCTCACCAGGGTAAAGTATCCGTACCCGTTCGCTCCCGCCGTCACGACCTGCGGGCTGTCCAGCGCCGGGTCGTAGAAAGAGACCTGCCCGTTCGCGTCCGTCCAGCCTATGTTCCCATCGAAGGGATCCCCGTCGCGCATGCCCACCATCACCATGGCCCCCTCGATCTCGACCGGCCCCCCGAACTCGTCCTCGACCCCATCCTCCACCACTGTTACGGTGAGCGAGCCCAGAATCGGGCCTCCCCCTGTTCCCCCGAACTCAATGTCCCCGTGTGTCGGGACGCTCCAGAGAAAAATGAGGACAATCACAATGGTCGGAACAAGAGCTCTCTTTCTCTCTTCACGCGACATTTTCCTCTCCTTTTTTGTCTTCATCCTTAGGATTAATGTTATCATAGATCAGAAATTTGTAGATAAATCGTTGGTAGGGAAGTCAAATATATATCATATCTGTGTAAGGCACACCAGGAACGAACACCGGAGCGGACCACTGCAGGGGGGAATGGTAAAGATGAAGGAATCGACATGCCGGGGACTTCTCCTGATTTTGATCGCACTTATCGCCATCCTAGTTTTTTCCGGGGAACCGATCGAGACCCAAGCCTCTGAGACGCCCGACATCACACGCCTCGTCTTCTTCCGCGGAGGCGACCCGGTATCGGTCGAGCGAAATACAATTGCATTGCTGACAGCGGCCGACATCGCCCCGGATCCGGAAGCGCCGTATGCCACGGCCGAGGCCGCGGTCCGGGCCGTCGTGGCCGGCCCGTCCGGGGCCGAGCGGGCCGGCGGCCTGTCGACCCCGTGGCCGGAGGGATCGGTGGTGGACGCCGTGGAGCCGACCGGCGAAGGGATCTCGATCCGGGTCTCCGTGCCCGGGGCCTTCCTGGAGCGCCGCTTCAGCCAGGAGGTATCGGACGAAATCATCCACCAGCTCATCGGAACCCTGGAGCCCCTGCCGGGCGTCGAGGGCTTTTCGCTCTACGTACGGGACCTCGATGGGACCGTCCCGGAGCACCGCCCCATGAGCGACTTCCTCCCGGATCTCCCACCGGTCCCGAATAAGCCGCACGAGAAGGAAGAGGGAGCAGGCGCCCCGCCGGGAGCCCCGGGACGTCTGGGCGGCCCCCCGGCTTGGGGCCAGCCGCAGCCCACAGGCGCCCTGACCTGGAAAAGCATCTTCATCAGCCAGAGCCACGGATGGTATGACCACGAGACCCTCGGCTGGATCACCCAGAGGGGCACCACGTGCGACATCGTCGAGGACTTCATCAACCCCGAGGCCGTGAACCAGTACCTGGTCCAGTACCTCTGGAACGCTGGGGCGGGCGTCTACACATGCCGCGAGCGGGACATGAACACCAACGAGGTGATCGTGGACGACACGAGCCCCGGCTTTTCGACCACCGGGGCCTGGACCACCACCGGCAGCCCCACGGGCTACTTCGGCTCGAGCTTCGCCTGGGCCCCGGTCTCGACCGTGGGGACCTCCACGGCCACCTTCATGCCCACCCTCCCCGCCGAGGGGGACTACGCCGTGTACGTCTGGTACCACCACGGTACGGACCACACCCACGACGCCCGCTACATCGTGAACCACTCAGGCGGCAGCACCGTGGTCCTCCAGAGCCAGCAGTTGGACGGGTACACGTGGAAGCACATCGGCACCTACCACTTCCCGGCAGGGGCCTCCCCGCACTACGGATCAGTCACCATCTCAAACCAGGGGAGCGATCCGGGCCGGATCGTGCTGGCCGACGCGGTTCGCTTCGGGGGCGGCATGGGCACCGTCTACCACGAGGGGAGCACTGTGAGCGGCAAGCCCCGGTGGGAGGAGTCGGGCTACTACTTCGCGCACTATATGGGCTGCCCGGAATGTTCGACCGGCACGGTCTCGGCCATGCCGAGGTACGCCAAGTGGGAGAACGAGGCATGGGAGGATTCTCTCTACCTCTCCTGGCACACCAACGCCCCGAACCCCGGGACCGGCACATCGAGCTTCGTCTACTCCTCGGGTGGCTGGAACGGCCCCTTCACGGGCGTGGCCGGGAGCCTGGATCTCCAGGACATTCTGCACTGGGAGCTCATCAACGACATCCGGGCCGGCTACGACGCCGGATGGCGCGACCGGGGCCAGCACACGGCCGACTTCGGCGAGGTGAATCCCTACTACAACGACGAGATGCCGGCCGTGCTCTTCGAGCTCGCCTTTCACGACACCCCCTCTGACGCCCTTTACCTCAAGGATCCGAAGTTCCGCCGACTCGCGGCCCGGGCATTCTACCAGGGGATTGTGAAGTACTTCGCCGACCGGGACGGCATCGAACCGAAGCTGGCGCCCGAGACGCCCACCCACTTCATGGCCCGCAATGACGGAGCCGGAGGCGTGATCCTGGCCTGGATGCCGCCTCCCTCCAACAGCGGGGACGACTACCTCGGAGACCCGGCCACGAGCTACCGGATCTACGTTAGCCGGGACGGTCGCGGCTTCGAAAACGCCCTGGAGACGTCGGGCCGGGCCGCCGCCCTCGGGCGCCTCGATCGGGGCGGGCTCTACTACTTCCGCCTCACCGCGGTGAACGAGGGGGGCGAGTCCTTCCCGACCGAGACACTGGCCGTGCGGGTCTACGGGGGAGATGCCCTGCCGGTGCTCGTGGTCAACGCCTTCGACCGGATCGACCGCTATTCGCTGATCTGGCAGGACGACGGCGGGTCCATCGACTGGAATCTCCGCATGTTCCTGGACCGGATGAACCGGTACAGCTACATCATCGAGCACGCCGAGGCGATCGCCGCCTTCGGGATTCCCTTTGATTCGTGCAGCAACGAGGCCGCCGCCGAGGGATTCATCGATCTCTCGAACTACGTCATGGTCGACTGGATCGACGGGGAGGAGTCGAACCGCGACGAGACCCTCTCGTCCCTGGAGCAATTGGTCATCGCGGCCTACCTCGAGGGGGGAGGCAACCTCTTCATGTCCGGGGCCGAGATCGCCTGGGACCTCGACTACCTGGGGGACGCCTCGGACCGGGCCTTCTACCACAACTACCTGCACGCCCTCTACACGGCCGACGACTCCGAGGTCTACGGGGTGAGCGGCGTGCCGGGCTCGATCTTCCATGGCCTTTCGGGCCTCACCTACGACGACAGCACCCACGGCACCTATGACGTGGACTGGCCCGACTGCGTCGATCCTTACGGGGACGGGGTGCTCGCCCTCACCTACGACGGGACCGCCTGGGGGGCCGGGATCCAGGCCGACACCGGCACCTATCGGGTCATCAACCTCGGCTTCCCCTTCGAGACCATCTACCCGGCCACCTCCCGGGCGGCCGTGATGGCCCGGGTCATGAACTTCCTGCTCGAAGTGCAGTGCACGGACGACGACGGGGACGGCTACGCCCCGGAGGGGGGCCCGTGCGGTCCGGCCGACTGCGACGACGCCGACCCGGCCGTCCACCCCGGGGCGGCCGAGATCTGCGACAACGGAGTCGACGACAACTGCAACGGCCTCATCGACCACCCCCTGGAGGGGTGCGCCAGCTGCCTCATCGGCTCCGTCCCTTAATACGGCAGAGCCCCCAAAAAAAATAGAATGTCGAATGCTGAACAAGGAATATCGAACCGCAGAAGGTTGGAAAGAAAGAAAAGCGATCATTCTCTCCTTCGAAATTCTGCTGTTCCTTGTTCTGCTGTTCGATATTCTCTTTTCGCTTCGGCAACGAATTCAAAGAATATCTATGCAAACAATGTGGGCAGTATTTCATGCTTTTCCTCGACCCCCTGTAGGGTGCGTTAGCGAAGCGTAACGCACCAATACCAGCCCTGTTTTCAAGCCTCCAGAAGCGATTTCGGATCCGTAGAGAAAAACTCCTCCAGATTAAGCCCCCCGGAGCCGACGATCAAAGGAGGAGGGCTGGCTTTGCAATGGAATGCATTGAAAGGACGTCCCTGGACAGAACGGTCTCGATCAGCGACTCCGCAACATAGGATCGCCACGCCTCTTCGTCATCCACTAGATTTACCGCTCCGGGATAGCCTCCGAAAAAGACATGGAATGTGGCCCAAGTCAACAATTTACTCAATCATTGAGTAAATTGCAGAAGTGACAAAAGAACCGTTAATCATGTATTATCTGCTCCTCATGAAATCAGTTGTCAGCCCCCACCGTAATTTCGAGAAGGAAGATGAGTGAGAGGTACAGGCAGCGGCCCGCCGGGATAGCTATGCGGCTCGTGGTTCTGCTATACACCCTGGCGGCGATACCCGCCTGCCGGAGCGAGCCGGAGATCCGGTTGACGGATCAACAGGCCGCCTGGCTGGGCCATCAGATCTACCGGAATGAATGTGGAGCCGATCCACGCTACCTGGTGGCATGGAACGAGGGGGAGGAATTTCCATCGCTGGGCATCGGTCATTTCATATGGTATCCCCGTGGATACCAGGGTCCCTTCCAGGAGGTCTTTCCCAGGTTTATTCGCCATATTCAGTCGCAGGGCAAGTCAATCCCCGATTGGCTTACCCCGCACATCGACCTGGGGGCGCCCTGGCGCTCCCGGGAAGAGCTGATCAGCCTGCAGGAGAGCAAACAGGTCCGGCTGCTCCGCCAGTGGCTGGCAGAAACCCTGACCGAGCAGACCCTCTTTATGGTTCAGCGAGCCGCCGAGGCCGTGCCGCGTCTGCTGGAAGCCACAGAGAAAAAGCGCCATGTAGAGCACCACATCCAGGAGATGATAAAGACGCCGGCAGGTCTCTATGCCCTGATCGATTACACCAATTTCAAGGGAGAGGGGCTTTCTCCCAAAGAGCGCTATAAGGGGCAAGGCTGGGGACTGCTGCAGGTTCTCGAGGCCATACCCGAAAACACCCCGCCGGATAAGCTTGTCATAGCTTTTGCCGATGCCGCGGACGAGCTGCTGAGACGGCGGGTCGCCAACTCACCGCCGGCCCGCAACGAGCAGCGCTGGCGGCCTGGCTGGAAAAAACGGGTGGACACCTATCGGCAGGCTGCAAGGGGGGAGCTTTGAGAGAAAGCTTTAGCTAGGAGGCTGTCCGAGAATAGCCTCTGCTGCGGCCGGCTGCAAATATCGTGGGCTACGTTGGCAGGCCCAAAACCTCCTCAACGTAGTTACTACTACGCCTTCGTCGATTTTGGCCCTGCCGCCTTGCCCACAACATTTTCGCTCGGCCTCGCGACGAGCCTATTCTCGGACAGCCTCCTAGGACAAAGAAAGGCCCCCGCCGCGTGAACGACGAGGGCCGAATGTGCTTGATCAGTCAGGCCGCTTTTTTAAGTATAATCCCGCGTGAAGCACCTTCTCCTTCCGTGATTACTTGGTAGTAAGCCAGGCCCATTCCGT
>CAZFWM010000188.1:0-14367 GCA_964522545.1 uncultured Thermodesulfobacteriota bacterium
AACTGCCCGCAGGCGGCGAACCCGGACCAGGCCGACTCGGACGCCGACGGCCTGGGGGACGCGTGTGACCCGTGGGCCCAGTACGGCGACGTCGCGGGCGGTCCTGAAGGGCATGGTCCTGATGGGAGCCTGGAGGCGTCGGACCTGGCCGTTGCCCTTAGTCTCGGGCTGGACCGGCTGAATCCGGAAGCGCAGGAATGCATTGCCCTCGACCTGGCCCCCCTCGAGATTTGCGACGCCTCGGGCCTGCCGGTCGTCGCGGCCCCGGCCCCGGACGGGAAGATCGACAGCGCCGACCTGGCCGTCCTCACTCATCTCACCTCCGGCGCCCTCACCCTCCTGCCCGAATGCCCGCCTTAGTCATGGGAAAATGAGATCTCCACATCTTCGCGGTCCTCGGGAGCGATCTGCCACATGTCGCGAGACTCGTAATTCAGAATCCTCGCGATGATGACGTCCGGGATCTGTTCGATGCGGATGTTGAAGAGGTTCACACTCTCATTGAAATACTCGCGGCGGTCCGCGATCTGGTTTTCCAGGGAGGAGATGCGCCCCTGCAGGGCCAGGAAGTTCTGGTTGGCCTTGAGGTCGGGATAATTCTCGACCACCGCGAAGAGGCTCTTGAGCGCCTCCGTGAGCATCTGGTCGGCCCTAGCCGTCTCGGCCACGCCGTGGGCCTTCCCGATCTGGGACCTGGCCTCGATCACGCGCTCCAGGGTCTCGCGCTCGTGCTTCATATAGCCCTCGCAGACCTTGACGAGCTTGGGGAGCTCATCGTAGCGCTGCTTGAGGAGCACGTCGATGTTGCTCCATGCCTTGTCCATGTTGTTTCGAAGCCTCACGAGCCCGTTGTAGATGATGATTGCATAGACTGCGATCAACAGGACCGCAATAAATACGATGAACAGGAAGACTGCGACCACGGTCATCATGATGAAACCTCCATTGGGTTGACTTTGTCCCTCTGTGCCTTTGTGCTTCACTATCGGCTTTAGCCGATAGTAGTCAAATCCCTGTCAGGCGAAAAGGCCCGGCAGGATTCTCACCATGAAATACAGGCTGACCACAGCGGCCAGTACGCCTGAGGCAATACAGAGTACCGCCCTTGTCCTGAGCCGTCTAACAAGGGCCTTTTCGCTCTTGCTGGAGATGAGGAACGGCTGGCCTTGCTCGCCCTTGCCGATGAAGACATCATCCGGGTCCTCGGTCTCGTGGAGGGATTCCTCCATGAGCTGGTGCTCCACATCCTGCCGGGCCTGCTGCCACTCCTCGATGTCGACCTTGCCATCCCCGTTGAGGTCGTACGCGGAGAGCCGGTCCGGTGAGCTCTTGAGTTCGCGGAGCCTCTCGAGGAGCTCCTCACGCCGCCGGCTGAAGGCGCATGTCCTTCGCTGGGCCGTTCCGAGTGCGTAGATCGAGTATCCTACGGGGATCAGCGTCTCGACGATGGTTATGTTCAAAGAGGCGCTGTCAGAGGTCGCCCAGGGGCCGGCCGTGGAAGTCGTGCCCGGGTGGAAGGTCTGTGTTATGAGCCCTTCGATGACCGCGCCCTCGGGTTCGACCAGGATGTGGTCGCTCTCATCCTCGAGGTAGAAGGGCATCCACCCGCTGTCGCCCGAGGCCAGAATCCTCTGGGCTCTCCCCTTGTGGGTCTCGTACTGTTCGACCACCTTGTAGCGGTAGAAGACGCAGTCGAGAAGGGAATAGGGGGTCTTCAGGAGATACTTTTGCCTGGCCTCTCCCGAGACCTCTACGAGCCCCATGGCGATCGAGCGGATCCTGGCGGTCGGGATGTTCTCTATCCTCCGGTAGCGGCTGATGATGGCGAGGCCGTGTACGAAGAAGCCGATTCCGGAAAAGAGCCCGGCCGGAAGGAGGGCCGACCATGTCTCCAGGGTGAAGGCACAGAGGGCCGAGGCCGCCGAGGCGGCCACGAGGGGAGCGAAGAGGATCGGGGGCCCCAGGGAGCGAAACCACTCCCCCCCACGGTTGAACCGGCTCTTCCATGGGGAGCCGGCCGGAAGCGGGGCCGCCGTGGGCGGCGGCGGGGCCTGCCTGCCGCCGGCCGCGGCCTGAGCGGAGGCGCCGGAGAGGGCCTCGGCAAAGGTCCTGTGTCTTTTCCGGACCTCCTCCTCGTCTCTATACAGCCCTGCACGGCTCGCTGTAATGACGAGCCGGGAGTAGCGTTCAAAGGAATGGAAGGCCGATTTCTCAGCCGGTTCGAGATCTACGGGGTGATCGAGAGACTCTCGGATCTTGATCCGGTGCCCCCCCCCCTCGAAGAAATCGACATCGATGCGGATCTTGCCCGCAGCGGCCTTTACCCAGTCTATGATGAAGAGGAAGTTTTTGACCCGGCTCAGCGTGGCGCTCTCTCCGAGGGACCTATAGTTGAAGGATGATCCGAAGATACGTACCGGCCTGTTCATCCCGGCGGTGCAGATGTCGGCCACCGGCACGCCCCTCGAGATGGCGTCCACGGCCTTTTCCGGATCCTGGGCCCTGGTCCGGCCGGCCGCCATCGCTATGGCGCCTCCCCCTCTCCGGGGCTTGAGGTCGCCGAGGACCATTTCCACTTCGTCTCCGCGTTCTATCCTGCCGACCACCTCGTCTCGACTGTTCAGAAAGGAGATCGCACCATTCTCCATGATAACGGAAACGGCACGGGCCGCGGCCTCCGTGGCATAAAAAGTGCTGTCGGCCACCGCGACTGCCGGGTATCTCGCCCCCTCGAGGGCGGAGGCCAGTTTCTCGATCCTCTCTCTATCCGTGTCCCGGGCGAGGACCGTGACGCTGGAGCCGATGAACTTTTGTCTCAGGGTGAACCGGTCCAGCTCCGTGATGGACTCGAGTGTCTCCAGGTGCGGCTCCACGATGTCCGGGTCGGGCCCGATCGGCAGGACAATGAGGTTGAAGAAGTCCCGGGCCCCCTCCGAGACCGGAGGCTGTGGCTGGGTCTGATCTGACATCATGGCGGTCCCGTACGGTATTGAATGGTGGTGCGGTAAGTAGGGGCACGGCATGCCGTGCCCCTTTTACGGTTTTTATTTGACCTCTTCCCCGAGCACTTTGAGTAAGACCAGCGGATCGGCAAAGTCGATGGCGGGCTCGATCTGGGAGCCCTCGTGCCACTCGCTCCAGGAACAGACGAACAGCCAGGCCGAGCCGTCCGGGTGGTGCTGGGGTAAGGACAGGGCGGTCCGGATGCTCTCCCGGAAAAAATCGGGATCGAGCGGGACGATCGGGTTCTGCGCCTCCGGCCTCACCTGGTGGTCGTCGTAGCCGGGCAGGGCCGTGGGCGCCCACGGCTCGGACTTCTGCCAGCGGTCCGTCCAGAGGTCCTTCTGCCGGTCGAGCTGGGTCTGGTAGGATGCGCTCGCCGCGGTGTACGGATTGTAGAGCATCCTCAGGTCGAAACAGTCCCACTTGTCGCCGGTCATGTAGATCGGCCCGCTCGTACCCTCGATCCCGGAGCGCACCGCATACCAGAGGCTGCAGTCGGTCGGGTAGGCGGCCCAGAAGAAGACCACGGGCTTGCCCTCCGCTTTCAGGTGTCCGGGCCTGGAGAAGTAAGGGGCCACCCGGGCGTTCACCCTCCAGGCGATCTCATAGGCCTGGTCCCGACTATCCTCGAACTCGAACCAACCGTCGACGAGGAAGAAATAATTCATCCCCATGGATTCGCAGACATCGACCACGGCATTCGTGTTAGGCTCGCACCACCACTGATCGCGGTCCGTGATCCAGTAATTGATCACGAAAGTGTTGATCCCGTGTGCCTTGGCCCATTCGATGTGCTGAGCGATGACTGCGGGATCATCGTTCGAGTAGTGGCCGAGGACCGGCTCGTAGGGATGATTGGGCGGATTGTCGCACCACCGCGAGTGGGTCCACCAGTGGTGGTACATGACCCCCACCACGTCCGGCTGCTGAGGCGGGCACCCCGTCAGCGCCCATGAGAGGCAGAGGAGCAGAGTCAACATTGCTTTGAGTCCCCATCGAGCTCTCTTTTTCGATTTCATCCCGGACCTCCTTTTTTAAGATCGATAAGTTATCATTTCCTATCATCTGCCATCACCGATCATATCAAAAAGAAGCCCCTTAGTCGAATCAAATTTACTTCCCCACAGAATCGTTGACAGAACCAGACCCTCTTGGATATTTTAACTTTAACACCAACTACCAAACAGAAAATGGATGGAAGCCCTCGGGGTGGGGGTTGGGTTTGGGGGGTGGGGAGGTGGGGGCCGCCCACCCCCCCCCCACCCAAAAAAAACAACCAAACCCCCACCCCGAGGGCGGCACCGCGGCCGATGAGCGCCAACCAGGCGAGGAGCTCGACATGAACAGAACCGGGGAAATTTCTTTTACCCTGATCATCGCCCTCGTCATCCTTGTGGTCCTGGCCGTGTTAACCTGCCTGCGGTTCTGGAGCATCGCCGCCATGGTTGCAAAGGATAAGCCCGGGTCGGAGGATGGGCGTGATGCCGGGTTCGAGCCGTTCAACTTTGAAGAAGTCCGGGGCAGGCACGTGGTCTGGTATGGAGCCTCGATACTCCACCGGTGGCCCCTTCCCGACTTCGGCCCGGAGATCGAGGTGGAGAAGGTCTCGGTCTACGGCTGCCCCGAGAAGGTCGAGGAGATGGAGGAGCGCCTCTTTGCCGGGAACCCTGAAGTGGCCATCCTGAAGCTCTGCTCCGCCTATTTTTCCTATCGCTACATACAGAAATTCATGGGGACCCTGTCGACCGAGGGCCACAGGCGGGTGATCCGGGAGATGGTCGAGCGATGCAGGCACAAGGGGGTCCGTCCGGTGCTGGCCACGGTCCTGCCCGTCACCCGGAGTCTTTCGGCCCCGCTCTGGCGGAACAACAACGGCAATATCCTCGCCTTTAACGGCTGGCTCCGGCGGTACGCGGCAGAAGAAGAGATCCCCCTTCTCGACCTGGCCGCCGCGGCCTCGCTGCCCGACGGCTCGCTGGACCCGGCCTACGCCGACCCCGACGGCCTCCACATAAACGGAGAGGGCTATAAAAGGCTCAACCGGTTTCTGCTGAGAGGGAAGTAAACAAGAGGGCATTCAATAAAGAAGGGGCGGTATTCATCTCCACCCCTTTTCTTCACTTCATTTCATGCCTTTTCTCTCATTTCGAAGGGCGCGAGGAATTTGTCCACTGTGCTACTCTGGATAGAATAGATTTTTCCCCGAGGGCGAAATGACATATATTTATAGGGACACGGCATGCCGGGTCCCTATAAATATTCCTTGACAGCCTCTATCACCGTGCTGATTCCATACGGCTTGATGATGTACTCGTCCGCCCCTGCCCGGGCGCACTGAGACATAGCATCGGACTGGGTCTTGATGGTGAAGATCAGGACAGGGATGTCCTGCAATTCCTCGTCCGCTTTGAGGCGGCGGCACACATCCACGCCGTCCATCTTCGGGAGGGAGAGATCGAGCAGAATCAAGTCCGGCCGGGAGATCTTTACCTTCTCCAGGGCCTCCTCTCCGTCGTAGGCCACGGTGCAGGCATATCCCTCCTGCTCCAGATTGAATCGGATCGTCTCCACCAGGTCTCTTTCGTCATCTACGATGAGGATAGTCTTCTGATCCGCCATCATCTTCCTCCAGACTCTTCTCTTCCTTTATTGAACATTGAACGTTGAAATCAAGTATACACCATGTTTGATGAATCAGCCACTAGCCTCCGCTACGCCTGGGGGGCGCAGGCCTCCTCGTGTGATTTTTCAGTCGCCTTCTTGCCCCGCGCATTGGCTATGAGCTCTTCGACACTGAGGCCGTCTTCCGGGTAGGACGCGACTCCCACCTCGATCGTGACCTCCACCGGACTCTCGTCGATCAGGACTTCACGGTGTGAAAGAGCGCTTTTGAGCTCTGTGATGGAGTCCATGATGTCGATCTTCGAGGCGGAGTGGAGGGTGGCGAAGACACTTCCGGAACTGGTGTCGACCCATGCCTTGTCCGTAAACTTGTGAAACGTACGGCGGAAGACCGCCTCGATCGTTCCCATCACATCACGCCATGCGCTCGTCTTGGACGCGCCGTCGGGCAGCGCGATGTCACCGACAGAGATCCCCACGATGAACAGGGGAGTGAGAAGCTCCCGTGCGCGCACGATCTCACGCTTCAGCTCAGCCGTAAAGAGCTGCTCATCGTTCAGCAGGGGGATGGCGAAGTGAAAACGGCTCCCCTCTCCCAGCTTGCTCTCCGCCCATATCCTTCCCCAGTGCCCTTCGACAAGATACCTGGCGATCGAAAGCCCAAGCCCTGAACCCTCCTCCGTGCTCACGGGTTGGCGCCTTATAGGAGCGAATTTCTCGAAGATGTGGGCCAGGTCCTCTTCGGCAATCCCGCGGCCCCGGTCGCCCACCGTCACCTTGATCCACGAGTCAGCCGGGGCCAGTTCGTCGCCTTGCAGGCTCCCGGCTTTATCCTGGACCTCTCCGGCCGGAATCGCCGAAGCGGATATGGAGACTTCTCCACCGTTATCGGAGAATTTGATGGCATTGCCGAGGAGGTTGATCATGATCTGCTCGATCTTGGCCTCGTCGGCGTGAAGCGGGGGCAAGTCGGCCGGGATCTCGGTCGTCATGGTGATCGATTTCTTGTCCGCCAGGGGCTGAATGGAGGCCACGGCCGACTGGAAGGTCGTCTCCAGGTCGACGTGCGTGTAATCGTAGCTCATCTTGCCCGACTCGATCTTTGCCAGGTCGAGCAGGTCGTTGATCAGGTTCGAAAGCCGGTCGAGGTTGCGGTCGGCCAGACGGAGGAAGCGGTCCTGGTCATCCGTTACCGGGCCCGCCTTTCCCACGAGAACGATCTCGATGGCGTTCTTGATCGATATAAGCGGCGTGCGGAGCTCGTGGCTCACGTTGGATACCAGGTCGGATTTCAAGCGATCGAGTTTTTTAAGCGCCAGGTTCGTCTGCTCGAGGGTCTCCTTTTCCCGCCGAAGGGCCTCGTCCAGACTCTCTTTGAACTTTTTGGACCGGTACCGCTCCATGGTCCGGCGCACCACGTGAGGGAGGACATCGAGATAGCCCTGGTCCTTTACGATGTAGTCGTACGCGCCCTCGCGCATCGCCTCCACGGCGACCTTTTCGTTCCCCTGGCTGGTGATGATGACGAGGGGGATGTCGGCGCCGATCCGCTTGAGATCCTTGAGCAGGTCGAGGCCCGAGCGCCGCGGGAGGCGGTAATCCGAGAGGATCATCGAGAAGGACCGGCCCTTCAGGGCCTTGAGCGCCTCCTCTCCGTCGCTGGCGAAGCTCACATCGATGTCATCACCGCTGCTCTCCAGGGCGCGCTTGGCCAGTAGGGCGTGATCTTCATTGTCCTCGGCCAGGAGGACCGAAATTCGCTCACCTGTCATCCCGGTGTGCTCCACAGGAAGAAAGTCGATGGCTGAATACTGGAATCTGCTTAGGTTGTCAGAGCTTTATCATGACAGCTTTTTTGGATAATCGCAAGAATTCAAGGAAAGAGGCCAGAGCGATCAGTGGACCATGTCGCCGTCGACGTACACTTTACCGGCGTCCCCGATGATAGTCTGTTCCCCACCGCTGGCCTCGGCGTAACTTCCCCCGATTATGCTGGAAGCCCAGCCGGTGGTCATATTCCCCGCCCCCCCGGACACGCTGGAATGCTCTCCGTCGGCCTGGTTGTTCCAGCCTCCGCTGACACTGGCATAATTATGGTTGGCCACGTTGTAGTGTCCACCGCTGACGCTGGAATGCGGATAGATCGCCTGGTTGTAAAATCCCCCGCTGACGCAGGCGCCGCGTCCCGCAATGGAATTGTGTTCCCCGACGACGAGACCGCTGAAGGAGGAGTAGTTGTGATTCATGCCGACCACGACGTTGTGGGAGCCGGTGCGGTCGTCCCCCTCGCCCCGGAGCTCGTTGTAGCCCACGATGAGATTGCCGAAGCCGTTGACCGCGCTGTCGGTAGAGCCGGATCCGTTCACAATATGTACATTCGCGCCGCTGAAGGTGATGTCGTTTCCGTCGCGGGTCACTCCGGCGAGGAGCGCCTCCAGCGCGGCGATCCTCGCCTCCAGGGCGGCCACGTACGATGCATCGGCGAAGGCGGCCGCATGCTCTCCGTCCACCGTATCCGCGTCTCCGGCCGCGGCCGCGTAGTTCACCGTGATGTCGTCCGGGACCTGGGCGTCCGTGGCCGCGTCGGTGAGCTCCGAGAAGCTCTCGGTCTTCGCATGGTGGGCCGAGGCCACGGCCGCATGGGCCGCGATGTCCGAGTCGATCTCGGCCGACTCTTCCATCCCGGCGGCGGCAGCCGCGCTCACGGCCTCCGCGTCCGTGTACCGGGAATGGTGCGCAGAAGGGGCCGCGGCGTGGGCCGCGATATCGGCGTCGATCTCGGCCGACTCCTCCAAGGCCGCGCCATGCATGCCGTCCACCGTGTCCGCGTTGTCGGCTACGATCGCGTACGGGACGCTCACGAGCCGCTCTCGGGGCGACAGGGCCTCGCCCCCGACCGTCACCTCCAGCCACAGGGGCATGGGCACGGTAAAGAGTCCGGGCGTGATGGGCGTGATCTGGCCGAGGATCATATTGTAGACGCCTCCGGACACGGTCACCGTCATCGGCCCCTCGGACCAGAGCTCTCCCGGCTCGGTCTCATCATGATGGATGGAGAAGGCGACCTCCACATCGCCGGTGACCGGCACGCCCGCATCGTCGGTGAGATAGCCCTGGTGGTTGATCAGGCCCGGGACCTCGGCCCGAGTCGCGGACAGGGGAACAGACAAGACGACAATTGCGACCAGACTCGCAACCATACTGATTTTCATTGGGTTTCCTCCCATCTTTGAATTGAACAAGACAGTGAAAAAGGTGGAAGCGTACAAGACTTGAGAAAAAGCACTTCACAAATTAGCGTAAATTTTTAGCTTATACAAAGGTAAGGATAGACCGACTCGAGCCGGGCCCGGAGAGGGCGAGGACGGTTCTTGAAAAAAGAACGAACGAAGCCCGAAAAACGCAGCAGGGGGCCACTACATTTTTCGGGTTTGCTTGGGTTGGAAAACTCGATCCTGATAGAGCGGCCGGAGCGATCAGTGAACCACGGTGGCGTCGACGTACACGGCTCCGGCATCCCCGATGACAGTGTCGCGGGCGTCCATGGCCTCGTTGAAATATCCACCGCATACGCTGGAGGAATCGCCGCTGGTCACATTGGATACGCCCCCGCTGATGCTGGAAGAGTCGGCGATGGCATCGTTGTTTTCGCCCCCGCTAATGCTGGAATCTTCGCCGCCGGCATAGTTTACAGCGCCCCCGCTGACTCTGTACTAGTCGCCGATGGCATCGTTGAATTCGCCCCCGCTGATGCTGGATTATTAGCCGCCAGCATAATTTTGACCGCCCCCGCTGACGCTGGAAGAGGAGCCGCTGGCCGTATTCATAATTCCCCCGCTGACGCTGGAATAGTTGCCGCTGGCCGTATTCTGGTTTCCCCCGCTGACGCTGGAACCGTAATCACTGGCCACGTTGAACCAGCCCCCGCTAACGCTGGAATAGTCGCCGCTGGCCTCGTTGAAGGATCCCCCGCTGACGCTGGAATAGAGGTTACTGGCCACGTTGTCCCAGCCCCCGCTAACGCTGGAAGAGTCGCCGGTGGCCTCGTTGTAGTATCCCCCGCTGACGCTGGCGTAGGGTCCGGAAATTGTATTGAAGAGCCCAGCGACGAGACCGCCATAAGAAGAGTAATTTTGTTCCTTGCCGACCACTATGTTGTGGGAGCCGGTTCGGTCGTCTGACGAGCCCCGAAGCTCGTTGTATCCCACGATGAGGTTGCCCAGGCCGTTGACTGCGCCGTCCGTGGTGCCGGACCCGCTCACGATGTGCACGTTGGCGCCGCTGATGGTGATGTCGTCTCCGGCACGGGTCACTCCCGCGAAGAGGGCCTCGAGGGCCGCGATGCGCGCCTCAAGGGCATCTACTGTGGTCTGGGAGTAGTACCGTCCGTCGTGATCGTGCCCGGCCGCGGCGAACTCGGATGAATCCTGGCCGTCCACCGTGTCGGCGTTTCCGGCCGCGGTCGCATAGTTGACCGTGATGTCGTCCGGGATCTGGGCGTCCGCGGCCGTGTCGATGAGTTCCGTGAAACTCGTGGTTTTGGCGTGATGGGCCGAGGCTGCCGCGGAATGGGCCGCGACATCTGAATCGATCTCGGCCGACTCTTCCATGCCGGCGGCCGCAGTCGCGCTCACAGCCTCCGCGTCGGTGTACCGGGAATGGTGCGACGAGGCGTCCGCGGCGTGGGCCGCTACGTCGGCGTCGATCTCGGCCGACTCTTCCAGGTCCGCCGCATCGACCCCGTCCACCGTGTCGGCGTTCCCGGCCTCGATGGCGAACAGGACGCTCACGATCCGGTCCCGGGGCGCCAGGTACTCACCCTCAACGATCACCTCCAGCCACCTCGGGCCGTCGAGATCGGCCGGTGCGAGGGGACTGCTCCAGCCGAGAATCACGTTGTACACACCTGCTTTCACGTGCACCGTGGTCGGTCCCTCCGACCAGACCTCGGTACCCCCGATCTCCGCATCGTAGATGGAAAAGAGCATATCCATGTCGGCGTCGATCGGCAATTCTACGTCATCGGTGAGATATCCCTGGTAGTTGATCTGACCCGGCACATCGGCCTGGGCCACCGACAATGAAAGCACCAGAAACGCAACGGCTATAAAACTCGTCACCATCCCTTTTCTCATGACTCTACCTCCTTTGTTTTTTTCGAAAATCAGTGTGAGCGGCAAACAATGCCCTGCTCCACTTCACTAGAACTCGATACATCAAGTAGCGACCCAGACGAGCAGATATTCCTCCATGCCGCCCACGGTAAAGAGACCTGTATAGATTCCGATCGTTCCCAGGCTCGGCAGCGGGAATGAAATCGGAATATCGATGGGTGGATAAATGGTCGGGAGCGGGATGCTCCAGAGCGGGATGACCTGCACGCTCGGCGAGGTCAGGATCAGATAGTTCGCCCATGTGGCGGCCTCGGTCGTGGCGATTCCGTAATTCAGGACGAGATGGCCGGATAGGTAATCGGCATCCAGCTCCAACAGGAAGTCGTAGCAATCCGCCAGATCATACCAATCGAGGAGGCCGTCGCAGTCGTCATCGGCCCCATTATCGCATTCCTCCACAGCTCCGGGATTCACGTCAGGGTCTGCGTCATCGCAATCCGTTCCACCGCATGCTTCATCCGTATAGGTGTCCCCATCGTCGTCCCAGCATACACAGTCCGCTTCATCTTCCGCGTCGATCAGGCCATCACAGTCATTGTCGATACCGTCCGTGCAAGTCGGCTCTTGCGGCGGGCCTTCCTGAACACCTGGATTGATATCAAAGTCCGTGTCGTCGCAATCGTCTCCCCCGCAGGCCTCGTCGAAGAAGTGATCCCCGTCCTGGTCCCAGCACACCTGAAGGCCTGCCAATTGTGCGATATAACCGGCGCTATTGCGAAAATTTGTGCTCCGGGAGAATCCGATCGGTGTGGCTTGGCCCAGTGCTCCTATGTTCAGATAGCCCGCCGAGGTGCTCTCGGCTCCCCCGCCATCCAGGACATGAGCGGGAACTTCGTAGGAAGGGCTTGACATTCCTCCCGAGGAAGGCAGCACCCAGGCCAGGGCCGCAAGGCCCACCCCGAGCAACCCGTAAAGGATCTTGTTCTTCATCGCTCCACTCCTTTTTCTGGGGGTGAACTTTCGTTGACTGCGGAGTACGGAAAATAAAAATAGCCGGTCCACCACAGTGTGAACCGGCTCTCGCTTGTCATCCCCTTCGGATGTCTTCCATCATTTCCATCGTCCTTGCCAAGGATTACTTCAATCGTAAGTGATGCTGGTTTTTCAAGAACTATATCATATTTCCACGGAAAATGGCAAAAAAAATACACTCGAGACGAGCCCGGAGGGGGTGAAGAGGATTCTGGAGGGAAGAGCGAACAAAGCCCGAAAAATGCAGCAGGTACCCACCGCATTTTTCGGGCTGATTCGGTTCAATTGGCAGAGCGGCCAGAGCGATCAGTGAACTACGGTTCCGTCGACGTACACTTTTCCAGAATCCCCAACGACAGTGTCATTCGAGCCGCTGGCCTCGTTGTCCGTGCCCCCGCTGACACTGGAAGATTCGCCGCTGGCCACGTTGTTCCAGCCCCCAGAGACGCTGGAATAGTTGGCGCTGGCCGTGTTTGAGCGGCCCCCGGTGACACTGGCAATAAAACCGCTGGCCTCGTTGCCTTCGCCCCCGCTGACGCTGGAATACGAGCCGGCGGCATTGTTGAGAGTTCCCCCGAGCAAACTGGAAAATATGCCGCTGGCTTCGTTGTCGAAGCCCCCGCTGACATTGGAATAGAAGGCGCTGGCTACGTTGCCCCAGCCCCCGCCGACGCTGGCGTAGTCTGCAGAAATTGTATTCATTCTTCCAGCGACAAGACCGCCAAAGGAGGAGTAGTTGTTCTCCATGCCGACCACGATGTTGTGGGATCCGGTGCGGTCGTCTTCCTCGCCCCGAAGCTCGTTGTAGCCCACGATGAGGTTGCCGAGGCCGTTGACCGCGCCGTCCGTGGTGCCGGACCCGCTCACGATGTGAAAATTCGCGCCGCTTAAGGTGATGTCGTTGCCGTCGCGGGAAATGCCGGCGAAAAGCGCCTCCAGTGACGCGATCCTCGCTTCCAGGGCGGCCACGTAAGTTGCATCGGCAAAGGAAGATGAATCCTGACCGTCCACCGTGTCGGCGTCTCCTGCGCTCGTGGCATAGCCTGCCGTCCCTGCGGAGCCTGCGCTCGTGGCATAGTCTGCGGAGCCTGCGCTCTGGGAATGGCCTGCCGTGGCCGCAAAGGCGATCGTGATGTCGTCCGGGACCTGGGCGTCCGTGGCCGCGTCGGTAAGATCGGCAAAGGTCGTGGTCTTCTTGTGATGAGCCGCGTCGTCCGCGGCGTGGGCCTCGACGTCGGCGTCGATCTCGGCAGACTCCTCAAGGTCCGCCGCATCGGCCCCGTCCAGGGTGTCCGCGTTCCCGGCCTCTATGGCGAAGACGCAGCTCACGATCCGTTCCCGGGGTTCCAGGTACTCGCCATCCACGATCACCTCGAGCCAACGGGACCCCGCGAGATGAGCGGGCGTGATCGGAGTGGTCTGGCCGAGAACGACATGAAAGATGCCGCCGGTGACCGGGACCGTCATGGGCCCCTCGGACCAGATCTCGCTGCCGCCGATCTCCTGGTCATAGAAGAGGAACCACATCTCCCTGTCCCCATCGATCGGCGTGCCCGCATCGTCGGTGATATAGCCCTGGTGGTTGATCAGGCCCGGGGCCGCGGCCATGGCCTGCGGCAGGGCGGCACACAAGGTTGACAAGGCCGCAACTAGGATCAATTTTGCGAAGATTCCGGGTTTCATTTTCTCTCCTCCCTTTCATGTTTTCCATACGTACGATTTTCTCGGTAGGGGCGACCGGCGGTCGCCCCTGTCCGGGTAGGGGCGCGATTCATCGCGCCCGGGCAGGGCAAGCCCTGCCCCTACCATCCGATCACGGCCAAGTGGGTGATCTCGTTACCCGTGCCCACGTTCCCGATCCAGAGGTCCGAGGCGATGATCGGGTTGATCTCACCTCCCAGAACGGTCGGGATGTCGTAGATGTTGAGGTACTGATTGTCGTTGAGGCGGTGACGCACGAGGACCAGCTCGTCCGTGCCGTCCCCATCAGTGTCGCCGGCACCCATGTGGGTGATCTCGTTGTTGGAGCCGAGGTTGGCGATCCAGAGATCCGAGGCGAGCAGCGGGTTGATGTCCCCGTCCACCTCGGTCGGTATGTCGTAGATGTTGAGATACTGGTTGTTGTTCTGCCGGTTCCGTACGAAGATCAGCTCATCGTCCCCGTCCCCACTGATGTCCCCGACCGCCATGAACATGATCTCGCTCCGGTCCCCCAGGTTCCCGATCCAGGTGTCGGAGGCGATGAGCGGATTGATCTCCCCGCCCACCACCGTGGGCGCATCGTAGATGTTGAGGTACTGGTTCCCGTTCGTCCGCTCCCGGATGAAGATCAGCTCGTCCACCTCGTCGCCGTCCATGTCTCCGGCAGCCAGGTGCGTGATCTGGTTGTCCGTGCCCACCTTGCCGATCCACTTGTCCGAGGCGAGCAGGGGGTTGATGTCTCCGCCCACTTCGACCGGGGGATCATAGATGGTGAGGAACTGGACGCCGGTGAGCTTCCGGCGGATACAGATGAGCTCATCATACCCGTCGCCGTCGAGGTCACCGCCTGCCATGTGGGCGATCTCGTTGTCGGAGCCCACGTTGCCGATCCAGA
>CAZFWM010000189.1:0-14253 GCA_964522545.1 uncultured Thermodesulfobacteriota bacterium
TCTCGGCCGTGCCGTCGTCCAGGCGGAAGACCCGGGAGCCGATTTCAGGGATCGTCCCCAGCCCTCGCAGGTCTTCGATCCCTGCCGTCTCGGCCAACCTTTCTTTCCCTAATGCTTCGCTCGGACAAGAGCACATAAAGACGGCCGAAGTCGCTATAAAAGCAATTAAAATAATGGATATCCCGCTTTTCTTTCGAATACTCATGGCGTTCCTCCCCGGAGATGGGGTTTGTATGCACAAACCGTCCAAATGTTTCATAGACCACCCGCAGAATCGTTTTTTTCTCCATCGTTAAGCAATTTAAATCCTGGCTCTTTCAGAGAGCCGTCTCCATTCACGTAGGCATACAAGGTCGTAGTGGTTATCCCGAGTCTTTTCGCTACATCACAGGCAATTGAATTGGGATTCGACATTGCTGCCATGGCCATTTGTAGGGTCTCCCTGTCCATCTTTCTTGGACGTCCCCCTTTTCTTCCCCTGGCCCTTGCCGCAGCCAGGCCCGCCCGAGTTCTTTCTGCAATTAATTCCCTTTCAAATTCTGCCAATGACGCGAATATTCCAAAAATCAATCTCCCGTTGGGGGTTGTCGTGTCGATTTGCGCTCCTTGACCCGCAAGGACCTTGAACCCGATCTGTTTCTGATGGAGATTGTCTACAAGATTCACGAGATGTCTTAAATTCCGGCCCAGTCGATCCAGTTTCCAGACCACAAGGGTATTTCCTGGCTGAAGGGCTTTTATGCATGCCTCCAGACCCGGCCGATGATCGTATCTTCCTGAGGCCACGTCTTCATAAAGCCTTTCGGGAGGAACGCCTTCGCCCAAAAGGACATCCCTCTGCAGGTCCAGACATTGGCTGCCATCGTTTTTTGAAACCCGGGCATACCCGATTTTCATCTGCTCGCCTGCCTGCAAGAAAACCTGTTCGAGAGGAGGCAATCTTGCTTTGTTTTTCTGAATGGGTTCTTTTATAAATTTGACAAGCATATCATATCTGATCTCGGGGCACAAGAAAAACGGTCGTTTTTCTGGCACTCAATTATCGATCAAGCGCTATTCAGGGGGGCCGCGGTTTTGACGGATTTTTCAGAAAGGATCACGATTCTCTCGGCCAATGAAATAGAGGATCTCTACGGCTTGCCCGAAATGTCTGAGGAGGATCGCCAATTCTATTTCGCAATGAATTCCGAAGAACAGAACGTCGCTTATAGCCACCGTTTATTGACATCAAAGATCTTTTTCATTCTTCAACTGGGGTATTTCAAGGCCAAGCGGATGTTTTTTGTCTTCTCCAATGACGAGATCAGAAAAGACGTCCAATTCATCAAGAACAGGTACTTCGCCGGAGAACCTCTCCCAGAGAATTTCGAAATCAACAGAACCACACGTTGGAATCAACAGCAACGGATTCTCAGCCTTTACGACTACCACGAATGTGACGCCTCATGGAGAGTAAAACTCCAGAAAAAGGCAAGTCAATGCGTCAAGGTCTCCTCGAAACCCATATACATTTTCAAGGATCTGCTCAGCCATCTTGAAAAATCGAGAGTGGTGCTTCCCGCATACAGCACTATGCAAAAGATCGTCAGCAAAGCGATCATCGAAGAAACGGAACGGCTTTCAGCCCTTGGGCGACAACATATCACCAGCGATATTGTAAGAGCACTGCAAGAACTTCTGAGCCGGGAAGACAGTCCATATATGCTCACGCTATTGAAAAAGGAACCCAGGGATTTCAGATACAAGCAGATTTCCCAGGAGATCGCCAAACAGGATCTCCTGAAGCCGATCTACGAATTCTCCAGGGGCTTCCTGCCGCGTTTGGATATCTCGAATGACAACATTCGATACTATGCGTCTCTGGTGGATTACTACAGCGTCTTCAGGATCAGGCAGCTTCGCAGCAGGGTTGCCAACGTATATCTTCTTTGCTTTGTCTATCATCGTTTCCAGTGCGTTAACGACAACCTGGCCAATGCATTCATATATCACGTTAGGAAATACGAAGCTGCCGCTAAACTTGAGGCGAAATCCAGCGTCCTCGAATTGAAGGTGGAGGGCAATCGGCAATTGGATAAAGCAAGCAAAGTCCTTAATCTCTTTGTAGACGACAAAATATCTGACGAAACCACGTTTGGAGAGATCAAGAAACGGGCATTCGGCATTCTCGAAGAGGATAAATTCCCCTTGGTGACACGATACATTTCAAGAGCCGGATTCGACCAGACTGAGCTTGAGTGGAGAGCTCTGGTATCAAATGCCCAGACGTTCAAAAAGAACATTCGCCCCGTATTCCTGAGTCTGGAAGTCCAAAGTACTTCCAATAAAGACACCCTTATGGAAGCGGTGGCTTTCCTTAAAACAAAGATCTCAAAAAAGAAAAGTCTGGCTGGAATCAAGTCAGTTCTTTTTCCTCAGGCCTTCATTCGCCGCAAACTGAGACGATATATCATCGAGAAAAAGAAGGTCAAAATACACGGTAGCCCCAGGAAGGTAATGGAAATCCGATCTGACCGATACGAGTTCTTGGTGTATTCCCTGCTGCGTCAATTTCTTGAGTCTGGTGATGTATATATACGCGATAGCGCACGATTTCGAAGCTTTGAAGATGATCTCATAGACGATGACCGGTGGAAGGATAAGGATCAACTTATCCGGAAGTTGGATCTGCCCATCCTTTCCAATCCGATAGAAGAGACGCTGGCGGAACTGCAGGAGGAGCTCGAGACGCTATTGGCCGCCGTCAACCACCGCATCGAGGAAGGCAAGAACGAAGGAATCAAAATCACCGGTTCAGGCGCAGATATCTCATGGAGCTTGCCCTACAAGAAACCAGAAGACACAACAAATAATCCGCTTTTCGAGCAATTGCCACAAATCGAAATCAGAGACCTATTGGCCTTTGTCGACTCCCAGTGTGGATTCATGGGCGCTTTCACACATATGCTCGGCCGTTACATTAAAAACGAAGCCGAAGAAGATGCGATTACCGGTGCTGTGATCGCTCTTGCGACGAACAAAGGCCTGTTCAAAATGGCCGAAAGCTCGGACATGAGCTATCAAACCCTGTTCTCGGCGATGAAGAACTACCTGAGATTGGAAACTCTGAGGAATGCAAACGACAAGATCAGCAATGCGCTGTTCAACTTGTCTGTCTTCAAGTATTTCAACATCGTAGAGGGCATCATCCATTCCAGCAGTGACGGGCAGAAGTTCGAGACCCAGATCAACACGATCAATGCTCGGTATTCGCCAAAATATTTCGGCCTCAAAAAGGGGGTGACCTCATACACGCTCGTGGCCAACAACGTTCCCGTCAACGCGAAGATCATTGGTGCCAATGATCATGAAAGTCATTTCGTCTTTGACATCCTCTTCAACAACACATCCGAAATCCAGCCCGACCGCCACTCTGTCGATACCCACGGAACAAACAACGTCAACTTTTTGATTCTCAATGCCTTCGGCTACGAATTTGCGCCGCGCTACAAGCACATAAACAGCAGGTCAGAAACGATCTGCGGTTTTAAAAACCTCAAGCATTACGAAGGATTTCTGCTGAGGCCATCCAGAAGACCCCGCCAGAGACTCATCATAAACGAATGGCCCAACATCCAAAGGATATTGGTGTCTCTGGGTTTGAAGAGTACGACACAAAGCGTGATCGTTGGCAAGCTGAGCTCCTTCGCCAGGAGGAACCGCACAAAACGGGCCATGTGGGAACTGGACAGCATTTTCAGGAGCATCTACATCTTGAAGTATGTGGACGACATCTTGCTCAGGCAAAACGTGCAAAGAGCACTGAATCGTGGCGAGGCTTACCATCAATTGCGCCGCGCCATACCCCATGAATACTCCGGAAAGTTTCGCGTGGAGACCGAAGAGGAACAGAATGTCTGGAGCGAATGCTCAAGGCTGGTTGCCAACGCCATCATCTTTTACAACGCATACCTTCTCACCAGACTGCTCGATCAAATGGAGGGAGAGAAGAGAATCGACATCGTTGAACGGGTCAGGAAAGTGTCGCCCATAGCTTGGAGACACGTCAATCTCAGCGGCAGATTTGATCTCACATCCCAGAAGGAAACGATAAACATCGATCTGATGCTCTCACGAATGGGACAATCCCTAGCTCAATCGAAATCCTGATTTCGCTATGAAACATTTGGACGATTTATGCATACAACCCCAACCTAATTTCAACTCCCTCACCCAGGCCCTCTCCCAGAGGGAGAGGGTTTTAGGGATAATAAACGTATCAAATCGTGGGGATCATGGCAATAAATGAATTTTGCATTCCTCGACAGCGCGTCGGCGGAATGATATACTGAAAAGTCATCCTAAAATAAAGGAAGGGGAACCAGACCATGAAACGAAATGCCGTATCCATTCTGTGTGTATTCATTTTCCTGACCGCCCTCGGTGCCTGCTGCGAATGGCCGGATACCGACGGCGACGGCGTGGGGGATCTCTGTGAGGATTGCCCCCTCGATCCCCTCAAGCTGGAGCCGGGCCTGTGCGGATGCGGGACGCCGGACACCGATGACGACGGCGACGGATTCATCCACTGCTTCGACAACTGCCCGTACGAGCCGAACCCCGATCAGGCCGACATCGACATGGACGACGTGGGGGACGTGTGCGACACCTGCACCGATTCGGACGACGACGGCTACGGGGACCCGGGATTCCCGGGCGAAACCTGTGACGAAGACAATTGCCCCGACGTATACAATCCGGACCAGGCCGACGCGGACGCCGACGGCACCGGAGACGCCTGCGAGGATCCGGTGGGATGGTTCTTCAACGACATCTCGGAGTCGAGCGGGATTCAGGATGAAAACTTCGATCCCGACCCGGTCCTGCCCATTCCGATTAACGATCACAGCCGCCTCGGGTTCGCGGACATCAACGGGGACGGATATGACGATATCGTGATGCACAACCTCTACCCCAATCCCATGTCCGGAGGGATCCCCTTCGAGCATCTCGTGTTCCTGAACAACGGAGACAAGACCTTCACCAATTTCAGTGACGAGTCGGGCCTGCGAAACATCCAGGCCGGGTTCTTTGCCTTCGGCGACGTGGACAATGACGGGGACCTGGACTGCTTTGCCGGGTTCGACTATATCGACTACTCCCACAGGCACACCCTCCTGCTCAACGACGGGGCCGGTCACTTCACCGTGAGAGCAGGCTCGGGGCTGGAAGGGTCTTACGGCCAGGCCATTGCCGGCAACGCTGTTTTTGCCGATTTCAACGGAGATGCGAACCTGGATCTGTTCATCGGGAACGGGCACACCTCGTATGCTGCCACGGACAAACTCCATCTCGGCAACGGAGACGGGACGTTCACCGACGCGACCTCCAATCTCCAGGGGGCGCCGGACAAGCCGAGCAACGGCTCGGTCGCCTGCGACTACGACGACGACGGGGACCTGGACATTTTCGTCAGCACCTACGGGGTGAGCCACGAGAACGGCCACAATCTTCTCTGGGAGAACGACGGTACCGGCCTATTCACGAACGTGGCCCGAGACCGCGGGTTCGCCTATCAGACCACAGGAAACTACTACCTCTCCTCCACCGGCTACGGCCTGTCCGACGAGCCGTGGCCCTACGCCTACGGCACGGCCATCGGGTCCAACGGCTTCGGCCTGGAGTGCCGGGACGTGAACAACGACGGCTACATGGACGTCTTCGCGTCCGCCATCTCCCACCCGGTCTCGAGCGACTACAAGCGCAAGTGGTCCGACCCCACGCTCCTTCTGATCAACCAGGGTCCCGCCGGCGGCTACGGCTTCGTGAACGAGTTTCTCGATCGGGGCCTCCCCTTCAACGAAGGGGACGTGGACGCGGCCGTGGTCGACTTTGACAACGACGGCCACGCGGATCTCTCGCTCTCCCGGGACAAAAAGTACGAGGGCGGCTACCCCGCCGGTGAGCTCGACCAGAAGGCCTGGTTCGGGCTCATGCAGCAGCGACCCAGCGGCGACTTCCGGAGCGTCGGCCTGATCAGCGGCATCAACGACGAAGGCGATTCGGTGTTTCTCAAGATGAAGGGGGCCCAGAATCATGCTTGGGCCGACATCGATCGCGACGGGGATCTCGACCTGCTCGTGGGCGGCCGGAAGGACGGCGTCCCGGGCGTGGGCCGTCCCAATTTCCTCTTCGAGAACATCATCGGCTCCAAGAGAAACTGGATCGCCCTGGAGCTGCGGGGCGACGGGGTGACGGTGAACCGCGAGGCCATCGGCGCCCGGGTGACCCTGACCTTCGGCGATCAGATGATCGTGCGCGAGGTCAAATCGAGCCGCGGCATGTACAACTCCATGGACACGCGGATCCTGCACTTCGGGCTCGGGAGCCATGACGGGGATTACACGGTGACGGTGCGCTGGCCGAACGGTGCAGTCGGTACGTACAGCAGTGCCTATGTCGCACTGAACTCGTTCACGACGATACCGTTCGCACCCTAATGCGGTAAGGCCGCAATAAAAGAGAATATCGAATATTCAACAAGGAATATCGAACCGCAGAGGGTTGGAACGAGAAAATTGATCTTCTGACCTTCGAAATTCTGCGGTTCCTTGTTCTGCTGTTCGATATTCTCTTTTCGTTTCATTCCTCAGTCCGGGTGGAACCGGCTCCTATTTCGGGCATGGGACCAATTTTATAACAATTGCTTTCCTCTCTGAATTTCGCTACTCTCTCCTTGTCCGTTGAATAAAACGAATAGCTTCAGAGGAGTTGAGCCATGAGTAAGCTGTACAACCTCGCCCTAGACGAAGAGATGACGCGATCGGCCCGGTATGCCCTGCTGCCCACCTATTCCGAGCAGGTCCCCACGGTGGCGGATCAGCTGGACGAGAACCTGGGAGAGCTGGGCACGGGCAGGGGATTCAAGAGCTACCTGGGCATGCTGGCCGGGAAAGAGGTCCTCGTGGTTTCGTCCGGCGTGGGGGGGCCGTCCATCTCCACCGTCGTCCATGAGCTGACCATCCTGGGGGTCGATACGATCCTGCGCATCGGCACGACCGGCGCGATCCAGGAGGACGTCCACGTGGGAGAGATGATCGTCGCCAGCGGCAGCATGCGGCTCGACGGCGCCTCCGCCAACTACGCGCCCGTGGAGTACCCGGCCATCTCGGACCACCGCATCCTGGGAGCCCTGGAGGAGGCGGCCGCCGGGCTCGGCCTGAACGCCCACACCGGAATCAGCGCCACCACGGACACCTTCTATCCGGGGCAGGAGCGCTACAGCCAGGAGGGCCGGCACGTGATCGAGCGCTTCCGCGGCAGCATGCGGGAGCTCAAGAGGCTCGGCGTTCTGTGCTACGACATGGAGACCGCGCCGCTCCTCGTCCAGGCCGGGTGCCTGGGCGTAAGGGCGGGCTGTGTGATGGGCGTGGTGGTCAACCGGCTCATCCATGAAAGCGTCGATATAACCCAGAGGGGGGAGATAGAGGATAACGCCGTCAAGGTGGCCGTGGCGGCCATGAAGAGCCTAATTGCCTGAGGAACGTTGCCATGATCTTCAACAAGAAAGAGCGTGAAGTCGAGGAGATGGTGATCGGCCATCTCAAGGTCGTCGAAAAGATCCTCCAGCAATTCAAGGACATGATCGACTATTACCTTGAAAGGCGGGACCTGGAGGACAAGGTCTTCAAGGAGAAGGCCCGCTCCATCGACAACCTGGAGCACCAGGCCGACGAGGCCAAGCGGGAGATCGAGAACCGCCTATTCGAGGGGGCCTTCCTCCCCATCCACCGCGAGGACTACGTGGTCCTGGTCGACCGGATCGACGAGATCGCCAACAAGACCGAGGACGTTGCAGACCTGATGGTCCTCACCCGTCCGAGGATCCCGGAGTTCTTGGTGGGCGACTTCCGCCGCATCATCGAGGCCACGGTGGAGACCTTCGTGCCCGTGATGAAACTGATCCAGACCTTCAGGGAGGACATCGACAGGGTCATGGAGGATGTCAAGACGATCAGCAGGAAGGAGCAGGAGGTGGACCAGATCCTCTGGGACATGGTCAAGAAGCTCTTCAAGTCGGACCTGGACCTGTGCGAGAAGCTCCACCTGCGGGAAGTGATGGTCAGCATCGCCGATATTTCCGATCTGATCGAGGACGCGGCTGACCGCTTCCGGATGATGGTCATCAAGAGGAAGATGTAGCTTGGACCTGGTTCTCGTCATACTCGTCCTGGCGGGGCTCTACGTCGGCTGGAACATCGGGGCCAACGATACGGCCAACTGTATCGGGACTTCGGTCGGGTCCGGGATCATCAGCTTCAAGAAGGCGGTCATCCTGGTCTCGATCTTCGCCATGGCCGGAGCCATGCTCCAGGGCCACCACGTGATGAAGACCATCGGCAAGGGGATCATCACGGAGCAGCTGCCGGTCATGCCCGTGTGCGTGGCCCTGTTCTGCTCTGGGTTCTTCGTGACCCTGGCCACCTTCTTCAAGGTGCCGGTCTCCACCTCTCACGCCATGGTCGGCGGTGTCGCCGGCGTGGGGCTGGCCGCCTCGGCCGACATGAATTTCTCGGTGATCGGCAAGATCGTCCAGTGCTGGGTCTACTGCCCCCTGCTCTCCCTGGTCCTCTCCTACACCCTGTACCAACTGATCCTCCTCATCATCCGGCGCTTCAAGCTGGAGACGACCGGCAGCTACCGGGTTCTTTCGCTGCTGGTCATCCTGTCCGCATGCTACATGGCCTACTCCATGGGAGCCAACAACGTGGGCAACGCCGTCGGTCCGATAACCAACCTGGGCAAGGTGGCGATCGGCCCCCGGATCCTGTGCCTGCTCGGAAGCGCGGCCCTGGCCGTCGGTGTTATGACCTTCGGCAAGCGCGTCACCGAGACGGTGGGCAAGAGCATAACCCCCCTGGACCTGCCCGGCGCCCTGGCCGCCCAGATCGCGGCCGCCTTCGGGATACACCTCTTCTCGATGCTGGGCATCCCGGTCTCCACCTCCCAGGCGGCCGTGGGGGCCGTCATCGGGGTCGGCCTGGTCCGCGGGGTTCGCGCCGTCAGCTTCAAGCAGATCGGGCTGATCGCCGTGGGGTGGGTCGTGGTGCCCGCCATGGGGGCCCTGTTCTCCTTCACCATCCTCACCTTGCTCGGCGGCTGACGAATCCGCGGCCGCGAAAAGGATCGAGGATCCCTACCTCGTCCCGACGGCGACCATGTGTCCGGCGTCGACGTCCCTCTGAACGATCCCCCCCGTGAAGTAGTATTCCATGGGCTCTTCGTGAAAATGCGCTTTGATCCAGGCGGCGATCGTTCGCCTGGTGATCCGCTCTACGTCCAGCGCGAGGGGGAAGGCCCAGCTCCCGTGGCCGGCCGGTCCCATATCGAAATAGAGAGCCGGGGAGCCGACCCCGTGCGTGCCCTGGCCGTCCATTCCGTAGAAGAAGTACTGAGCATTGGATTGCGGGTCCGGATTGAATGGGTCCGGGGCGGCCCTCATGATGAAGCCGGCGGCGTGGACGTCGCCCAGCACTCCTATCTCGCCGGTCACGATGTTGGGCGCCACGGGATAGGCGTTGCACCACTCTTCGGAGATGAAACAGGGCGGGCCGCCGCTGTTCGACGGGTCCATGGCCATCACCACGCCTATCCTGGGGTCGATGGCCGCCGAGTAGAAGGCGATCTTTCCTCCCAGCGAGTGACCCGCCGTGGCGATCTTCGACGGGTCCGCGTGCCCCTCGAGGGGGCCGCCCTCATCAAGAAAGTGGTCGATGACGTAGGTCGTCTGGCGCGCGAGATAATCGTGCCGGCCGTCCAGCCCCAGGTCGATCCGGAAGTTCATCCCCACCACGATCGAGCCGTGGGATGCCAGGTGCCCGATGTATTTCTCATAGGCATTGTAGGTTGCTCCGAAGCCGGGCATGAAGACGACCATCTCGAAGGGCCCGGCGGCGATGCTGACTCCGCCGTCGATCGAAGGGGCGTAGATCCTCGCCTCGATCGACTCGTCCGGCGCTTCCGGGTTCGCAACGCACATCTCCTCAGAGACGTAGATATCATAACACCCAGGCTTTTCGAGGGGATCCATGGGTATGCATGTGGCGAACAGGAGTGTGATTACTGAGGGCGGTATAAAAAGTGCGAATCTCGTTTTTTTTTCGAACATCGCTCTTCCAATCATGAATTGATCAGGGATGGTCGGATTCGACTGATCGGATCAATGCCGATCCCGGCGGGCGATCTCTCGCCGGACCGCGTAGTAGGCTGGCTTGGGTTGGAGCGACCGGTCGAGAAGCAGCGGTTCGTGGGGCGCGAACAGGTCGAATGGGGATAGCCGGTCGAACCAGGTGTTGGCGTCGTCGATCCCCCACACGGTGATCCCCCGGCAGGCGGGCGTGTCGACACAGGCGGCCGCGAGGTCCCGGTACACGTCGGCCTGGGCTTCGAAGAGCTCCCGGCCCGAGAGCAGCGGCCCCAGCATAGCGATCCTGGTCACGTCGAGCTCCGTGAGCTCGATCTCGAGACCGAGCTCCGCGAGGTCGGCGAGGAAGCTGCGAAGCGATTCGGGACGGGGGGCGGCGACGAATACGTGCCCCTGGATCCCGACTCCGTCGATGGGGACGCCCTGTTCGATGAAGTCCGCAGCGAGGTCGACGAAGGCCCGCGTCTTGGGGCCGTCATAGTCCAGGAAGAACTCGTTCAGGACGAGCCGCACGTCGGGATCGGCCTCGTGCGCGGCATGAAAGGCCTCCGGGATGTAGGCGGGGCCCATCGCCTCGTAAAAGATGTTCCGCTCGAAATCGCTTCCCACCATCGCCAGGGGTTCGTTCACTACGTCCCAGGTCTCGACGCGGCCGGCGTACCGACCCACGACCGTGGATATGTGAAGGCGGATCGCCTCGCGAACGAACGCCTCGGGGTCCTCGGCCTCCCCGATCCTCTCCGCGAGATCGGCCGGGTAGCCGTGACCGGGGAATTTGCCCCAGACGAGGGCGTGCCCCCGGAGGCGCAGATCGTTGGCTTCGGCGAAGTCGAGCAAGGCGTCCGTCTGGCTGAAGTCGTAACTGCCGAGCTCCCCGGCCAGCTCGCCCCACTTCATGGCGCCCTCGGCCGTGATCGAGTTGAAGTGGAGGGGGACGACGTCCATGCGTGGGTCGGAAGGGTCGGCCGGGACGGCGGCCCCTGCGAAAAAACCTGCCTCCGAGGCGGTCTCGGCGAGTGTACAATCGGCATCGGGAGACGCGCAGGAACTCTTTTCCCCACCACCATTTCCGCATGCGGATAAAACCGTGAGGCTGATGGGAATCATCAAGACAATGACTAATGATAACGTACTCTTCCGAGACATTCCCGATCCTCCATGCGAGATCCAGGATGACTTAAATCAGCATATTTGTATAGGTCGGGGTTTTTTAATCTCGCGCAGAGGCGCAGAGACGCAGAGAATGAGGGGAATTTTAATTCAATCCTCTGCGTCTCTGCGGCTTTGCGCGATAAAATAGGTGGGGAGAGGGGAGTGATTTGGTTGTAGCTTGGCTGCGTATAGGAACCGGGGGATGAAGTGGGCGTCGCCTAAGCACTTTCAATGTTGAAAGTGATTCTACCGGGGTCCGAGGAATCTCCGGCATTGATTTCGAGGCAGTAACTTCCAGTCTCATGGTCCTCGAAGCGGACCAGTCCATGGCGGGTGCGGGCGGACTCGAGCTCGAACTCCATATCGGTCAACGTGACACGAAGACCATTCAGTATCCTGCCTGAGGCCGTCTCAGAGAGTTTTACGTTGAGGGTAAAAAGCCCCTCGTCATATGCCGTAACCTCCACATCCGCAAGAACCATTCCAAGCTCCCTGCTGAAAGAGACCATCTCGGTTCCCTGGTCTTCTGCGGCCTCCTCTGGGCCCCGAATCGGGACCGTGGCGGGCTCGAGCATCGCGGGAGTTATATCCGCCGCCTTTTTCAGGAGCCTGACCACTCCGCCGGAGATTTGCATGATCACATCAAATGGGGAGGGGACTATCGGCGCCTTTTCGGGAACCAGGGCGATGCTCCGCCAGGTGACCGCTTCCGGGACTTTCATGTCCTCTCCCTCTGCTTCGACCTCCATAAGTCTCCGGTATTCGATGACAATATCCAGACAGAGGTCGCAGTGGGCCATATGGTCCTCTAGCTGTTCGACCTGCTCTTCATTGAGCGACCCCTCGCTGTATTGGATCAGGGCAGCCTCATCAGGGCAGCCCGTACCGTCTGTGGCGTCGATTTCTTTCAAGGCACTCTTTACAGCACTTTTAATCAAGAACTCTTGAATATTCATGCTTTTCTCCTTTGATCGTCAAGTTTTTGACGTCGGAGCGCTGGTTGTGCGTCCCAACATGTCGGTTTTCATGAATGGCTTAAAAACAGCCTGTTTCAATGGACAACCGGCCTGTGAAGTTCTTACACGCTTTTTTTTCCAATTTGCTGATTTTTCAGCAAGGAACGCTCCCCCCGCGCTCGTCATTGCTGCCCCAGACGATAGTTTATCGACAACCGGAGAGAAAAATGATATCATATCCTTGAGTGTTGCACTTTTTTACCGCCCTTCGCACGGGGGTGCAGAGGAGGCGCAAGAGGGTAGGTCATGAAGAAAAAAGATGATAAAAACCAGGGTGTTTCAAGAAGATCATTTTTGAAAAACACCATGCAGGGCTCAGCGGCGGTTCTCGGTTCCGGGATGTTTTTGGAATCAAAACTAATGGAAGCGGTGCTTGATCCGCCATCAGGTATATTAGACCTAGGCCCGGTCAGACCCAATATTCTTATTTTCTTGACGGACGAAGAAAGAGTTAATACACGCTACCTGCCCGGCCTCAACCTGCCCAACCGTCAGCGGATTCAGCGGCACTCCATCGAATTCAACAACTGCTACTGCACTTACCCGCTCTGCTCGCCGAGCCGGGCAACCTTGCTCACCGGCCGCTATCCTCACGATGTTGGCGTTTGGGAAAACATTGATCCTTACTTTCCATATGAAAGCATGGATCCTGAAGGTACGAGACGGGAGCTGCCCCTCGACCCCGGCATCCCGAATCTGGCGAGTGAGTTCTCATCGTTCGGATACGATGTCTCCTATTTTGGGAAGTGGCACCTGTCCAATCATCCTGCGGTACCTCTTCAGGATCCGGAGAATCCAACCCTGGTGTCGGCGATCGACCTTACACCCTACGGATTTCCGGCAAATGACGGCGAGGTCCTGAATCACTGGGTGCCGGGGGATGAAGACGGCGGTTTCTTGTATGACCCTCTCACCGCACAGCTTGCCCACGACTGGATCATGAGCAAGCAGGATTCCCAGACCCCGTGGCTCTGTATCGTGTCGATCATCAATCCTCACGACCTCCATAAAGCGCATGTATCCCCCGAGTATGATCTTCCGAGCATCCCCTGGAAGCCGGATCTTGAGTTGCCTCCGAATTTCGAGGATGACGCAGCGTCAGCGGACAAACCGGAGTATCAGAGAATATGGGCAGAGGTGGTTTCCGCCTACCCCAATTTCCCCAAAGATCCTCACCGGATATATAAATGGATGGAGCGAATCAACTTTTACGGCTATTTGATCGAGAAGGCGGATGAGCAGCTGGGTCAGGTCCTGGATGCAGTCGAGAATTCCGGCCAGTGGAATGATACCATCTTCGTCTATACTTCGGATCATGGCGACCAGTGCGCCGCCCATAATACGCTGTACAAGCCGAATGTTTATGATGAAGCGGCCCGGGTACCGCTCATCATTTCACAGTCGAGACGGTATATCGATCATATAGTCAAAGACTATCCCCTTGTCAGCAACATCGACATCCTCCCGACTCTCCTCGACATGTGCAAAGACCCGGATATGCAGTGGCCCACAGAGCTCCCCGGAGAGAGCCTGAAAGATGCTAATGCCAAAACATACAAAGAATTCCGCAATGTGGCATGTTACTACATGAATTTACCCAGGTATGATGAGACTCCACCCAGGTCGCTGGATGAGCTCACAATGGTTCAGCGGACACAACGGTACAAGATAGTGCAATATCCGAATGGCGAAATGCAGACTTTCAATATGTTCAACGATCCCGCGGAAATGGATGATTTGAGTTGATGGTTTCGTAAAAAGTCGGATTTGTCGGGAATGTCATTTCGACCGCAGGGAGAAATCTTTTTCTTTTCAGCTGGCTACAATGGAAAGATTTCTCGCTTCTCCTAATACTACAGCGACATTTCAGCTATAGACTTTTAGAATGACCTCATGTATCAT
>CAZFWM010000190.1:0-14202 GCA_964522545.1 uncultured Thermodesulfobacteriota bacterium
TGCGTACTTACCAGGTGCGCTCCCCTTGGACGTTGCGAGGGGCGAAGCCCCGAAGCAATCCCCCGCGATCAAAAGGCCCTTCTTGAGTCTGTGCCCCATTCGTGCTACATTTTTCATGATAACAAACGGAGGTAAACCATGGCAAAGACGGCAACCGTGAGGGCACGAATCGAACCACACCTGAAAGATGAGGCCGAACGCATCTTTCAAGAACTCGGACTATCGACAACCCAGGCCATCACATTGTTTTTTCGGCAGGTCAAACTGCGAAGGGGGCTCCCCTTCGATATCGTTGTGCCGAACCGGACGACCCTCGATACATTGGAAGACACAGATGCAGGGCGAAATTTGGTCGTTTGCGAAGATGCAGATGACATGTTCAAGAAGTTGGATATATGATATACACCCCTGTCTACACAAAACAGTTCTCCAAGGATGTAAAAAGGATGCAGAAAAGGGGCAAGAATATCGAAAAGCTGAGATCGGCTTCCCACTGTTTCGGATTCGGTGGGGAAAAATTGGACCGGACAAGGTAAGGAAATTCAAATCGTCATTTCGTACTCAGCAAGGGGGAAGCTGATTTTCTTCTCGATATGATCACGATGCCTGGCAATTTCCTCAAGCCTTTTATAGACGGGCGCATCAAAATATTGCTCACCACACCTGGAACACACCCAGGCGGGAACATTGTTTATATAGATCACGTCACCTTTGAAATGAAACCTGGCCCGGATCTGACGATGTTCCACTTTGCCTTCGCAATACTCGCACGAATCACCATTCTTCATTTTTCTATACCTTTCACTTAGTCTCCTTCCATATAGTCAGCATAAAGGTAGGGGCACGGCATGCCGTGCCCCTGCGGGTGCGGACAAGAAAACGTAGGGGCGGGGTTCATCCCCGTCCGCCCAACACGCCCCCCTTGGGAAGTTGCGAGACGACAGGCGAAGCAATCCCCCGCGATCACCAGCTTTTCTTTACCCCAACGTTGGGTTTTATGCAGCCGCATATGCACGAACGTCAACCTGAACACCTACCTTTGCGGCTTCCTCCGCCATCTGTAGCAAATGAGACGTTGTCTCCTCGTCGACATACTCCTCTCCACAGTTTTGGCAGACGGCGGCCGGCACGCCTTTGATCACGAGAGTAATACCCTCCCTTTCTAAAGTTACAGTGGCTTTTCCCTGTTCGGTTTCCCCCTTTTTACAAACAACGCATCTCATTTTTTTCTTCTCCTCTTGAAATCGACATCCCACTGTTTCGGATTCGGTTCATACGCTGTGATTACGATGGTCTCCTGAGCCTCCTCGTTATCGGCGACTACCAAATGGAGAGGACGAGCTCCTATCCAGCCAAGAACCAAACGACTAGGATAGGGAATATCGTCGAGATACTCCTCTATCACTTCACCAGTCGCTAGTACATAGCGAATATCCTGCTCGCTGATCTTGCGTTGAAACATCCGTTGAATGGCATGGATTCGGAATACCAAACGCTTATCGGACACGCCTCAATCCTCTCTTTTGTTAATGAATTATAAGCATAATTTTCCTATAAAATCTATGATATTCACATCGTTTATACAAATCAACCTCTAAAAATCAACATGCGGTAGACAGGGGCCGACCTGTGTGTCGGCCCGCAGAAGTAACACCGGCACGACGACAGGGGCACGGCATGCCGTGCCCCTACGGGTGCGGACAAAAAGAACGTAGGGGCGGGGTTCATCCCCGCCCGCCCAACACGCTCCCCCCCATGGATGTTGCGAGCCGACAGGCGAAGCAATCCCCCGAGATCACCATGCCGGGATGCTCATGGGATATCATCCTAGCGAAGACAGTCCGGAGCATATGCGAAAGGCTCCTTCGTGCTCTAAGCCCAAATGTGATTAATGTAATCCATTTTTAATCTTGGGCAACTTTTTTTCATTTTTTCATTCTTCAGTTGCACTCTCTCCAAAAACATGCTAGATTAAATGAGCTGAATTTTCAATTCAGCATTAAAAAAGGGGGGAAACAGGGGGGGATTGCTGGAGCCAGTCGCACCACTCTTAAGCTTCTATGCATTGAACCCAATAGATCACCACCACCTGACCTTTCATCCCGAGCCATCCACCCTCCCATCATCACGCCCTCCGCAGATCTGAATCCGAGCCAATCCACCGGCTCTGCCGGTGAGAATTGAGGCGGTTCTACCATTTCGTGCGAGAGAGTGAATCCGGCCGATTGGCTCGGATTCATTAAAGAAAAATTATGGCTCATGATATGGAAGACCAGAATTTTTCTATCAATCAGCGACCCCCTGCAGAGCAGCAGATCAAGAGCCCCTTTTTGGGGCTTTCCTCATACCACCTGCTCTGCAGGGGGTCGCTGATTCAGGGAGAGGAAAAGATGAATAAGACTTTTGTACAGGGATCTGGAATCCTCACGACAATTCTCTGTCTTCTGCTCTTCGGCACCCCGGCGCTCGCGGATCCGGTCGACGACGACAGGACCATGACAGGGGCCGTCTATCGGATCACGAATCCCATAACCAGCGCCTTCGGGCCGGCCGACGAGACCCTGATTCCAGCGGGAACCCGATATGCGGCCTACGGGGTCCACGGGCAGTCCATCACCGGGGAGCACACTTTGGAGGCCGTCCAGGTCTATGAAGCCGAGGCGATCAGCCAGTACGACGCGGGCAAGCAGTTTCGCATCGATCAGATCATGGTCCTCAATGTCTCGGACCTCACCGACTACTGCTCCCACGATGCGGACGGGGACGGCACCCCGGACTGCGATGAGTTCTATGACGAGATGCTCACCCTATTGGAGCAGGCAAGGGATTACTTCAAGTTCGTCTACGTCTACTACCTAGAGCATGGCGACCCGGCAAAAGCGAACGAAATGACCGTATACCTGCTGGATGCGCTGGCCGAGATATGCAAGGTCGAGCTGATCTTCGGGAACGAGTTCTTCGTGGACGCCATCGATTTCCGGTACGTGGCCGACCCCTATGGATCGGCGGACGTCATGGTCATGGAAGAGCTCGGCCAGCTCTACAAGGCGTTCAGCGACTACTCCAACGCCCTCAATGTATTCACCTATGAGCTGTTCTACCCGATCGGCGACGTGGCCCACACCATGGTGGGCGATTTCTTCAGGGAGACGGAGTACACCCTCCTGAACTTCGCGGCCGGCAGGAAGGCCAAGGCCCTGATCGAGATCGGGAAGCGGCTCGTCCTGCTCGGCCGGGAGGACCAGGTCGAGCAATTGTTTGCCACGGCCGGGGTCTCCACCTATCTGGAGCTGGCCGTGCTCATCGAGATGGAGGGAACGAACCTCTTTCACTGGCAGGGAGAAGAGCTCATCACCAATGCCGCCGTGCTCAAGTCCAGGATCGATATGCTCAATGATGATATCAACCCCTTCGGCTATCCCCTGGCCTATGTGCCGATTCACTTCTACCGGACCTATCTCTATCAATCGCACTGTGACCGGCCGGACGCCCCGGACGGCCTCTGGGATTACACCACCGATTACCTACTGCCCGACGCAGTGGTCAAAGAGCAGGCGGCAATGGATGCGGATCGGACCTTCGACAGCTCCATGGAGGCCGCTGAGGCAGAGGCCCTGGCGGTAAGGGCCAAGCTGGTCGATGAGGTCTTTGCCCTCTGCGGGAGCGATGTCGATGACGATTATCTGTGCGATGGGGGGCTCATGCTGGAGAAGGCCAACGAGGTCATGAAGGACAGGGCGGAGATCAATCTCCATTTCGAGGAGTATCTCGGCATAGGCATGAAGATACAGAACCATGTGGAGCAATTCGCATCAGAGGCGACGGTCACGCTCCACGGCGCTCACACGATGTCAATGAACGATTTCATGATCTCCCTGCTCGACTCCGTGAGGGTGGAGGAAGGTGTGGAGATTCCCATACTTCCCGAGTCCTCCGAGAGTTTAAAAAGGCCTGTAGTTAAAAATCCAAAAGGGAGATTTGGTGATATTACAGGTTCTTCAACAGATGTTGATGTGGATGTCGATATAGATTCTATTTTCGAAAAAATAAATCAACTTTGGGATATCTACTATGATGGTCCGGCCCTCTATTCCTCGGTCCAGTACAATCCCAGCGCCCTGCCCCTTGCAAATCTCGAGGCCATGCAGACGATGCTTACCGCCGCCCTGGACCTGGAGATTAGTTATTTCGAGACGGTCATGTATGTAAAGGACAATCTGGTCGATATGGGCCTGAAGCTCACGGAGATGAACCTGAAGGTCCAGGAGGCACAGGGAACGGCCCTGGAGTTTCTCGATCTGATGCAGCACTTCTTCGATCTTCTGGCAGAGATCAATGCGGTCGGCCTGTCGATCATGGGGGACGGCTCGGATGACGAGCTCCTCATATACCGCATCATCCGGGACCAGGAGACCTTTCAGGCCCTGGAGAGCCTCGAGATGGCGGCCTACTTCGCCTATCTCGCCGGGCGCTCTTTGGAATATGAATACGTGGATGACATTCCGGTCGATTACAGGGACGACATCTTCATGTACCGGAACACGGACCAGATCGGCGAGTATCTCGTACAGCTTCAGGACCAGGCATATGAATGGGACGTGTGGGGCGCGCCCGACCAGATGACCTTTGACATCTCCCTGGTGGAGCACCTGCTGCACCTCAACGACGAGAACCTGGCCCATATACCCCCTGAAGACCGCGAGGCCTACCGGTATGCGGAGGTCCAGGAGTTCATCTCTGGGAACCTCGACCCAGCGCAGCAGGTGCTCGAGTTTCCCTTTACCACATCCATCCTGGAGGGAAACGACATCTTCACCACACAGGTATTCAATCACAAGCTCAACATGATCCGGATAGACTTCGTCTATGACTCCCCGCCGCCTACGCTGACCGAGATCGAGACCTCCCTGGAGCGGCTCGGGTCGAACGCCATGCGGGATCAGTACGACGAGATCGAATACTATGAAATGGGCAAGACCGCCGTGATCGGCCATGTGACATCCACCGGTATCGGCGACATACCGACCCGGGCGACCATTTGGGCCTCGGTGAATGACAACGGCCAAGGAAACGAAACCGATGACTTCTGCCCCCGGAGCGTGGCGGCCACATGGATATTCAAGGTGGACAAGTCATGGCCGGGCAATGATGCCATCGACTGGACCGCGGTCCAGGATATCACCTTTATTTTCGAGGATACGACCTATCATTCATTACCATAGATAGTTCCTGTCCGGAAATGTCATTCCGAGGCGATAGCCGAGGAATCTGAGGAGACGACAAATGAAAAAACCGGCCATTCTAACTCTGATCCTTTCAATCGGACTATTGATACTAACAGCCACCCGGTACCCCGGCTGCATGGTCAATGTCCAGGGAAACTGGGAGGGGACCGTGCAGATGGACGAGCAATTCATGGCCTTCAAGACCGTCCCGGTGGCCATGACCTTCACCCAGAACTCCTCCGGAGAGGTCTCCGGCGTGTTCGGGAGGATGGCAGGCACATGCAGCCTGGACAGCCCGGACGAGATTCCGGTTTCCTGTCACTACGACGAAGACTGCGACCCGGGAAAAATATGCGAGGAGGTCAGGGAGATACATTATTTCTCCGTGGATGAAGACAGAGACGGAGTGAGCGAACTCATTCAGTGGGACACGGCCCAGAGCTCCTTGTACGGCCGGTACCTGACAGTGAAGACCGAGGACTTCCGAGTCCCCGCAGATCACTCCTTTACTCTACCCAGTATCGGAGAAGGTGTACCGGACCTGGAGATCAGCTCCAATCCGTTCAACATGGAGGTGTCGAGGAGTGTAGAGATCAACGGCCTCGTACTGTCACGTTCAGAGATATCCGGCAACTACACGGAGACCATCTCCTTGCCCTATGACAATACAATAGTGCTCACAGGCACACTGTTACTCAAGAAGAGATAAATGAATGTACAATGTAACAAATAAACACACCGAGGTCGTTGCGAGGAGCGATAGCGACGAAGTCGAAGATTGCGAGGAGCGGAGCGACGAAGCAACCCACTGAGCACCCCGAGAAAATGAGCATGGGGGATTGCTTCGGGGCTTTACCCCTCGAAATCTTCGACTTCGCTTCACTCGCAACATCCTAAAGGAGCGTAGAGAACAACTTTTACAATTTTTAACCCATATCAAAAAACTTTTTTTTGGCCACAAAAAAAAGAAAGGGAGGAAACGTCATGACCAGAGCAAAAGCCTTCTCAACCGTCCTTGCCATCGCCCTAATGCTTTGCCTCGTATCCACAACATTTGCCGGCAATTCCCCTGATCTCATCAACTATCAGGGCACCCTCACTCAGGCTGACGGTTCACCTGTGCCGGACAGTCCATACAATATGACATTCACGATATACGATGCGGTTTTAGCTGGTACTATACTCTGGGGACCTGAGACTCACCTGAATGTAACTGTGAAAAGTGGACAGTTCGTGGTGCTCCTTGGGGGGAGCATACCTCTGACGGATTCAGTGTTCAGCAGCCCCGAGAGATATCTTGGGATACAGGTGGGAACAGATGTTGAAATGGTGCCCCGGCAAAAGATCGTAAGCGTTGCCTACGCTCACAGAGTATCTACCATAGATGGAGCAAGTGGTGGGGGTGTGGATGGAGATACGTCTATCACCGGAGATACAGCCATCAATGGTAGTATGGCAATCTATGGAAATACGTCAGTAATTGGAGAAACATCAATAATTGGAGAAACGTCAATCAGCGGAAATACAGCAATCAATGGAGATACACATTTCGTGGATGGCAGGGTAGGGATTGGGACGACGGAGCCGGGGAACACCCTCCACGTAATCGGCGAAGGTGGGGATGGTGGTACGCCTGCTTTAATGACAGGGCAAATAGCAATATTTCAAAACAACGCTGCTGTGGATAGTGATGCACGGTTGGCTATTATAAGTGGTAATGAGGCCAGGTCGACGATTGATTTCGGAGCTACCGATGATGTCGGCAGAGGTGGAATCGAATACGATCATGCTACGAACTCCCTTGGTCTCTGGACGAACGGAGGCTTGCCTGATGTAACGATAACAAGTTCCGGCAACGTCGGCATCGGGAAAACCGAGCCGAGTCAGGCGCTGGTAGTGGACGGAAATATTCGAATTGATGGAATTCATTCCCCCCAAATGCAATTTTTTAGTAACGGAAGTAATATTGGGAGAATAAGCACTATCAATGGCGATATAGATGTTAGGTCTAACAATAATTTAAAATTATATGGTGATGCAAATACTGGGATCACGATTGAAGATGCAACTGATACGATAAGATTTTATCATATAGGCGACGAAGTTATGCGTGTGGATAGTGAGACTATTATCATACAAGGATACCTTGAAGTTGCTCATGGTATCGACGCTAGTAATGTAACTGCAAATGAAGTCTTTGCCGATTTGATCGAAGCCGATGATATATATGGAACATGTCATGGAAAATCGCGAACCTCGGATTCTGTGCTCGGGGATGACTATAATCTGGAGTCGATAGAGGAACATGCAGAAGCTATGTGGAGCGATAATAATTTACCGGCTGTCCCAGAGGCCAACAAGGATGAAGAAGGGAAGCATACCTTTAATTATGACGCGCAGATCAGTGGTATCCTTACGGAACTTGAGAAGGCCCATGTGTACATTGCGCAATTGAACGAACGAATAAAGAAGTTGGAAACTGAACTGGAAGCGCAAAGATAACGATTTTTCTGATCGTTCCCAGACTCTGTGAATGATCTTCCATGGGTCTCTGCCCCGCTGAATTAGATAGACCCGTAGATAAAGGAGGGGTTTTATGAAGACGGTCATTCGAACTGCATTCGCGGCTCTCTTCATCTTCGCCATTCAAACTCACCCAGCCCTCGCCGCCACGATCCACGTCCCGTCCGGCCAGCCCACGATCCAGGCCGGGATCGACGCGGCAGTGGACGGAGATCTCGTGCTTGTTGCACCTGGCACATACTCTGGAGATGTAGATGTCAGTTCTAAGGCGATAACTATTCAGAGCGAGCAGGGAGCCGATTCAACCATCATAGAAAATTGTTTTTTAGCGGAGGGGCTAGTCATGGCTTTTTGTGGACCGGAAACGGTCCTCGATGGATTCACGATTCGTAGCAATGAATACGGGATAATTTTATTAGAAGAGGCCTCACCGACGATCATGAACTGTAAAATCACGAGTAATAACTATTACGGTATTGTGCAAGAAGACGACAGTTTCGCCTCGCCGACGATTACAAACTGTACAATCTCTGAAAATGGTGATGCCGGAATTTCGATATACAGCCCTGCGACGATCACAAACTGCACGATCTCGGGTAATCAAAAGGGGATTGCATGTCGCAGCTCTGCAACGATCACGAATTGCACGATATTGGGGAATGGCCATCTATCTTATTACGGAGGGGGGATTTTATGCAGCGATTACTCGCCGACGATCACGAACTGCACGATCTCGGATAACTTCGGTGCAAAAGGTGGCGGGATTTACTGCGGCGCTTCCTACCCGACGGTCACGAACTGTATCCTGTGGGGGAATTATGCTCCCGATGGGCCGGAGATATTCGTGTATTCGGGATCGACTGTAATCACTTACTCCGATGTGCAGGGAGGATGGCCGGGGACAGGAAACATCGACGCAGATCCTCTCTTCGTTGGAGTAGGCGACTATCATCTCACTCTGGAGTCTCCATGTATCGATACCGGCACAGATGCCGGGGTATACACAGATATGGACGGAGAAGTGAGGCCAATGGGAGCCGGATTCGACATGGGGGCGGATGAGTATCTCCCGTGTATGGATGAGGATATGGACGGGTATGGGGATCCGGCAGATCCTACTTGTCTGTTTCCTCAATGGGACTGCGATGATACCGATCCCGAGTTAAATCCGGGTGCAGAGGAATTATGCGAAAGCGGAATCGACGAAGACTGTGACGGATTTATTGATTCGGAAGATCCGGACTGTGTAATCATCCGAGTCCCCGCTGATCATCCGACGATCCAGGCTGCAATTGATGCATCGGAAGATGGAAATCTCATCCTCGTTGCCCCAGGCACCTATGTGGAGAACATCTACCTGCTCGGAAAAGCCATAACGCTTCAGAGCGAATCGGGGGCCGATGTGACTGCCATCAGTGCGTGGGATGAATATTCAGTAGTGGTTTTCGACAGCGGGGAGACCGAAGAAACGGTCCTTAGCGGTTTTACAATTCGCGATGGCCATGGATTTGATACACACGGAGGGGGGATAATCTGCATGGATTACTCCTCTCCGACTATCACGGATTGCGTGATAATGAATAACAGCACTGAACATGGATGGGGTGGCGGGATTTACTGCACCTACTATTCCTCGCCGGTGATCACAGATTGTAGAATCTTGAATAACAGCGCTTCTGGTGGAGGCGGGATTGTCTGCGAGTATTATTCCTCCCCGGCGATCACGGACAGCGTGATCTCTAATAATAGCGTCATTGGATTAGGTTGCGGCGGCGGGATCTATTGTGATGGTTCCTCCCCCGTAATCACGAACTGCACGATTTCGGAGAACAGCTTGGAAAGCGGATACGGCGGTGGGATTTTTTACGACGCTTATTCCTATCCGACGATCACGAACTGCACGATTTCAGGGAATTGGGCAGGTTTTTACGAGGAGGAAGGAGGGTGGGGTGGAGGGGTATTGTCAGGTAGCGGGAGTGGTATTTTCACAAACTGCACGATCTCGGGGAACAGCGCCTTTTTTGCAGGAGGAGGGTTCTACTGCACAGGGGGGTCAAACCCGATGATCACGAATTGCATCTTGTGGGGGGATTATGCTCCAGATGGACCGGAGATTTACATAGCATCGGGATCACCTGTAATCACTTACTCCGATGTGCAGGGAGGATGGCCTGGAACAGGGAACATCGACGCGGATCCTCTCTTTGTAGGAGGAGGGGACTACCATCTTACTCTGGAGTCTCCATGTATCGATACCGGCACGGATGCCGGGGTCTATACAGACATGGACGGGGAAGTGCGGCCAATGGGAGCCGGATTCGATATAGGAGCGGATGAGTATCTAACATGTATGGATATGGATATGGACGGGTATGGGGATCCTGCGAGTCCTCTTTGTCCATTTCCTCAATGGGACTGCGACGATACCGATCCCGAGCTAAATCCGGGTGCAGAGGAATTATGCGAAAGCGGAATCGACGAAGACTGTGATGGACTTATTGATTCGGAAGATCCGGATTGTGTAATCATCCGAGTCCCCGCTGATCATCCGACGATCCAATCTGCAATTGATGCATCAGAAGATGGAAATCTCATCCTCGTTGCCCCGGGAACCTATGTGGAGAACATATACTTTCTCGGCAAAGCTATTACGCTTCAAAGCGAGTCGGGGGCCGATGTGACAGCCATCAGTGCCGGGGATGAATATTCAGTAGTGGTTTTTGACAGCGGTGAGACCGAAGAAACGGTCCTTAGCGGTTTTACAATTCGCGATGGCTATGGATTTGAGTCGTACGGTGGCGGGATCAGCTGCTGGTCTTACTCCTCTCCTACTATAAAGGACTGCGTGATCACGAATAACGTAATCGGAATGGCTTGCGGCGGAGGGATCTACTGCGATTACTCCTCCCCGGTGATTACGAACTGCACGATTTCGGAGAACATCGCAGAAAATGGCTATGGAGGCGGAATTTTTTGCGACTGTTATTCCTCCCCAACGATCACGAACTGCACTATTTCGGGGAATTGGGCAGGCTTTTATGGGGGCGAAGGAGGGTACGGTGGAGGGGTTTACTGCGGCTCCGATTCCCCGACGATCACGAACTGCACAATCTCAGGGAATAGCGCCTTTTTTGCTGGCGGCGGGTTCTACTGCAACAACTCAGATCCTACGATCACGAACTGTATATTGTGGGAGAATTCTGCTCCTGATGGACCGGAGATATACATAGAATCGGGATCACCTGTTGTCACATACTCCGATGTGCAGGGAGGATGGCCCGGAACAGGGAACATCGATGAAGCTCCTCTCTTTGTGGGAGGTGGAGATTACCATCTCACTCTGGAGTCTCCCTGTATCGATACAGGCACGGATGCCGGAGTTTACACAGATATGGACGGAGATTCGAGACCGCAAGGAGCCGGATTCGACATGGGAGCGGATGAGTATCTCCTCCCTTGTATAGATGAGGATATGGACGGTTATGGGGATCCGGCTGATCCTACATGTCTGTTTCCTCAATGGGACTGCGACGATACAGATCCTGATGTAAATCCAGGTGCCGAGGAGGTTTGCGATGGTGTGGACAATGACTGCTCCGGCGGGATCGATGAGGAGCCAGCCGCCTCTGCGAGCTGTGACAGCGGCCTGTTCTGCGACGGCGCGGAGTACTGCTCTGAGGGCTCCTGTTGGCCGGGAGAGGAACCATGTCCGGATGATGGTCTCTTTTGCACGGGTGAGGAGCTGTGCGATGAGGATCTGGAGCAGTGCTACAGCACGGGGGATCCGTGCCCGGACGACGGGCTGTACTGTACGGGCGAGGAGCTGTGCGATGAGGATCTGGATCAATGTTACACCACGGGAGATCCGTGCCCGGACGACGGGCTGTTCTGTACAGGCGAGGAGTCGTGCGATGAGGATCTGGATCAATGCGAGAGCAGTGGGAATCCGTGTGAGGACGACGGGCTCTTCTGTACGGGCGAGGAGTCGTGCGATGAGGATCTGGACGAGTGCGTGAGCAGCGGGGATCCCTGCCCGGACGCGAGCGACTGCACCGACGATTTCTGTGACGAAGGCCTGGACGCCTGCGAAAATCCCTGCATAGCCACCGGGCCCGAGGATTCCTGCTGCGAGGACCCGGCGTGCGCGGAAGAGCCGCTCTGCATCGTGCCATCCACCCTCTTCCCGACGACAGGCGCGGAAAACCAGGCCGATGTGACGCTCTACGAGATCTTGTTCGACACCGTCGTCATCGGCCAGATCGATAGATCGACCGCGATCACCACCGGAAGCACCATGGAGGTCCGGTGGAACCCGGGCACATCTGAATTGTTCCTGGAGTACTTTTCACTCCAGACGACCCCGATCCTCTTCGACACGACTGCGGTCCCTCCCTGCGACCAGATCGGCTGCCTCGAGATCACGGACATCCTGATCCGGCTCGATCCATACTCGCCGTTCATTCCCACTGTGGTCCAGCCGGACGGGAGCTTTGTCTTCGAGGATGTGATCGAGACGGAGATCACCTTTACGGCCCACTTCTATATCGGGGAGGAGGAATTCTATCTCCCCATGATCGGGTTTCCCCTGATCGAGCTCTCCGGATTCCTGACCGACCATGGCACGAGCGGGCAGGAAGCCCTGCTTATGATGAACGACCTGGATATCTCGTTCCTGGACGAGGGATTGGAGATCCCCATCATCCCCGGATACCTGGATGCAAAGATATCCATGGTTTTTTCCGAAGTCTCTTTCGACAACATCGACTACATCGTGTGCAACGACGATGACGGAGACGGCTACGGCGACCCGGCCAGCCCGGAGTGCACGTACCCCGAGCTCGACTGCGACGACTCGGACCCGGCGATCAGCCCCGGGGCCGAGGAGGTCTGCGCGGGCGGGGTCGATGACGACTGCGACGGCCTCACGGACCAGGAAGATCCGGACTGCCCTGTATTTACACTGGAGCTCGATGCATCCTACGTGTCCGGCTACCTCGTCCTGAACTACACCATCGGCACGCCGGAGGCGGCCACGTGGGCGAACTACCTCGTCCTGACGTACCCGTCGGTCCAGGTCATCCCGCTCTGGTCGGCTCCGCTGCCGGCCATCGATCCTCCCGTGGATTTCCCGGTCGCATTTCCTCTCCCGAGCCTGGGTTGGGTCGGGATCTACACCGGCCTGTTCACGGCAGGTGGCCCACAGGCCGTCGAGTTTGTATGGGTGAATACGGGGACGCCGACTGAGTAGGAGTGGGGCCTTGTCCGGCCGGGCAATCAAAGCGGATGAAAACAACGGGCCTCTTTGGGGGCCCGTTGTACGTTGTGCACCGGACATCGGAGACGGCGGCCACGGGCCGCCCCATATTGTAAATCAAGTCGACCGAAAAAATAGGGCGGGCCGTGCCCGCCGAACGTCGTATCGTAACGCCGGCCTCCGGCCGGCATGGTGGTAGAGGCACGGCATGCCGTGCCCGGCCGCCGGGACGGCGACGTTTTATAAAAAAAGGAGGAGAGAAAATGAGAACTTGCACAAGAATCGCCTACATGGCGCTCATCCCCGCCCTCTTGCTGTTCTGTGCCTCGGGCGCGACAGGAGAATGGGTGACCGAGACCGTGGACATGGCCGGGGATACGGGACAGTACACCTCTATCGCACTGGACAGCGAAGGCAGTGTCCATATCAGCTACCATGATCGTTCCGACGATAATCTCCGGTATGCGACCAACGCCTCGGGCACCTGGGAGATCGAGATCTTGGACTCGGCCGGGGATACGGGATACGACACCTCTATAGTGGTGGACAGTGCGGATAATGTCCATATTAGCTATTATGATATTACGGACTATGAACTCCGGTATGCGACCAACGTTTCAGGCGCTTGGGTGACCGAGACCGCGGATCCATCCATGACTTCGGGAAGGTCCACCTCCATCGCTCTGGACAGCGCGGACAATGTCCATATCAGCTATCAAATTGGAATGCCTAATCATGATCTCTCATATGCCACCAATGCCACGGGCGTCTGGGTGACCGAGGTCGTGGACTCGGACGGAAACACCGGAATTTACTCTTCCATCGTGCTGGATAGCTCGGACAAAGTCCACTTCAGCTATTACCGCTTGGGTTTATTTGGAGACCTCCGGTATGCGACCAACGCTACGGGCACATGGGTGGTCGAGACCTTGGATTCGGAGGGAGACTCGGGCCTCCACACTTCTATCGCACTGGACAGTGAGGACCATGTCCATATCAGCTACGAAAAAAACTTTCCCACTGGCCTCGGGTATGCGACTAACGCCACGGGCACTTGGGTGACCGAGATCGTAGACTCGGGTTCGCTTGGGGGAGAATACACCTCCATAGCATTGGACAATTCGGATTATGTTCATATCAGTTACTATCTTGTGAGTACCGATTTTGAACACCGATAATGGTTATGCAACCAATCGTAAC
>CAZFWM010000191.1:0-14099 GCA_964522545.1 uncultured Thermodesulfobacteriota bacterium
CGCCTCGAATTATTGGAGAATCTTAAAATTGAAATGTCGCTGTAGTATTAATGGGCGCCTGGGAACGCATTTACGGGAGGCTCCGCCTCCTCTACTGGATTACAGCAACATTGGTGGCCGAAAGGGGCAGAGCCCCTGTTGAACGCCGTTCCGAGGCAGAGCCTCGGAACGAGATCAAAAATTCTGTTTAGCAAACCCGGTTAAATTCTGAACAGGCACGGTCCAAGATATGAATAAACGAGCAAGCGGCATCATCCTCCACATCACCTCCCTCCCCTCCCCTTACGGGATCGGGGACATGGGCCCGGCGGCCTTTCGCTTTGCCGACTTTCTGTCCGAAGCCGGGCAATCGGTCTGGCAGGTGCTCCCCCTGACCCCGACCACCCGGGGCAGCGCCGACTCCCCCTATGTGAGCACCTCCGCCTTTGCTGGAAACCCGCTCCTCATCAGCCCCGAACTCATGGTCCGCGACGGCCTGCTCGAGGAGGGAGAGCTCGATCCATACCCCGGAACCAACGACAGCCCCGTTGACTATGCCACGGCGGCCGCCTTCAGGGAGAGGCTCTTCGACAGGGCCTACGCGCGCTTTGCCGCCCGGGCCCCGGGGGACGACGTCCGCTACAAAGAGTTCTGCGTGTCCAACGCGGCCTGGCTCGAAGACTTCGCCCTCTTCACCGCCCTGTGCGACCACTTCGAATACCGGGCCTGGAGCGAATGGCCCCGGGAGATCCGGGATCGGGAGCCGGATGCCCTGCGGGACGCCGGAGGCCGCCTGCGGGACCGGGTGGAGCGTGAGAAATTCCTCCAGAGCATCTTCTTCCGGCAGTGGGGCGGCCTCAAAAGTTACTGCAACGAAAAGGGGATCCGGATCTTCGGGGACGTGCCGATCTACGTCGACTTTCAGAGCGCCGACCTCTGGGCCGACCCGCAGCTATTTCAGCTGGACCATGAAAGACGGCCCTCCGTGGTGGCGGGCGTTCCGCCCGATTACTTCAGCGAGACCGGCCAGCGCTGGGGAAACCCCCTGTACGACTGGGAGGCCCTCCGGGCGACCGGCTACGACTGGTGGATGAAGCGCATGGGCCACAACCTAGGCCTCTTCGACCTCGTGCGCCTCGACCACTTCCGAGGCTTCGTCGCCTTCTGGGAGATCCCGGCCTCGGAGGAGCTGGCCGTGAACGGACAATGGATCGAGGCGCCCGCCGACGACTTCTTCCGCGTCCTGTACGAGCGGTTCCCCGGGGCGCCCATCATCGCCGAGGACCTCGGCGTGATCACGCCGGACGTGAGGGAGATCATGGACCGCTTCGGCATGCCCGGCATGAAGGTGCTACTCTTCGCATTCGGGGAGGATCTGCCGACCAATGCCTATGCCCCGCACAATCACGTATCGAATTGCGTCCTCTACACCGGCACCCACGACAACAATACGGTGAGGGGGTGGTTCGAGGGGGAGGCGTCCGAGGCGGAAAAGCGGCGCCTCTCCGATTACGTGGGGCGGCCGGTCACGGCCGGCGAGGTCCACTGGGACCTCATTCGCCTCGCACAGAGGTCGGTGGCGAGCCTTGTGATCGTGCCGATGCAGGACGTCCTCGGCCTGGGCGGCGGCGCGCGGATGAATCTGCCGGCCACCACCGAGGGGAACTGGCAGTGGCGGCTCCGGGCGGATCAGATCGACGCCGCGCCGGCGCAGAGGCTCCGGTCGATGGCGGAGATCTACGGGCGGGTTTAACCTGAAAAATGCAGTAGGCACCTACTGCATTTTTCGGGTTGAATCGATTTCGGATCGAATGGCATCCATGATCTTGCCAAAATCCCCGACCGACAGGACAGTGGATCCGGGCACTGGAAAGGGGAAGAACTCCGACAGTTCCTCCGGGTTCACTTCCACGATGAACTCGTAAAGGCTCGAGAGCTCCTCACCTCGAAAATCCACTGTTGGGATCGACAGGACTTTTTTCAAAATCTCCGGGTGTCCTTCGATCACACCCGAAAAATCCGGGACCAGCCAGGGCTCGACTTCATCAGAGCCATACCCCAGATGATGTTTTTTAACCAGATCCTTGTCGGGAATTCTCTTCGTACTGTCCCACCAGTCCCCTTCGACCCGGTTAAAGGCCCTCCTCGTCTCGGCCGGGTCCAGGGCGCCCAGCTCCGCAAGAACTCTTCCGATCTCGACGTCGACGGCCTTGTTGTATTCCAGCCTGCTCAATATGGCTCCCCTCCCGACATAAGTTCCCAGCAAATCTGAGTAGCAATCTTCAGGAGAAAAAGCGGACGCCCATTCAGGGAAAAAGGAGAAACTGGCGTACCCGTACCAGGTGGCGATCTCGTGCCAGACGCTTGTCTCAAAAGAAATTCTCTGGGCCATATCCAGGCAGACCCTCTCGAGGTCGCCCCCATCCAGCTCGATTTCCCGTATGAGCAGGGTTACGGCCCCTCCATTGAGCGGGATACCGATTCTCCCCTCGCGACCCTCCAGAGCGACCAGCCTGCTGAAAAGGTAGGCGGTCCAGTCGGCATAGTCCTTTATGTGGGCCATATCGATGAAACCGCCCCCGACGGTGTAGATGATGCCGAATTTCTCGTTCACCGACTCCCCTATATCGCTCAGCGTAGCGAGCCAACCGCCCTTCTGCTGCCACTCGTCGCCTGAATAGGAGTGTGTGCCCACTTCATCCGGGCCGAAAATATTGCCCAGGTAGAAGGGGATGGGCACGCCTTGAATCTCCACACCCAGGTCGTAGCCGAATTGGCAGCACCCACGAAAGCGGGGGGGCTTCTCCGCCTCCTGAGGCGTCAGGGGCAGCGAAAGGCCGGACCGGGGGCAGCAAAGGCCGACCACCATGAACCAGCCGATGAGTCTGACGAGTCTCATGAGATTGCGCATTGGTTTCATCATATGGAAAAATCGGTACAGGTAAGATATAAGTCGAGAAATAACTCGGAAGTCAACCCTTTGATCCTTATATGACCGAAAACGGAGAGCCACAATGGACATCGCCCCGAAACTGCGTGACCTGGCCCGGAACCTCTGGTGGACCTGGCAGCCGGACACGATCGCCCTCTTCCGGGACCTGGATCCCGCCCTCTGGAGGCGAGTGAACCACAACCCCGTGGCATTCCTCGCCCGGCTCTCACCCGAGACGATTGTCCAGCGGGCCGTCGACCTGGCCCTGGAGGCCCGGATCAGCTTCGCCTTTCACAGGCTGCACGAATACCTGCACTCCCGGCAGACCTGGGGAGACTCCTTTGCGGGCCCCCTCAAGGCGAGCCCGGTGGCCTATTTTTCGGCCGAGTTCGGGCTTCACGAGTCCCTCCCCATATACTCGGGGGGACTGGGCGTGCTGGCGGGCGACCACCTCAAGGGCGCCTCCGACCTGGGCATACCGATCGTCGGGGTGGGCCTCTTCTACGCCCAGGGGTACTTCAACCAGCGACTCGACGCGGACGGGTGGCAGGAGGAGAGCTTCTCCGAGACCCCGGTCGATCTCCTGCCCCTCGACCGGGTGAAGGATGCCGAAGGGAAGCCGGTCCGCATGCATCTGGAGACCCCCTCGGGGGACATCTGGGTCGGCCTCCGGCAGGCCCGGGTCGGCCGGGCCACCCTGCTGCTCCTCGACTCCGACGTGGAGGAAAACTCCGAAGAGGACCGGAAGCTGACCGGGCGGCTCTACAAGGCGGACCCGAACATCCGCATCCGGCAGGAGCTCATCCTCGGCGTGGGGGGCATCCGCGCCCTGGCCCTGCTCGGCATCCGGCCGGGCGTGGTCCATCTCAACGAGGGGCACAGCGCCTTCGCCCTCCTGGAGATGACCCGGGCGGAGATGGTCACGGACGAGGTCGATTTCAGCGAGGCCTTCCGCCGCGTCAAGGCCAAGACCGTCTTCACTTCCCACACGCCGGTCGAGGCCGGCCACGACCGGTTCGACGGCGATCGGATCGAGGAGGCCCTCGGCTCCCTGCGGGAATCGCTGGGCCTGAGCCGGGAGGAGATGATGGCCCTAGGGCGGGTCGACCCGTCGGACGACGAGGAGACCTTCTGCATGACCGTGCTGGGCCTGAAGGCGGCCAGGATGGCCAACGGCGTCTCCGCCCTGCACGGACGGGCCACGCGGCGGATGTGGGGGGCCCTCTGGCCGGACCGGGACGAATTCGACGTCCCCATAGGGCACATCACAAACGGCGTGCACATCGCCACCTGGCTCTCCCCCCCCATGCACAGGCTCTACAACCGCTACCTGGGTCGCGGCTGGGAGGAGAACAAATCCTCGCCCGAGGTCTGGCATGGAATCGATGCGATCGACGACGGGGAGCTCTGGGAGGCCCACCAGGTCAACAAGGCCCGCCTGGTGAGCTATGTACAGCGCAAGGTGGCCGAACAGCATGCACACCACGGTGGCGGTCCCGAGGGTGGCGACCCGCCCGGGCAGAGGCTCGACCCTTCCGTCCTGACCATCGGGTTCGCGCGCCGATTCACCGCCTACAAGCGGGCCGATCTGATCCTGGGCGACGAGGCGAGGCTCGAGCGCCTGGTGGCCGATTCCGAGCGCCCCATCCAGATCCTGTTCGCGGGCAAGGCCCACCCCAAGGACGAGCCCGGGAAGCGCCTGGTCCAGCGCATCGTGGAGATGAGCCTCGACCCGCGATTTCAGGGCCGGATCCTCTTCCTGGAGGACTACGATATCAATGTGGCCCGCCACCTGGTTCAGGGTGTCGACCTCTGGCTGAACACTCCCCGCAGGCCGCTTGAGGCGAGCGGCACCAGCGGCATGAAGGCGGTCTGCAACGGGGTGCTCCACTTCTCCATGCTCGACGGCTGGTGGGTCGAGGCCTTTGACGGCCGTAACGGCTTTGCCATCGGGGACGGGGGCGAACATAGGAAGCCCGAGGTGCAGGACCGGCGGGACACGGAGAGCCTCCATGCCGTGCTGGCGGACCAAGTGATCCCGCTCTTCTACGATCGGGATGCCGAGGGCATACCGCGCGCCTGGGTGGGAACGATGAAGGAGGCGATCAAGAGCCTGGTCTGGCGCTTCAGCGCCGACCGGATGCTGAAGCAGTATGCGCGGGAGTTCTACCTGCCGATCGTGGGCGGAATTATTTAAGCTGTCGGCTGAAGCCGACAGCTTGAGGCACAAAGGGGCAAAGGCACAGAGGCACAAAGTGGAGAGAGTGAAATAAAAATGCCAGCTAAAACGAAGAATCCGCGCATCCTGATCGTGACCCCGGAGGTGACTTACCTGCCCGAGGGCATGGGGAACATGGCCAACTACCTCACGGCCAAGGCCGGGGGGCTCGCCGATGTGTCGGCCGCGCTGGTGAGCGCCCTCTTCGAGCGCGGGGCCGACGTCCACGTGGCCCTGCCGGACTACCGCACCATCTTCAGCTCCAGGCTGGGCCCGATCATCGCCCGGGAGTTCCAGACGATCAGGAAGACCATGCCTGAGGATCGGATCCACCTCGCCGAGGACCGGATCTTCTTCTATCTGAACCGGGTCTACGCGGACTACGCCGGAACGAACATCAAGGTGGCCCTGGCCTTCCAGCGCGAGGTCATCAACAACATCATCCCCAGGATCCAGCCCGACCTGATCCACTGCAACGACTGGATGACCGGCATCATTCCGGCCATGGCCAGGCAGGCCGGGATCCCGTGCCTCATCACGCTGCACAACATCTTCTCCATGAAGGTCCCCCTGGAGCGGATCGAGGAGGTGGGGATCGATGCGGCCCCCTTCTGGAGGCAGCTCTACTACGATCTGCCTCCGAGCAGCTACGAAGAGATCCGGAGCACCAACCCGGTGGACCTCCTCGCGAGCGGCGTCTTTTCGGCCCACTTCGTCAACACCGTGAGCCACACCTTCCTGGAGGAGATCGTCCGGGGGCGGCACGACTTCGTGGAGGAGACGCTCCGCCGGGAGATCGCGGGCAAGTGGGAGGCGGGGTGCGCCGTGGGGATCCTCAACGCTCCGGATCCGTCCTATGACCCGGGCCGGGATGAGGCCCTGTCCCGGACGTACGGCCCCGGCGACCACGCAGAGGGGAAGCGGGCGAACAAGCGCTTTCTCCAGGAGAGCATCGGCCTGGTCCAGGACGAGGAGGCGCCTCTCTTCTTCTGGCCCTCGAGGCTAGACACGGTGCAGAAGGGGTGCCATCTCCTGGCGGAGATCCTCTACCCGGTCCTCTCTCGGTACCGGGAGCAAAACCTCCAGATCGTCATCGTCTCCAACGGGGCCTTCGAGCCGAAATTCCGGGAGATCATCAAGCAACACGGCCTGCAGGACCGCATGGCCATCTGCGACTTCAACGAGCAGCTCTCCCGACTCGCCTACGCCGCCTCGGACTTCATCCTCATGCCCTCGCGCTTCGAGCCGTGCGGCCTCCCCCAGATGATCGGGCCCGTATACGGCACGCTCCCCGTGGCCCACGACACGGGCGGGATCCACGACACCGTTACGCACCTGGACGCGGGGGCCGAGGCCGGCAGCGGCTTCCTCTTCAGGGTGTTCGACGCCAACGGCCTGACTTGGGCCATCGACCAGGCCATGGCCTTCCACGGCCTTCCGGCGGAGGTGAAAGAGAGGCAGGTGGAGCGGATCATGAAGCAGAGCGTGGCCACATTCAACCACGCGGTCACGGCCCGCCACTACATGGACCTCTACGAAAAGATGCTCCGCCGCCCCCTGGTCAGCTCCCACCACTTCTAGGATGGGCGACCGGCGGTCGCCCCCACGATTTCGTACATTTGGACAGGTAGGGGCGCGATTCATCGCGCCCGCAATCTGATCGTAGGGGCACGGCATGCCGTGCCTCTACTTACCGGCCTCGATCTGAAACGAACCGGCCCCTTTCATTGTCTAATAGAAATGTAAGACACAGCCGACACACGCAAACCTTCCCGCGAAAGGAGCCCGACATGAAGACCCTGAGGATCACACTTGCCGTCCTGCTCGTCACAGCCCTGACATCCGTCGCGGTCGGCGCCGAGGAGGAGGCGCCCTGTGCGTGCGAGATCTACGATGCCGGCCGTGAGGCCGACCTGGAGGGGATGGAGGTCCTGTACTGCGAATGCCTCGGCGAAGAATCGGGCGGCGGGGCATACGACGAATATGCCCAGGAGCCCATTCCCGACCCCGAGCCCGATGGGATGGTCGCCCTCGTGGAAACGCTGCTTTCACAACTGGCTCAAGACCCCATCCCAGATCCCGAGCCCGATGGGATGATCGCCCTGGTGGAATCGCTGCTCTCGATGCTGGCCGAGGATCCCGTCCCCGCGCCCGATCCCAAGCGGATGGTCGCCCTAGTGGTGATGTTCCCCTCTCTGCCGGCCCTGGAGCTCGATCCCGGACCTGATCCGGAGCAGGGATATTAATACTTTGCGCAAAAAGGGCGCCTCGAATCGAGGCGCCCTTTTTTGTGTGCCCTTCACGGGCGCGATGAATCGCGCCCCTACTTGTCCAGCTATGGTTCTATGTCAGGGCGACCGCCGGTCGCCCCTACGTCACCCGCCAAGGGGCGCGGCAAGCAGCGCCCCTACCGACCTAGCATCCGTCTCACCACAACGGCGAGGGCCAGCGCCGGGAGCAGAATCAGGGCAAAGGGGCTGCCCGAGTACGGCACGGTCCGGGCCTTGCACGGGCCGGTGCCGCAGCCCGGGTCGGCGGCGTCGGTGAGGCCGTCGCAGTCGTTATCTTTGCCGTCGGCGCAGTTCCCCATGCCCGTGCTCTCGATGTAGCCCGGGTAGACCAGCGGGTCCGTGTCGTCGCAGTCCACGAGGCCGCACTCGCCCCCCTCCACGGCGAAGCCGTCGCCGTCGTCGTCCGTGCACGCGTCGCACTCGGGGTCGGTGTCGGTGAGGCCGTCGCAGTCGTTGTCCTTGCCGTCGGCGCAGTTGCCGGCCGCGGCGCTCTCTTCGGCGCCGGGGTTGACGCCGGGGTCGCCGTCGTCGCAGTCGTCCCCGCCGCATGCCTCGTCCTGGTAGCCGTCCCCGTCGTCGTCCCAACAAATCGTGGAGCCCTCAGCCCCGGTCAGGTTCTGGCCCATGTCGTAGGTGAACAGGGTCGCGGCCAGGCCGTCTGAGCTGAAGTAGAAGTTGCCGGCGTAGCCCTGCGTGTCTTGGTCCCAGCCGTGGTTCAGGGTCACCTTGTACTCCCAGTCCCCCTCGGGCACCAGGACCTCCCACTCATAGATCCCGTCGCCGTCGCCGTCCGCCATCTCGCCGGTGAGGTCCGTGGGGTCCCAGTCCGTGCCGCCCACGGCGGAGAGGAAGTCGCCGGCCACGACCGGGTCGAAGTGGGTCACGAACTCATCGTAGTTCTTGGCCCCGACCATGAGGCCACAGTTCGCGTGGAATGTGACATCCGCCGGCGCGGCCAGGGTGATGATCTGGTTCACGGCGGGCCAGTCGCTCCCGTCCCAGGCGTCGCTTTCGATCACCTTGTACTCGTGGTCTCCCGCGCCCAGGGCGATCGTGACGGCCCAGACGCCGTTGTCTCCGAGCACGAGGTCGTAGGCGTGGTCGGCAGGGTCCCATTCGTTCATGGTCCCTACTAAGTGAGGCGCGATCACGTCCACCACCGCGGCCGTATCGTAAGCCGGGTCGATCAAGTTCCCGTGCAGGTCCTCCACGCCGGAGACCACCACTTCCCCGTAGTCGGCCGGCAGGAAAGTCCCGGCGATGGTCAGGGTCACCTTCCGGACGTGGGTGAGTCGGGCGCTCACCAGGGCGTAAGCCCCGGAGAAGCCCTGTAAGTTATAGTTGGAGATATCCTCGGCGCTCGCCTCGTCCACGGCCTCGTTGAAGAGAATCTGGAGTTTGGACGGCCCGACCTTGTAGGCGCTGCCGTCGGCGATCCTGGGGCTCAGATCGTCGGCCATCTCGGCCGCGAGGGCGTCGAGCTCGACCACCTTGTTCTCGAACTCGTCGTAGGGCTCGCTCGTGTACCCGGCGAAGAGCCTGATCTCGAAGCTCCCCGTGCCCTTGATCTCGTCCCCCATCACGAGGGTCCCCTCGACCACACCGTTGTGGGTCGCCCCGGCCTCACCGAGGACCAGGGCCACCGTGGCGGCGCTGGTGGAATTGCGCTGCCCGCAGTACCCGCCGTAGTCGCCCCACATCCTCTGCAGGGGGGCCTTCCCGTACCAGATCAGGTCGAGCAGGTCCGGGGACCACCCCGACTTGACGTACCCCGTGTGGATGCCGAAGTCGTAGGTCACATCGAGCCAGTCGTTGCCCGTCTCGAGGGTGATCACCTTGCTCACCTCGCTGTGGGTCAGGGTGACCTGGACGAGGTCGCCCATGCCCACGTCGACCGTCATGTCGTAGAGCTCGTGCTGGTAGTGGGGGGAGACATCCGACAGGGCGGCCAGGTGGTTGTTGGATCCCTCGTTGAAATCGCCGTCCGACTCGGACCAGTAGGCCATATCCGAGCCGACCACCGAGTGGGCGTTGCCGGCCCCGTCCTTGCAGAAGATCCAGTTCGCCTTGCCGCCGATCCCCTCGAAGATGCAGTAGACCTTGTCGTTGTGAACGATGAGCTCGTCGTCGCCGTCCCGGTCGATGTCGCTTCCGTAAGCGGCCGTCGTGTCCCTGTACAGCCCGGCGGCCCAGCGGGAGACCTCGGCGTGGACGTTCGCGTTCTTGATGTGCGAGGAGTACCGGTGTTCCCAGTCCGAGACCTCCCCGTCGGTGTGCCAGCCGGTCTCATGCAGGTTGATCATCATGGTGTACCAGCCGAGCTGAGCCAGCGAGTTGTCGGGCGTGGTCATGAGGTTGTTGTAGACATCGTCCCAGATGTATCCGTAGGTCCAGGCCGGCTCGTGATGGTCGGAGTGGGACGCCGTGGCCGCCCAGGCCCCGTACCAACTGTTGTCGCTTCCGCCGTACCCGTCGAATCCGCCAAGAAGGTGATACGTGCCGGGGGTGATGTCAGCGGTCTCTCCGTTAAAGTTCGGGTTCTGGAGGGCGTCCTCGAGCCTCCAGACGTTGATGCCGGGATAGTTGTCGTGACAGTACCAGAGCACGTCCTCGTAATTATCGAGGAAGAAACCGCCGTCGTGCTCGTTCATCTCCGCGGCCACCTCCCAGTCGGTGCCGTAGACGCAGATGTTGTAGGGACCCATGCTCGCGATCTGGTTCTTGGCCGCGTCCGCGTCGTAGTGCATGTTGCCGACGAAGGTGTTGTTGATCGGGATCACACGCAGGTCGATGCCCGATCCGTTGCTCATCCAGTGGATCTTCCGGTTGTCGTACCCCTCCAGGTGGGGGCTGTCGTCGAGGACGATCCCCCAGACCCCGTGCTGGGTCCAGTTGTCTCCAATCCAGTCGATAACGCCCGAGGAGGGGTAGACACCCGGCGCCAGCCACACCCTTTCGGGGACCCACGCGATGTGAGGGTCGTACCCGTAGAGATGGCTCACCATGTCCGACTCAGTGTGGACGGCCCACTCATTCATATCATTGTGCAAAAAGGGCATCATATGCTGCCCCAGGGCCGAGGTCATCATGGAGATCAGGCCCTCGCCGACGAGCGCGGCCAGCCAATCGTTGAACTCCGGGTCGTGCCACTCCGCCGCGGGCATCAGGGTCCCGGACATGTGGAAATTGCCCGGGGTCTGGGTCGCTTCGTGGGCCTCCAGGACCTCGTCGTACCCGCTTCCGTCCAGGCCGCTCTCTCCGCTCGCACTGCCGTAGAAGACCTCCGTGTAGGTCATCCCCTGATTGCCGTGATGCACGAATGCACAGTTACCCTCGGCACGGCCTCCACGACCCGTTGCAGAGAATCGATCGGCAACCTCTCCGTCCACGATGCTCATGATCTCGAAGGTAATATCTTTCCTTTTAGCGCTGTGGGGCCAATCGATCTCCAGCTCCAGCAGGTTGCTCTTGGGGGACCGCAGAATGCGGGCGCCCGAATCGAGTCCGACCGGTCCCCCCAGGACGAATGCCTTCGAGAAGAGTGTCCTTCCTCTTCCGGCATCGAGAAGATTCAACTGCAGTCCGATACCCCGGCCTGCGAAGTTGTCCTGCTTGAACAGTTTGTTTGCCCTCTGGGCCATGTCGTCGAAGGTGACCCTGAGAAACAGTTTTCCGCCGTCCACTCTTGCAAAAGCCGAGGTCATGTCTCCGATCTCGGCCTTGCAGTCGCCGGCCTTGTCGAACCCGATGAGATCACTCTTCATCCATGATCTCACATCCCCTTTCATTTCGAACGCTAAGACTTGTGCGCTCAGAGCCAGTAGGATGATCAGCGACAGTGCGAGCCTTCTCATTTCCGTTCCTCCTTTTTTTGTTTTGCAATTTGATTTCCCGCTCCGTTCCGAAATGCTAAAGAGTACCGAAGCAAACCTTCCCTGTCAATAAAAATATTCTTGACACCACGCAATATCTCTGCTAGGTATGACCGCTGTTTTAATGTGATTCTATTTTTATTTTTCACAGGGAAAGGAAAGAGGAAAAATGAAGGAAAAACGTGTATTCAGATTTCTCCTCTCTGCACTGACCGTCATTCTGGCAATGGGCGTAGCGGCCTGCGGCAGCGGAGGCCGTGATGACGATCAGGAGATGGCGGCCGTGACGTTCGAAGTCATCGACGGCACAGGCCTCTATGCCGACATCCGGCTCGTGGGTGACATGACCGGCCCGGACTGGCCGAAATTCGAAATGAACGATGACGACGGGGACCACATCTGGACGCTCTCCTTCGGCCCGGTCGGCAAGGGCACGTATGAATGGGGCGCTGTCGAGTACTTCGAGGATGCGGACCTGGACCTGCCGCTAATAGAGGGAGACAACCCCACTTTCACGGTCGATGGAAAAGGCAATGTCACGGGGCAGACCACGCACATCATTCCGCCGCCGGCGCCTTTGTCCTCTCGCTTCATCGTCGTGGACGGCACCCTCACATACAATCGGGTCCAGATCACGGGGACGATGATCATGCCCACGTGGGTCCCTGTGACCTTCCAGGTCGATATGAACGACGAGCAGGTCTCCGCCGGGGGCGTCCACCTGGTCGGGAGCTTCCAGGGATGGGACCCCGTCGCCACGGAGATGACCGACGGGGAAAGGGATGGCATCTATTCCGTGACCCTGCAGCTGCAGGCCCGCTCCCTCGTCCTGTACCAGTTCGTGAACGGGGATGATCTCGAGGACGTGGAGGACGTGCCCTCGGAGTGCGGGGTGAGCGACGGGGCGGGCGGCTATTACCGGGTCGCCACGGTCCCCGCGAGCGGCGGCACGATCGGCTTCGTCTTCGGCACCTGTGATCCGGTGGAGCTGCTGACCTGCCTCGACGGCGACGGCGACGGCTACGGCGACCCCGGAGACCCGACCTGCCCGGCCGGTCCGGAGACGGACTGTGACGACACGGACGCAGATGTGAACCCGGGCATGGACGAGGACTGCGACAACGGGATCGACGATGACTGCGACGGCCTCACCGACGGCGCCGATCCGGAATGCGTGCCGGTAACCACATCGACGACCACGTCAACAACGACATCAACAACATCGACGACCCTCGCTCCCTGTTGGGATGTCGACGGCGACGGCTATGATGACGAATTGTGCGGCGGCACCGATTGCGACGACGGCGACCCGGACGTGAACCCGGGAGTCGTGGAGAGCCTGGCCGAAGGCAACTGCGTCGACGGGGTCGACAACGACTGCGACGGCGACACCGATGGCGAGGATGATGAGTGCGCGACCGGGGATGCGTACATCACCTTCAACGTGGACATGAGCGGAGAGGCGGTCTCCCCGAACGGCGTCCACGTGGCCGGGAGCTTCCAGGGCTGGGACCCGACCCTCACCGAGCTGACCGACCCCGACGTCGACGACATCTACTCGGTGACCGTCCAGATCCCACAGGGTCTGGTCGTGCAGTTCAAATTCATCAACGGAAGCGGCTGGGAAGGATCGGAGACCGTCCCGGAGGCATGCGGCATCGGCGACGGGTACGGGGGCTTCAACCGGGCGATCGCCACTTCGGGCGGGAGCGCGACCTTCGATTACATCTTCGGCGACTGCCTTCTCGGAGACCTGGTGGACGTGACCTTCCACGCGGACATGAGCGGCGAGGTCGTCTCCCCGAGCGGTGTTCACATCGCCGGGAGCTTCCAGGGCTGGGACCCGGCCGCCACTGAGATGACCGATCCCGAGGCGGACGGCATCTACTCGGTGACCGCCCAGATCGCCGAGGGAACCGTGGTCCTGTACAAATACATCAACGGGAGCGACTGGGGCGCCGTCGAGACCGTGCCCCCGGACTGCGGCGTCGACGACGGGACCGGCGGCTACAACCGGGTGCTCATCGTCCCTGCAGGGGGCGCCGAAATCGGCTACGGCTTCGGCACCTGCGATCCCGCATCGAGGATGGCGATCCGGAGCTCCCTGCAGGAAGAGCCGGACTGGCCTACCATGGACATGAGCCAGGAGGGGCATCCTCACGTCTGGACCATCACCCTCAGGCACCTGACGGTGGGCGACCACGAATGGGCGGCCCTGGACGGGCTGGGGAACTCGATCCTCGATGAAGGGGAGCCGAACCTCGCGTGCACCGTCTCCTACACGGGCCAGGTGACGGGAGAGCGCATCCTGGTGCTCTCGTCCCCCACCGCCGCCGTGGACGTGACCTTCGAGGTGGACATGGCGGGTCAGACCGTCTCCGCGGCCGGGGTCCACGTGGCCGGAAGCTTCCAGAGCTGGGACCCGGACGCCACGCCGATGACCGACGACGACGGCGACGACGTCTACTCGGTGACCGTGAAGATCTCGGCCGGCAAGACCATCCAGTACATGTTCATCAACGGCGACGACATGACCGGAGCCGAGACTGTGCCCTCCTCCTGTGGCGTGGACGACGGGACCGGCGGATACCGGCGGGAGGCGACCATCTCCGCGAGCGGCGACACCCTGGGCTTCATCTTCGGCACCTGCGATCCCATCGGAGGGGGACCGGTGCAGAGCGGCGTCACCTTCAAGGTGGATCTCTCCGCCGAGCAGGTCTCCTCCATGGGGGTCCTCATCGCCGGGGACTTCCAGGGCTGGGACCCGACCGCCACGGAGATGAGCGACGCCAACGGGGACTCCGTTT
>CAZFWM010000192.1:0-14026 GCA_964522545.1 uncultured Thermodesulfobacteriota bacterium
GAATGGAGACGGCCACCATGACATCGTCATCGGACGCTATTCCGACGGCGTCTTAATACTGCTGGGCACGGGCGATGGCACCTTCCAGGACGCTTTGGACTCCTATGCCGGCGATTTTTCCGGGCCTGAGGAGGTCCTCCATGGAGACGTCCGGCGAGGCAGCTATCATATTTTGATCGTGAAGGACCTGGATGAAGATGGCCACAAAGACGTTGCTGTTGGTTCCAGCGGTGACATTTTGGTCCTTCTCGGCAAAGGGGATGGAACCCTCCAGCGAGCCCCGCGCTATCCAACCGGCTTGGAAGCCGACCACGTGGTCGTGGAGGACTTGAATGGAGACGGTCTCCCGGACATCGCCGTCGCTAACCGCTGGAGTGACCATATATCGATCCTTCTCGGCATCGGAGATGGTACCTTTCATGAATCCATGAACTACTCCGCCGGCGACGGACCCGCGTCCCTGGTGGTGGAGGATTTCAATGAAGACGGCCACCAGGACCTCGCCGTCTCGAACGAGTTCAGTGATGATTTCTCGATTCTTCTCGGCATGGGAGATGGCACCTTCCAGGAAGCCTTGAACTACGCGACTGGAGAACATCCCGTATCGATTGACGCAAAGGACTTCAATGGAGACGGCCACCAGGACCTCAGCGTTGCAAACTACTATGGCTCCAATGTCACGATCCATATCGGCAACGGGAACGGCAGTTTTCAGGCAGCCGTGGGCTATGACGTTGTCCCTTTCGCCAAGTATGTGACTACTGGAGATTTCAACGAAGACGACTATCAGGATCTTGCCGTTGCAATCCGTACTCCGACACTCCAAAGTGGCGGAGTCTGTATTCTCCTCGGCCGAGGCGATGGCACCTTTCGGGAAGCCGTGTATTATGAGGATTGCCTGTCGCCCACGTGCGTGGCCGTGGAGGACTTTAATGGAGACGGCCACCAGGATCTCGCCGTCTCGAACGACTATAGCGATGACGCATCCATTTTTCTTGGGAATGGGGATGGAACCTTCCAGCAAGCCGTTCACTACGGCGCCTGTGGTACACCCTATTCCGTGGCCGTGGGAGATCTTGATGGAGATGGCCACCAGGACCTCGCCATGACAGACTATTATCGCGATAGCGTAGTGATTCTTCTGGGCATTGGCGATGGGACCTTCTTCCAGGACACCGAGGCTTACAGCGTCGGCGGCAGTAGTCCGAATTCACTGGTCGTGAGGGACCTTAATGGAGACGGCCGCCAGGACCTCGTCGTTGCGAACTATAGTAGCGACGACATTTCGATCCTCATCAATATCTTCTGCGATAACGACGGAGACGGCCATGAAAACGGGGCCTGCGGCGGAGACGACTGCGACGACGGCAACCCGGCTTTTTATGCCGGCGCCCCGGAGCTCTGCGACGGCAGGGACACCGACTGCGACGGGGTCATTCCTGAAGGCGAGATGGATGCCGACGCCGACGGATGGATGATCTGCGAGGGCGACCTCGACGATTCCGCTCCTAATGTCAATCCCGGGATCCGGGAGCACTTTGCGACGCTAACCTGCTCCGACGGCATGGACAACGACTGCGACGGCCTCGTTGACTCAGAGGAGCCGGGGTGCAGGATCATCCGGGTTCCGGCAGACCAGCCCACGATCCAGGCCGGGATCGAAGCGGCCGACACGTACGGGAACCTCATCCTGGTGACTCCAGGCACCTACGTGGAGAACATCGACTTCCTCGGAAAGAGGATCATCGTCAAGAGCGAGGCAGGCCCTGAAGTGACGGTCATCGACGGGGGGCAGGTCAGTTCGGTAGTGACTTTTTCAAGTGGTGAAACCGAGACCTCCCTCCTCGACGGATTTGCTATCCGAAATGGGCTGGGCACTCTTGTTTCCGGAGGGGAAGGCCAGGGGCTCGCGGGCGGCGGGATCTTCTGCAACGTCTCCTCGCCGACGGTTACGAACTGCATGATCATGGAAAACTACGCCACCCACGGCGGAGGGATCTTCTGCTCCGGCGACTCCTCCCCTACGATCACAAACTGCACGATCACTGAGAACGAAGCTGCCTTCGGCGGAGGTATCTACTATGCCACCTCCTCCTGCCCGAGGATCTGGAACTCCACGGTCTCGGGGAACAATGCAGGCGTCCAAGGCGGCGCAATCTACTGGTCCTCTCCCTTCTGCCTGACGATCAATAACTCTATCCTGTGGGGGAACTCGGCTCCTTTCGGCTCTGAGATCCACCTTGATGAGGGATCCATCATGGCCACCTATTCCAATATTCAGGGGGGATGGCCGGGAGCGGGGAACATCGACGCAGCCCCGCTGTTCGCCGGAGCCGGAGATTACCACCTCGGAACGGACTCCCCATGCGTCGATGCGGGGAATCCGAACCGCTCTTACAGCGATGTGTGCTTTCCTCCTTCGGCAGCCAAGGAGAGGAACGATATGGGGGCCTACGGCGGGAGAGGGGCGTGTCGATTTTTGGAGCATATCTTGGAAACGGACGCATCCTACGAACAGGGCGCGCTCAGTCTGATCGCTACCCTGGTCGCGCCTGGGCCGGCCACGTGTGAGGCCTTGTTAATCTTGACAAGCCCCACAGTGCAGGCCATTCCTCTATGGGCGGTTGAACTCCAGGCCATTTATTTTCCCACGGACTTCCAGGTATCGTTTCCATTGCCGGGCATGGGGGTGATCGGGATTTACGCCGGTCTATCAACGGAAGAAGGTCTCCAGGCATTTGATCTCGACTGGATTTTTACAGGCTGGCCGAGTCAATAGGAAGAGACGCTTTCATTTCAAGACAGATGATCACATCTCGGAGACAGGGGTGCTATTTTTTTTGTTTGGCATTTCCCCTAGAAATGTGGTATAAATTATAGGAAAGCGTCGCTCAGAACACAAACGGCGCGGCAAAAGGGAGGGGGAACAAGCGCAGCCAGTCACCACCACTTTACACTTCACCCTTTTTTATCTCCTCCTTCTTTGCCCATCCAGCCGGTATGCTGATTTTGAATGGTTTGATGTAGCCCCCTGACTCTGGCAGGGAGGGCATCAAAGAAGTCCCTTTCGATTTCGATGCGGACAGACAAGCTTTATGTTGTCGGCATCTACAGGAAAGGAGGGGCATGATGAGACTCTTTTCAATAAGGTGGAGTATCGTACTTCTCGCCATAGCAGCCGTGACGTTCTGGTCGAGTGTCAGCCTGGCCCAGACCGAATGGGAGAAGTCTACCGGCAATCCGGCGCTGGACATCGGCCCAAGTGGATCATGGGATGATGATTCGATTTCCCATGCCAATGTGCTGTTCGACGGCTCGGAGTATAAGATGTGGTATGCAGGTGAAGATGGCCAAAACATGAGGATCGGCCTTGCCACGAGCCCCGATGGAATCGTCTGGAATAAATATTACGGCAATCCGGTTCTCGATCTTGGCCTGAGTGGGTCTTGGGATGACACGAAGGTCCTGGCTCCCAGCGTCCTGTACGACGGGAGTGAGTATACGATGTGGTATGAAGCATATGATGGCTCCACCTATAGGATAGGCTATGCAACCAGTGAGGACGGCGTCGTTTGGACCACGTATGCAGGAAATCCGATACTGGACGTGGGCGCAGCTGGCGAGTGGGACGACAGATACGTTTTTGGTCCTTCCGTCCTCTTTGATGGTGGTGGATACCACATGTGGTACACCGGATCCGACGGCTCACACGAGAGGATTGGGTATGCCGCCAGTCCGGACGGGGTCGCCTGGACGAAGCATGCCGGCAACCCTGTGCTAGATGTCGGCCCAAGTGATACGTGGGATGATCGCTATGTAAAACACTGCTACGTTCAATTAACGGACGGCGAGTATAGCATGTGGTACACAGGCTATGATGGCCATCACGAAAGAACCGGTCAAGCTGCCAGCGAAGATGGTATTGTATGGACGAAGTATCCCGGCAACCCTGTGCTGGATTTGGGGCCGAGTGATTCGTGGGAGTATAGACATGCTTCTCATCCCAGCGTCCTCTCGAGCGGTTTGGGGTATAAAATGTGGTACAATGGAGGGGAGAGCTCACGCAGGAGGATAGGTTACGCAGTCTCCATGCCGGAATCCTGTGACATCGATATAGACGGTTCATTCGACGAAGCCTGTGGCGGGTGGGACTGCGATGACTCAGATCCCGAGATCAATCCAGGCGCAGTTGAGGACTGCGACGATGGAATCGACCAGGACTGCGACGGCCTCATCGACGACCTCGACCCGGACTGCATCCCGGAGTTCATCCTCGAGATGGACGCCTCCTACGCCTCCGGAACCCTCAGCCTGGACTTCACCCTGGGCACGGAGTACGAGAGCGTCTGGGCGAACTATTTGGTTTTGACCTCCCCGTCGATTCAATTAATCCATCTCTGGACTATTCTGCTTCCGGTCGTTGTTCCCCCGGTGGATATCCCGGTCTCCTTCCCATTCTCAAGCGACGGATGGATGGGGATCTACTCGGCAATCTATGTCGAGGGAGTCAGAGAGGTCTTTGCGCTGGAGTGGGTTGCTACTGGAAGCTGAAAAGCGATCTGACTGTCCGTCACACACTCATTGTGTAAGGAAAGGGAAAAGGGGAAAGTTGGAAAAATGGAAAAGGGATGAATTGTAAAAAAAGGTCTACTATGATGGTTTTGTAAAAAAATCGGATATGTCATTTCGACCGTAGGGAGAAATCTTTAAAATTTAAATATTTCCCCTTTTCCCCCTTTCCCTTTTTTCCCTTGCTTACACATCTTTTCGGTTGCGGCCCGGCCGCGTTAGGACAGAAGAGGGGATATAAAATGAGAAAATTCAGGATCATGCTATTAGCAATGATCCTTTTCGCATTCTGGAACGGGCAAGCGGACGGCACAACTATTGTCCTCCAGGACGACTTCAGCGACGGGGACCACGAGGGGTGGACCACCGTACTGGGCACTTGGGATGCGTCTTTTGGATATATGGAAGCGGTAGGATTGGAATATGTCGTGGAACTCCCCTACGCTTACACCTATACAGGGAATCCAACATGGAGGGATTACACCTTCGAGATCGACATAACCTTTGGCACGGGCAACAGGGAATACTACGTTGCAGTCAGAGTCGATCCCACTTCATCGCTCACCCCTGATCGTGGAAGACAGTATTTATTGAGTGTGGACGGCCATGCAAGCGCGATCCGGCTGCGCTGCATAACCGAGTCCCAATTCTACGATACCGTAGAGGTCCCCCATACTCTTCTGGAAGGAGAGACCTATCATCTTCAGATAACAATCGTAGAGAACACCTTGGAAGCTCTCATCGATGGAGAATTTCTCTTCAACTATACGTTCTCAGGCTCTGACCCGATCTATGAATCTGGCTGCATTGGAATAGGCTATAAATCCCAGGAGGGGCCCGATGGGGCCTATTTCGACAATGTAGTGGTGACCTCGGCAGGGTGCGATTTTGACGTCGACGGCTATGAGTCTGAAGAATGCGGAGGCACGGACTGCGACGACATGGATCCGGCCGTCCACCCCGGCGCAGAGGAAATCTGCGACTACAAGGACAATGATTGCGACGGCACAATTCCCGCCGACGAGACACCGGATGAAGACGGGGATGGATGGTTGATCTGCGCCGGTGACTGTGACGATACCGATCCGGCGATATACCCGGGTGCCGAAGAGATTTGCGGTGCCGGGATCGACTTCGATTGTGATGGAATGATCGACGAAGATTTTGACCTGGATCTGGACGGCTATACAACCTGTGATGTTCCAGTGTCCGACTGTGATGATACGGACCCGATCGCCTACCCCGGCGCTCCTGAGATCTGTGACGGGAAGGACACCGACTGCGACGGTATTCTCCCAGAGGATGAGGAGGATGGAGACGAGGATGGATGGTTTTCCTGTGAAGACTGTGATGATGAGGATTCTCAGGTTAATCCCGGTCATCCCGAGGTGCCCGACAATGGCATCGATGATGACTGCGATGGGAAGATAGATGAGCTTTTCCTCCAGGTCCCGGCGGATCAGCCGACGATCCAGGACGGGATTGATGCGGCCTTAACCGGAGACATTGTCCTGGTGGCGCCCGGCACGTACATGGAGAACATAAACTTCCTCGGCAAAGCGATCACGGTCCGGAGCGAAGCCGGGGCCGATGTCACGGTCATCGATGGAGGTGACTGTACGGCTGGCGAAGATGCTTGTTCTGTAGTGACTTTTAGTAATGAGGCGCCCGAATCTACAGTCCTCGATGGATTTATCATCCAGCATGGGACAGGAAACGATTATCCGGGCGGCGGCGGAATTTTAATTAAGCAACGGGGCGAGCCACTAATCATGAACTGCACAATAACAGGGAACAAGGCCGGAAGGGGTGGCGGATTATCAATACACCATGATTCATCGCCCATAGTAACTGACTGTACGATCAGCGGGAATCACGCGGCTCGTGGCGGGGGGATCATGATGCAAAGTAGCAAGCCACTAATCATGAACTGTACAATAACAGGGAACAGCGCCTACTTGGGTGGTGGAATTGCCGCTGAGTATTCAGGTTATGCTATGTATGGCACGTTTATTAACTGCATAATCTCGGCAAATATTGCTAATGCTGGTGGTGGAATTCTTGTAATAGGCAACGACGCTACATTCAAAAACTGCATAATTACGGCAAATACAGCGGCACAGGGAGGAGGGATTTTTTCAAGTATGAATGCCGATCCGAATATCGAAAACTCGATTTTTTGGGGAAATTCCGCTCATGAGGGACCAGAGATATATTTGCATGGTTGGACGTGGGGTCACTCCCATATTTCTCTGAGTTACAGCGATGTTCAAGGTGGGCCGGCGGCTGCATATTTGGGACTCGGATGCACGATACCCTGGCAGGTCTCCGACGGGAACATCGATGTAGATCCACTCTTCGTCGGAGGGGATGATTTCCGCCTTCGCACAGGTTCCCCATGCATCGATAGCGGCATGGATGCAGGAGTTTATGAAGACATAGTTGGCGTGACCCGACCCCAGGGGGCCGGATTCGACATGGGGGCTTACGAATACGTTGATGGAGCGTACTGGGCGCTCGAGACGAGCGGTTCCTATATGGGAGGCTCTGGCTCTGTAAGTCTTGACATTACCCTCGGAACGCTTGAGCCCGCCACGTGGGCCTGCTACCTCATTCTGACAAGCCCGACTGCCGAGCTCATCCCGCTCTGGGCGGTTCCGCTGCCGGTTACTCCAGTTATCGATCTCCCGATCACCTTCCCCTTCCCGAGCATTGGGACGGTCGGATTCTACAACGGCCTGTACAGCGCCACGGACCTGGAAGCGTATGACCTCGAATGGGTGGATACCGGAAGCTGAAAAGCAATCTAGCAGATCGACACACACGGCCCCACTGGTTTTTTGGTGGGGCCTTTATTTTGGTTAGTCCAAGCACATCTGGTGTTATCTGCACCCATCGGTCAATTAAGATATTATTGCGCCCAATCTTATTGCAGATTATTTTTGCTAATACGGGGATGTTTGGGAACTTTCAATCGTATATGTAATAGGATAGAACTCAAAACGGATTTGATAAAGTAAAGCTCTTCAAGAGAAAGTGGGGGAGGTCATGAAGAACTTAATCTCTATCTGTTGCGCAGCCTTTTCCCTGATCCTCTCCTTGTCCGCACACCCAACCCTTGCCGCCACGATCAATATCCCGGCAGATTACTCTACGATCCAGGGGGCGATCGACGCAGCCGTGGATGGGGACCTCATCTTGGCTGCTCCCGGCGCCTACTTGGAAAACATCGACTTCCTCGGCAAGGCGATCACATTGCGGAGCCAGGGAAATCCGAGTGAGACGATCATCGACGGGAATCAGAATGATTCCGTGGTGAAGTTCGCTGCGGATGAAACGGAAGCCACCCATCTTGACGGCTTCACGATTCGAAATGGTCATGCAGAATCAGGAGGCGGGATCTATTGCTATTTTTCTTCTCCGACCATCACGGATTGCATTATCAAGGACAACTCGGCCTTAGCATTTCTTGGTAAAGGCTTTGGTGGAGGGATTGGCTGCGACTTATCCGCCCCCACGATCATGAATTGTTTGATTGTTAACAACACGGCCGGTAGCCATGGCGGAGGATTATACGGTCGCACGAGCTCTCCGTCGATTACGAACTGCGTGTTCAAAGAAAACGGGGCCGGGAAGGGCGGAGGTATTTATCTGGACAGCTCTTCGCCCCCGATTACGAACTCCGTCTTTTTGAATAATGATGCCAGATATGGGGGTGGAATCGCCTGTCTTAATGGGTGTTCTTCGATCATTACAAATTGCCTGTTTGTGGGAAACGGAAGAACAGACGGCGGGAAAGGAGGAGCTGTAAGCTGTGAAGATGCTTCTCCGACGATAACGAACTCTATTTTATGGGGAAATTTCAGTGAGGAGGGCCCTGAACTGAGCATCTCCTCCGATTCGACCCTCACTGTGAGCTACAGTACCGTCAAGGGTGGAGAGGCCGAGGCCTCTCTTTCAATTTACAGTACCCTGATCTGGCTGGATGGCAACATCGACTCGGAACCGATGTTCTTGGGAGAAGATGATTTTCGGCTCGACGAGGGATCACCCTGTATCGATGCCGGAGATCCCGATCCATTACGGAACGACATCTGTTTCCCTCCATCCCAGGGCGCCGAAACCAACGATATGGGTGCCTATGGGGGGCCTTCGGCCTGCGCCTGGTGCGGAGATCATGACGGGGACGGTCATGACGCCACCCTGTGCGGGGGAGCGGATTGTGACGACACGGACACGCACTTCCATCCCGGAGCTCCGGAGCTCTGCGACAGAAAGGACAACGATTGCGACGGCCTCCTTCCCGAAGACGAAATTCTGGATAACGATGAGGATGGATGGGTTCTCTGCGAAGACTGCCTGGACACGGATCCGACGGTCCGCCCCGATTCCGTGGAAGGTCTTGGGATGGGCAACTGTGAGGACGGTATCGACAATGATTGCGACGGCCTGGTCGACACCGATCCGGCATGTATGTCCGTGATCAAAATCCCGGGGGATTACCCGACAATCCAGGAGGGGATCGACGCCGCAGTCCGAGGAGCCCTGATAAGCGTGAGTCCGGGAATATACAAAGGACAGATTGTCATCGATAAGGTGATCAACCTCAAGAGTCTGTACGGGGCTGATTCGACCATCATTGACGGACCATTATTTTGCGGATCGGCGGTTATCTTTAAGACGGACAGTACCCCAGATGCCGTGCTCGACGGATTCACGATCAGAAATGGGACAGGAACGGAAATCACGCCTTATCCCATGAGCGAAACAGTAGGCGGCGGGATCAATATCAGCCCCACATCCTCCCCGACGATCAGGAACTGCACGATTTCGGGAAATAGGGCCGATTACGGAGCCGGCATCTACAGCGAGGGGCCGTCACCGACGATTGCCAACTGCACGATCTCGAACAACACGGCTGAAGGCTATTATTACAGCGAGGGCGGTGGAATCTACTGCCACGGCTCTCCGTCGATCTCGAATTGTATGATCGTGGAGAATCATGCCACGGCCATCTACTCAGGAGGTGGAGGGATCTTAAGCCACGAGGATCCGGTGATTTCCAACTGCACGATCTCCGGGAACTGGGTCGACTCATTGATGCCTAATACGGGGCTCGGTGGCGGAATATGTGGAGGAGAAGCAACCATAACGAATTCTATTTTCTGGGGGAACTCTGCGTTTTCAGGTCCGGAAATCTATGGATCCCCTATGGTCACCTATTCCGATGTGCAGGGAGGCTGGTCCGGCGAAGGGAACATCGACGAAGATCCGCTTTTCATTGGAGGCGACGATCTCCGCCTTTCCGAGGGATCCCCTTGTATCGATGCCGGGAATTCAGCCCCTTTATACGATGATGAATGTTTCCCCCCTTCGATGGGCACCGAACGCAACGACATGGGTGCATTCGGGGGACCCGGGGTCTGTAGCTGGTGCGGGGACCATGACGGAGATGGCCATGAATCCGTGCTATGCGGAGGAGACGATTGTGACGATTCCGACCCGGACACCTACCCCGGCGCTGAAGAGATCTGCGATGGCGAGGACACCGATTGCGACGGGATAACTCCCGCCGATGAAGTGGAAGACGCAGATGAGGATGGATGGATCCTGTGTGCCGATTGCGATGACACCGATCCCGAAATCAACCCGGACACAGAAGAGATCTGTGATGATATTGACTGGGACTGCAGCGGCGACCCTCGTGACAGGGATTCCGACCGCGATGGCTTCTCGGACGCCGATCCCGCCTGCCTGGGGGACGACTGTGATGATTCGGATCCGGAGACCTATCCAGGTGCCCCGGAGATCTGCGATGGAAAGGACAACGATTGTGACGGCGGGATCCCCTCTGATGAAGTAGATGGGGATGGAGACGGAGTGAGAGTCTGTGCCGATGATTGTGACGATTCCGACCCGACTCGCTATCCGGGGGCTCCGGAGGAATGCAATGAGATCGATGACGATTGTGACGGATCTCCCCATCCGGATGAGATTGACAGTGACTCGGACGAATACATGATTTGTGAGGGTGACTGCGACGACTCGAATCCTCTGATTCATCCCGGGGCCGAGGAGATCTGCAGCGGATACGATGACGACTGTGACGGAATTCCTTTCGAAGATGAAAGAGACTGGGACCGTGACGGCTGGATGCCATGCAATGGCGACTGCGACGATCTGGATCCACAGGTCAATCCCGGTCAGCCTGAGAGCTGCTACAATGGGAAAGACGACGATTGTGACGGCTTTATCGATCAATACGATCCGGATTGTGCCTGCATCGACCTTGACGGAGATGGCTTTGGAGCCCCCGCCAGCAGCGAGTGCACCTTTCCGCAGTGGGATTGCGATGATACCGATCCCCAAGTCTTTCCCGGCCATATCGAAGTTGACGGCAATGGAAAGGATGACGATTGTGATGGCCGGATCGATGAACCCTGTTTCATCGGTGCCACCCGTCTCGTCCCGGATGATTATTCGACCATCAAAGAATGCATGAATGCAGCGGCGGACGGGGATACCTGCCTTGTCTCCCCGGGCACTTATTTCGAAAAGATCGACTATCTCGGAAAAGCGATCCATCTTCTGAGTGAACAAGGGCCGGACTTGACGATACTCGACGGTAACGACCGGGGCCCGGTGGTGACTTTCGAAAGCGGAGAGACCGAGGATGCGATCATCAATGGATTCAAGATAAGAAATGGATATTCAACCAAATGCGGCGGCATAAGAATATGGAATGCCTCATCCCCCACAATAATGAACTGTACCATTACCGGTAACAGCGCCGACACCGCCGGCGGGATCGGCTGCGGTTCGGACACTTCCCCGGTGATCATGAACTGCCTGATAACGGGCAATCAAGCGGATGTCTATGGCGGTGGGATCAACTGCTATCGCTCCACCGCGATAATAATCGATTGTATGATCTCATCGAATTATGCCGGTTCAGGCGGCGGAATGAGTTGTTCTGAATCTTCTCCAACTATCACCGACTGTACAATATTGGGTAACAGCGCGAGAGTCGGCGGTGGCGGGATCAAATGCTATTTATCCTCACCGATGATGGAAAATTGCACGATCTCAGGAAATAGCGCCGGCTGGAACGGTGGGGGGATCTATTCTGAGGGGTTCACTCCTCTGATCACGAACTGCCTGATTTCAGAAAACAGCGCTGAAAACGAAGGCGGGGGAATCTACTGCAAATCCGATTCCTATCCCACGATCACGAATTGTCTGATTACCGCGAACCTTTCTACTCGGGGAGGTGGAATTCACTCAGTCGATTCCTCTCCGGCGGTAGTGCACTGCACGATCACGGCGAATATCTCCACATGGGGAGGCGGAATCTATTGCAGTTCTTCTTTGCCGACCGTCACCAATTGCATTTTGTGGGACAATTCGGCGACTTATGATTCAGAGATCTATCTCTCCCCTGATTCCACGGCATACGTCACCTATTCCGACGTCCGGGGAGGGTGGTCAGGCACAGGGAATATTGATGTGGATCCCCTCTTTTCCGGCGCCGGAGATCATCATCTGACACCGGGATCACCATGTATTGATGCTGGAGCCGATGCAGGTGTCTATACCGACTTCGATGGAGACGAAAGGCCACAAGGCCCCGGGTTCGATATCGGTTTTGATGAGTTTGTGACTGGTGAATGCTGGGATCTCGACGGAGATGGCTTCGGCGATCCGGCAAGCGCTGAATGCGTCTTCCCACAATGGGATTGCGACGACAGCGATCCGCATATCAACCCCGGCCATGCCGAGGTTCCGGGCAATGGCAAGGATGATGACTGTGACGGACAGATCGACGAACCGTGCTTTATTGGCGTGCTGATGTAGACTGGGAGTAATTTAGATGTCGGCTACTAATCGTTGACAAACTGGAGGGTGGAAACTATAGGTTTCTGCAATCTGTACGTAACAAAATGATGATTGACACAAATACGCATAGACTCCCCACACGCGGGACAGGGAGCAGCGCATGGGCCGGAACCAGTAGACGAGCTCGTAGGCGAGGGTCTGGGGCGACCGCCGGTCGCACCTACGATTCGCGACATTTAGCCCCGGTAGGGGCGACCGGCCGGTCGCCCTTTCTTTGATTATGGAATGGTGAGTACGACGCTGTAGATGTGAGTGGGCCCTAGCTGGCCCTGGAGCCAGAAGGTATCGGTCCCGTCAAGAGGTGAGGTGTAGTTGTAGACCAGGTACCGGCCGCTTCCGAGTGGGACCATGGCCGGGAAGCAGGTGTCTCCGCACGAGGGCAGGTCGAGCACGTGCTCGACGGAGAGCGCCTGCGGGTCCACGCGCCACAGGGAGCAGCGTTTCGCGCGAAACCAGTAGTCGAGCTCGTAGGCGAGGGTCTGGAGGAAGAAGGGTAGGTGCCGGTAGTAGAGGTCGTAGTCGCCGGTCTCGGTGAGGTTACGCCGGCCGATAAGGTACACATCGTCGCGGTGGCGGAAGAGAAGAGGGGAGTCGTACTTCTTCGGGTCCGCCACGCACTCCCACTCCCCCAGGTCTTCGGCCGCGGCCCTGCAGACCTTCATGCCCCAGCCCATCTCGTCGCCCGCCTCGTTGCGGCTCACCGCCACGAGCGAGCCGTCCCGGAGAAAGACGAAGTCGGTCTCGGAGTTTCCGCCTTCTAGCACCACCGGCCGCCCCGGGACCACCGGCTCCCAGTCGTAGCCGTTCCGGGTGGTGAGCCAGTGCACCTCGATCGGTTCGGAGCCAAACTCGTAGATACTCTCTCCCCCCTTGTAGGCGAGCATGTAGGGCGTGCCCTCGATCGTCTTCGTGCGCCACGCGATGAAGCCCTCCTCGTGGAACATCTCCGGCTCGGCCCAATCGCCCGGCCCCAGGCGCTCGGTAGCCATCATCCAGCCCGGCTCGAACCCGACCGGGCTGGTGCCGAGCACGGCGAAGTAGAGGAAGAGTCGGCCGTCGAAGGAGAGGAAGCGGGGTTCGCGCAGGTCGCGGCACAGCGAGAACTCCGCCTCATAGGTCCAGGCTCGGCGGTCCGGGCTGCTCAGGACGTAGAGGACGACCTCGGGGCTCGCGAAGTGGGTGGGGCCCGTGCGGAAGGCGAGGTAGAACCGGCCGCCGTGGAAGATCGCATCGAGGTTGTTGTTCGCGTTCTGGAGCTCCGCCTGGGACGGCAGGAGTGCGGAGGGAACCACCATCTCGAGGTCGGACAGGGTCGGGTTCGAGTCCGGCGAGCCGTGGCACCCTGTCAGGGCGCCGAGTAGAGCCAGGAGGCCGATAACTATATTACATAGGAAATCCAAGTTACTTCCGTCTGAAAAGATTTAACGCAAAGACGCCAAGGCGCAAAGACGCAGAGAAAAGATAATCAATGGTGGATGCGGAAGACGTCATGCATGTTGCGAGCGGAGCGAAGTCAGCTATAGTAAAGTAAGGTGGGGATGCCTCAGAATGGGAAAAACTC
>CAZFWM010000193.1:0-14025 GCA_964522545.1 uncultured Thermodesulfobacteriota bacterium
CGCCGAACCGCTCCTGCTCGGCTCGCTCGACTTCTACAAACCTCTATTAGTTACTGACCTGTGATCTGTCAGACATCCTGAGCCACAGACCTCCTCCGTTACTCTCAGCACTATTGTTTGAGATCGTACAGTTTTTGATTTCGAGATTGTAGAACATGCTCCAAATGCCACCACCTGCAGGAGCGCTATTTTCAGTAATTATGCAGTTCGTGATCGAAGAATCATATGCGGCTCCGCCGGGACCAGCTGGTGTGTAATAGAAGACAATCCCACCCCCATCAGCAGCTGTGTTTCGAGATATAGTACAGTTTTCGATCGTCACTTCGGCTCCATCCCAAATACCTATTCCACCTCCCCAGTTAGGGGTCGTGTTTTCCGTAATTGTGCAATCTCTGATTATTGTATCAGCTCCGCTCCTCTCAGTGCAGTAAATCCCAGAACGATTTCTCGCGATCGTGCATTTCGTGATTGTTGTAGAAGACGCAAAGTTGCTTATCCCACTAACTGGGTTATCAGTGACAGTGCAATTTGTGATCGTGGCAGCAGACTCCAGGTTGTAGATCGCCCCCATATCACCTTCCTTGTTTTCTGAAATAGTGCAGTTCATGATCGTAGACGAGACCTGGTCGCATAGGATTCCACCTCCAGCCGTCCACCACAGTCCACCGTACTTGATGCGGGTTCCTGAACCATTCCGTATCGTAAACCCATCAAGTACCGATAACGACGTTTCCCCGTTTTCAAAAGTTACTACAGAACAATTATCTTCTCCAGTCGTACAATCGCCTCCGTCAATGACCGTTACATCGGCTCCGGATTCGCTCTGAAGCGTGATCGGCTTGCCGAAGAAGTCGATGTTCTCGAAATAGGTGCCCGGAGCCACCAGGACGAGATCCCCATCCAAAGCCGCGTCGATCCCGTGCTGGATCGATGGCTGATCTCCTGGGACGTGGATTGTGGCTGCGAGGGTTGGGCAGGTGGAAAGAGTGGAAACTAGAAGAGTGATGAAAATAGTTGAGGGGATCGGCTTCATACCTGTCTCCTAGGTTGAAGGTTAAGCCGAACAGAGAGATGGTCTCAAATCATTTATACCATATTTTTAACGAAAAATCGAACGAATTCTCTAGACTGCACCCTCCTTGCCAATACCTTAATTTTACATGAATTCAATATATCATTCAAATATCTTCACATTTTAAAAGTGCGGATATCTTTCCTTTCTCGCCAGATATCATGAATTAGCGATTTCATATGGGTATCTAGCCATAAATTCCTTGGCTCAATGCCAACCTGGGACCATGGGAACTGGGTTGCGAGTTAAAATAATCTTACATCGAGTTGTAGCGAGAGGAAAGAGAAAATTTCATGCTTTAACGGGTTGGGCGAAGAGGGGCCACAGTCTGCAAGTTTTCATCCTTGCCCCTGGTTGTCTCTCTTAGGTAGGAATCTTCGAAACGGGGCCAGTGCCATCTCGATCAGGTTCGCCAGGTGGCTTTCGCTCTCCAGGACCGGTACGTCGTTCACGTCGATCTTGATCCTGAGCCGGGAGGCGGGCCCGCCTTTTTCGAATACCGCTGACTCTACCTCCCCGTCCCGAATCTTTACGTTCAGGCAGGTGAGGGTCCTGCGCCCGTCCTTGATCAGGACGCTGAAGTTCAGTCTTCGCACAAGCCTGAAGAGTTGCCCCAGGCCGGTGGGGCGGATCAGTTCGCTTAGCCCTTCCGTCATGTCCCGTTCGCGTCGGGGGAGCTCGTTGATGTGGTCCCGGAAGTAGAGCTTGAGGAGCTCCCTCTTGGATATCTCCTTCTCCCCGTACTCGGGCAGACCCTCGTAGGCCGAGGCTTCGTAGTGGTTTCCGTACAGCAGGTGCCGGTTCAGGTACCCTATGTACGACCCCTTCAGGGCGGCGAAGCGGGCCTGGTCGTCCCCGCGAAACTGCGTGAAGTACCGTCCCACGAGACCCAGCACCCTCGATATCTTCAGGGGGGTCATGAACCGGAGAAAGGCGAGCCTCTTGGCGTTTCTCATCTCCACATCATTGAGGGAGGGGTGCCTCACCAGGAGCGTGCCCTGGGTGTATTTCTTCCAGTCGGTCGTCAGAATCAGCCCTTTATCCCTGTACTCATCGTAGACTTGGGTGCCGGGGTAGGGGGTGAGGAAGATGAAGTCCGCGAAGTCGAGGTCGAGCTCCCGGGCGAAGTCGCCGAAGCCGAGGAGATCCTCTCTCGAGTCGTCCGGGTGGGCGAAGACGAAGCTGCCGTTGATCAACTCGGCGCCCACCTCGCGCCACTCGCGGATGAACTCTTTGGTCGCCTCGATGCTCAGGGGCTTCCCGTACCGGTCCGTCTTATCCCCGGAGGTCCCCTCCACCCCGAAGGTGAGCATCCTGAACCCGGCCCGGGCCATCTTGCGCTTGAGCTCCTTTTCGCACGGCATCATCCGGGTCTGGAAGAAGAAGCTCTTCCGGATCCCGGCCGCCAGGATCCGGTCGCAGAGCTCCTCGACCCTGGCCAGGTCGCCCATGAAGTGGTCGTCCGAGAGGATCACCCACGGGGCCTCGATCCTGCGCAGGTCTTCCAGGGCGTACTCGGGCGAGTGGGCCCTCCACCGTCCCCTGTAATAGACGGCCGGCGAACAGAAGGAACAGTCCCCTGTGCAGCCCCGGGAGGTGGTCCATGTGTCGGCCTTCATGAGGCCTCGGTTCATGGAGTAGTCGGTCCTCGGGCTCCTCAGGTCCCGGGCGGGCAGGGGCAGGTCGTCGAGGTCTTTGACCAGGGGCATCTCCAGGTTGTGTACGACCCGGTCGTCCCTCTTGTAGGAGATGCCCTTCACGCCCTCCATGTCACCCGATCGTATGAGCTCCCCGAAAGTGACCTCTCCCTCGCCGCGGACGACCGCGTCGAAGCCCTGGTCGAGGACCTCTTCGGGGCAGAGGGTCGCGTGGAGTCCGCCCCCCACGATCATGGCCCGGCCGCTCGCCTCGCGGCAGAGCGAGGCGACCCGGTAGGCGTCATGGGCCCGCACCAGGTTGAGCACGCCGATCCCGATGTGGGTCGGGTCGAGCTCCCTCACGGCCCGGTCGATCTCCTGCTCGAACCGGTAGTCCAGGATCCTCACTTCGGCGAAGTCCCGGATATAGGCCGCCAGGTACTCAAGCCCGAGAGGAGGAAATCTCGCGTAGAAGAACTCCTTCCGATGGAGGTGGGGGTAGATGAGCAGGACTCTCGGTTTCATTTTGCCTTGCTATTAATACAACATTTCTATTAAATATCTCAAATGTCCCTCTATGCCTCATATAGCAGGTGCGAAACTTGAGGATGTTGTTTTGCATCAGAAGGGAATGATCCATGTACATTTACTTATTAGCAATTGCATTTAAATTATGGATGGTTGTCGATGCTGCAAGACGAAGGGCCGACTACTATTGGTTTTTCATCATTGTTCTCGTTCCTTTCGGTGCGTGGATCTATTTTTTCATGGTGAAGATTCATGACTGGAATTGGGCGAAGGTTCTTGCGCCACTTAAAGAGCCGTCCATCAGAGAGTTGCGATATCAGGCTGATACGAATCCGTGTGTGTCGAATAAAATGGATCTGGCCAAGGCCCTTCATGGGAAAAGGAATTATCGGGATGCCTTGGCAATCTACGAGCAAATCGTCAATGAGAGCGACGAAAACAAAGAAGCTTTGTATGGATTGGCGCAATGTAAGGTAAAGACAGGTCACTACAAGGAATCGATAGAGATGTTTCAAAAGGTAATCGAATTGGATCCTTCATATAAAGATTACTCTTCCTGGCCTGACCTCGCTGATGCGTTCTGGCAGGGGGGAAATCGGAATGAGGCCGTTACGTTGATGACGGAGCTGGTTAGAATCAAGCCCAGGGTGAGTCACAAAGTCATCTTTGCTGACTACCTCATCAGGGTCGGCAGAGCAGAGGAAGCTCATCCCATACTAAAACAAGCCATAGATGACTTCAACCATTTCCCGCCTTTCGCTAAAAAAGTAAATAAGAAATGGTATAGAAAAGCAAAGAGCCTACAACGATAGTGTCCTTACGGCAAAGCCGCGTGACCGGAGTCATTAATCCAATGGATTAATATATTCTTGATTCAATAGGAAATCCAATTTTCCACGGAACGTCGATCCGGAGGGCCGACCTCTGTGTCGGCCGGGGCCGAAGACGGACGCCACGGAGGGCGTCCCTCCGAAAAAAGTCCGTCCGAAGGGCGATAATTCAATTCAATAGGAAATCCAATTCATTCCGTAGAAGAGTTTTAACGCAGAGGCGCAGAGACGCAGAGAAAGAATTCGTGGAGCATATGGAAAAGATTTTTTTCACCACAGAGGACACAGAGGTCTCAGAGAGAGAATTAATGGAATCAAACTCCTTCTTCCTCTGTGCTCTCTGTGTCCTCTGTGGTGAATTTATATAACGAAAGGTTTGAATTGTCAGAGATCAAAAGTCCGCCCGAAGGGCGATAAGTCCACTCTGCCCCCGGAACGGAACCGTAGCCGGATCGCGATGAACACCGCGGGTAGCAGGTAGATTAATCCGGCGGCCGCGACTTGAGAAAAAGGCGGATCCCCGATCTTGCCGAAGGCGGCGCATCCGCATCGGCCCGAGCCGTCGGCGCCGATCTTCTGCGTGCCGGCCCCGTGGGCGCTCTCCCCGGTGATGCGCACCGTGGCGAGGTCGAAGGCGTCGATCTCCAGCGACACCCGGTTGCCCGTGCAGGCCAGGGGCCTCTCCGCCCGCTCGGCCAGGTCCGTGAGCACCGCCTGCATGCTCCCGAGCAGCGGGACCTCGAGCTCCACCCGAGTCGCCCTTCCCTCGTTCTCGAAGAGCCGGACCACGAGTCCCTCCCCCTTCTCGGCGGCCTTTACGGCGAGGATCTTCACATTCTCTCTGTCGACGCGGAAGAAGCTAAGCCTGCGCGGCAGCCTCCCGGCCGGGTCGGCCTCGAAGAGTTCGGCCGTGAGCGGCGAAGCGAGATCCCACCCGAACCGTGCCACCTCGGGCCGGTCCCACGACCCGGCGTGACTCGTCACGGCGTAGCGCCACGTGCCGCTCCCCAGCTGGAGGTAGTTGAAGTTCGTGTTGTGATAGTTATTCATGATCTCCGAGTAGATGTGGGGAAAGCCCGGCTCGTAGGGGTAGACGCCGGGATCGTAGTAGAGAGGATCCGCGAGGGCCCACCAGCACGAAGGCTTGGTGATCTCCCCCAGCTCCACCATGGGCGCCTCGGCCGTGGCCCAGGTGACGCCGAAGTCTTCCGCGGTGCTGGAGGCATCGACCCAGTGCTGGACCGCGTAGAATTTGGCGAAGTCCGGGAGCTGCTCGTGGAAGGGGCGCATCACCGCAAGGGGGGTGTCGATGCGAAACTCGAAGTCCGGCACGTCGAAGGGGAACGCGAAGTAGCGGGACTGGCCGGTGAGGTTGAGAAAGTTCTCGAGGCGGTTGATGAAGTCGACCCTCCGGAGGCCGTCGTAGAGGCGGACCTCCTGGGTGATCGCGGACTCGGGCCGGAGCGGATCGACTGTGTCGAAGACCACGGAGGCGAAGACCGGTCCTGCCTCATTCAGGGTGTAGCCATCGATCCGCCCGCGCATCCTCAGGTCGTTGACGTCGAGGAGGCCCTGGTTGCGGGAGACGAATTCGTTCAGCCGAAAGGGCGCTCTGGGATCGACGAGCTCGCGGCCGAGGGCCCGGTCGCGGAGGCCTGTCACGCCCGCTTCAGGGGAGAAGCTGAGTCGGTAGTGGTCGCTCTCCAGGTGCGTTTGGCCGACTGTCAGCCCACTCAGAAACGAGGGCGGCTCATCCGATGGGACGACCCGGTAGGTGGCGTACCCCATGGAAGGGACGTTCCGGGCCAAAAAAACCACCTCGACGACCACCTCGATCGCGCCCGACTCGTCGGCCGTCACCTGGTACGGGACCGGATCGCCCGCCTCGTCCAGGATCCGGAAGTGGGTGGAGCCCAGGGGGGATCGGGGGAAATCGGGCGGGAGCCTCCATGCGGCCACGTCCGTGCGGTCCCAGGAGAGCGCATTGAACACCAGGAGCCCCGGGCCCTCGCCCCGGACCGATTTCGCGATCTCTCGGACGGCCCGCTCGGCGATCTCGTCGCAGACCGCACCGGCCCTGTCCATGTCGGCGACCTTGCTCCACCAGATCGCCCCCTGCGGGTAGAAGAGGGGGAATATGGTCCCCCACGTGTGCTCGTCGAAGAGGATCGTCCACTCCCATGCCTGGTCGAGGGCGGCCTTCGGGTAGGCCGTCTCGTCGTCGATCACCGAGACCGCGGAGGCGAGCACCTCGGCCTCGCAGAGCTTGTGGTGGAGGCGGCGGGCACGCCCCTCCTCGACGGCCCCGGTGGCGACGCCGTCGGCCCACCAGTCCGGGCAATCCCCCCGGAGCTCCGGGATCAGGCCGGCGAAGTTCTCCTCGAGATAGCCGAAGAACTGGGAGCTGGTGGCGCAGATGAGCCGGGGGTATTCGAAGATCTCGTTCCACTGCCGGATCGTGTCACAGACCTCGAAGCGGGGGTAGCAGTTGTCGTGGACGTCCAGGAGCGGGGTCTCGTCCAGGCCGGTCCGTGTGAGGTGAAGGGCGTCGTAGGGGAAGCTTGGATTCTCGTACCGGGCCAGCAGGCGAGGCAGCTCCTCGAGCGTGCAGTCGAGCCCCTCGATGAGGAAGCGCCCCTCGCCGTAGCCGGTCCTGGAGCGCCACGTGAGGATGCCCCGGTCGTTGGCCCCGACCCAGTAGTAGGCCTGGGGCATGCCGGTGTGGTAGAGGATGTTTCCGCCCCGGTAGAAAGGGTTCGGGTTGAGAGAGAAATAGCGCACCCCCGCGCCGAGCCACGCCGCCACGGAGCCCCACGTGATCCCGTCCACGTCGTTGTGCACGGCCGTGACGATCTCCGCGTCGAACCGGTCCGCCAGGTGTACCGTGGAGTTGGTCAGATTGCGGACGAGCTCCTCGTGGCCGGCCGTGGAGGAGTGCATGTGGCAGAACTTCGCACTGATCTCGATTCTTCCGGCCGAGATCCTCTCCCTGATCTCCTCCTCCCTCCAGGGGTGTGTCTCCAGGTAGTGGCTCAAGCAGAGCGAAGACTCCACGATCCAGCGGAACCTAGACTCCTCGGGCCAGTCATCCGTGAGGGCGCAGTACTCGAGCACGTCGTCAAGGATCCGATCCCGCTTCTCCATGACCCTCTCCTGGACGCCGGTGTAGCCGTGGTCGAAGTGGGATGTCTGCACCACGTAGACCTTCCACTGCCGGGCCGGCTCCCAGTCGAAGGCGAGGCGCTGCTGCAGCAGGTCTCCGTCGAACAGGGCCATCTCCACGACCCCGGGTTGGCGGCTGTCCGGGACGAGGAAGGTGACGTCGTGCGTGCCGGGTGGGAGGACCGTTTCCTCTCGGGCGTGGAGGCCCGCTTCGGGGCCCGCGACCTCGAGGGCCGCACGGGCCTCACCCGCCGAAGCGTTTTCGAGCCGGACGATCAAAACCTGGCAGAGGGCGCCGGAGTCTCTCACGAAGAGCGAAGTGGGGAAGACTGAGCGCACCCGCAGATCGGCGTCCGGGGCGGCTTCGCTCCGGAAGGGGACGGCCGGGGTTCGGGCCAGCGAGTCGAGCGGCAGAGGGGAATTCAGTTGGAGATCGGCCGCGGCAGGCCCGGTAAACGCCGCCGAGAGCACCACAGCGACTAGGAGTCGGAATAGTCTAAGGGGGAACATAGAGAATTCCAGACCTCCTCCTGTTCTTTTGTCACCCAGGAAATTCAAATAGCTTAAAAAGATTTTTTCAACCACAGAGGACACAGAGGGCACAGAGAGAGAATGAATGGAATCAACCTCTTACTTTCTCTGTGCCCTCTGTGTCCTCTGTGGTGAAGTTATTAACGTAAAATTCGAAAAATCAGTGAGAAAAAACCCGGCTACTCCCAGACCGACTCCACCTCGGCCACGCCCGGGAAGTGACTCCCCCTCAAGTACTCGTCAAACCGGTCGTCGTCGAGGAGGGCGGACTTGAAGAAGGCGGTGATGTAGGCATTCAGTACCTCGTTGGCCAGGTGGTAGTCGACCAGGGGGGGCTCGCACTCCTTAGTAAAAAAAGTCAGGGTCGGGGGAATCAGAGCGCAGGCATCCGTGGGGCTGAAGTGCCCCCCGCTGAGCAGATTTACGTGGATCTTGCGGGTGGAGGCCACATCCTCCCAGAGCTCTTTGACCTCCTCGTTCGCGAATCCCACATAGGTGTCCAGATCGCCCTGGAGCAGGAAGAAGGGCTTCGAGAACTCCGGCGGAAAGTCACCGAACCACGCCGGCTCCAGCGGGGCGATGGCCTTGACGAAGTCGAATTCCAGCCCCACGGCGAGGCTGGTGAAGCCGCCCATGCTGTGCCCGGATATGCCGAGCCGATCGAGGTCGAGCAGGTCGTGCCAGTCCCCGGACTCCCGGTTGATCCTCTGCAGCTCGTGAAACACGAACTCTACATCCGCGATCCGGTCCTCCGCGACCGAGGCCGAGCTGAAGGGGTTAAAGGGGATGATCGGCGGGCCCGGCGGGTTGACGAAGACGGCGTTGCCGTAGTGGTCGATGGAGACGACCACGAAGCCGTGGCTGGCCAGATACTCGGCCATGGTGAAGTTCTGGAACCGCACGCCCATGAACCCGTGACTGAACAGGACGACCGGGTAGGGGCCCCCGGAGTCGCGGATCTCGGCGTCCCGCAGCGCCGCGGTGGGAGCCCTCCAGAATACATCGAATTCGGTCCCGTAGAGCATCCACAGCAGAGGCATCAACACGGTCGGTACCTCTCCGACCATGTCGTACATGTAGTTCGTGCGGCCTCCCTCCCCGGTGGACGGGTACCAGACCTCTAGGGGCAGGGTCCGGTTTCTCATGCCCCAGGGCTCGTAGCGGGACTCGTCGACCACGTAGAGGGTGGTCACCCCGACCTCGAGCGGCCCCCAGTCGTCCGGCGCGTAGTAGGCGCCCGTATCGACTTCGTTGCCGTCGCCGTGGCAGCACGACAGCATGACGGCCGCGAGCAGCAGAGAGAGCCAGGTTGCAGATGAAGAACGCACGGTCATGGGTATGTCTCCTTTCGATTTGCCGCTGTAGGGATTTGATTTATCTCAACCCAGGGCCCGGGCGCGATGAATCGCGCCCCTACGCTGTTCGTCGACGGGACGCTGTAGGGGTTTGATTCATCAAACCCTGATGAGCGTCATGAATGCCGCCCCGGTCACTCTACATTCACGAGCGGGGCGATCCGCCCGATCGAGTCCTCCACGAAAAGATCGTGGCCGATCGATAGCTCGATAGCTCCGTGAGGACAGACCTCGACACACTGGCCGCAGCCCCTGCACGCCTCGCCGATCACGGACCTGCCCCCCTCGAGGCGGATGGCGCCGGCAAAGCAGGTGCCCTGGGCGCAGGTGCCGCAGCCCTCGCACTCCTCGCCCACCGTCACCGAGACCCCGGTCATCTTCGTAACATTGCTGCCGATGCCGGCATCGAGGTGGGGGAGCATGCGCCAAATACAGCAGCACGGGCAACAGCTGCAGATCGTGAGCAGCCTGTTGCCGGGACCGACGTTGAGCCACAGCGAGTCCAGCCGGGTCCGGCCGACCATGTGGACCAGCCCGGCCTCGCGGCAGCGGTGCACGTGGTCGAGGGCCTCCTCCCGTATGACGCTCCGGCCGAGGGCGGTGTTGATCCCCATGGCCGCCTCGCCCAGGAATAGGCACCCCAGGTCGACCGGGTAATCCCTGCATCCTGTGGCATCGCGGCAGATGCATCGGTCCATGATCCAGTGATAGTTGGCCTTCTCGATGAAGTACTCCACCACCTTGGAGGGCAGGACCATCTCGCCCGGGGCGTCCACCGGCCTGCTCACCTCCACGACCCTGTCCTTCGGGAGGAATATCACCCGGTCCCCTTTGAAGATCAGATTGTCGATCATCTTTCCGAGCATGGGATATCGGGTGAGCCTGGCTACGGCGAAGCGCTGAGGGAATCCCTTCTTGAGGAGGTTGACCAGCCAGATCGGGGAGGCCATGACAGTCCTTTGTCTCGGGTTGCGGGAGAGGATTTCAGCAAGAATAGCAAAACAGCCGGGACGAATGCAAAGGAGTTCCGGGTCCGTTGCCGTCTGCGCGTTGCCGGCCGCCCGCCCCCATCTCGTTCCGAGGCTCTGCCTCGGAACGGAGCTCTCCAGGGGCTCTGCCCCTTTCGGCCAATAAGTCCGCTGTAAGCGAATAAAGGAGGCAGAGCCTCCCGTATGTTCGTTCCCAGGCGGAGCCTGGGAACGAGGGAATCCGGGGTAAATATGTCGGATCACTGCATGCCGTGCCCGCCGTCGATCACAGCGGTACTACGGGCAGGATTATGTGCGACGGGTGCGCCGCATCCTGATAGATCACCTGCTCCGCCGCCGTCGATGCCGAATCGTACAGAGGGCCGCCCGTGTTCGGGTTCACGTTGAACCGGGGCGAATTCGAGCTCGAGACCGCCACGGCGATTCGGTGCCCGCTGTTAAAGACCAGGGCTGTCGACCAGAGGTCGACCGCCACTTCGTAAATCTCTCCCGGCGTCATCAGGACCTCGTGGTCCTGCCCTTCCCGGAACCGCATCCGCAGGATGCCGTCGGTCACCAGCATGGCCCGGCCGTCGGGATAGACGTCCATGAGCTTCACCGTGAAGTCCGTGTCCGGGGCCGACGAGGAGACCCAGAGACTGGCCCGGATCCGTCCCGTCACCGCCAGCGGCTCCGTGAGGACCGGCGAGGTGTAAAGGAGCACGTCCGGCCGGTCCAGCACGGGGCGCTGGTCAAAAGAGCCGGCCGGCAGAAAGAGGTTGGCCCCGCCGAGGGTCGGCACCGGGTTCACGGGATCGAAGGTGTACGCGGCGACCTCGCCTTCCGGGGCGGGCGACTCCGGCCCGAGCCCTCCGCCCTGGATGAAGTAGTAGGGAGTCGGGATCGACGCCACCGGCCAGTCGTCCGCCGTGCGCCACTCGTTGCCCGGGGCCGCGGGATCGTCGACATCCCCCATGAGGTAGTACTTCACCGCCGGCTCGCGGCCGATCCCGTCGTCCACGCCCTTGAGCCAGTAGTCGAACCAGCGAAGATCCTCGCCGTCGGGGATGGCGCTCTCCGGAGGGTAGATAAGCTCACCGGCCGTGCCGCCGTGGTTCCAGGGCCCCATCATGAGCTTCTGACGGCCCGCGGCGCCGAAGCCGCCCTCGCTGTGCAGCCCGTCAAAGGCGTCGAGCGTGCCCTGGGCGAAGATGTCGTACCAGCCCCCCATGTGGTAGACCGGCACGTTGACCATGCCGTAGCGGTCTTGTAGGGAGACGGGGTCCCAGAATGAATCGTCCATGGGGTGCGCGTACAGGGCCGCCAGCGAGAAGGCCTGGCCCAGCGAGATGAGCCAGTTCACGGCGAGCTCCTCGCGCAGGGCCCCGCCCTGGTAGGCGAGGTGGTGGAAGATGTCGCCCGTGGCCGAGAGGGCGAAGGCACACTTCAGAGAGGGGGGCCTGGAGCCGGTGGCGAGGAGCGATGTGATGGCCAGGGCCGAAGAGCCCCACAGGCCGGCCTCGCCATTCGACCATGCCTCGCCTGTCGCCCACTCCACCGTGTCGTAGCCGTCCCGGGTCCAGCCCCACCCGTCGTCACGGAACATCATGAAGACGCCCTCGGATTCCCCCGTGCCCCGGATGTCCTGGGAGACCACCGAGTAGCCCTCGCCCACGAAGCTCTCGGCGCTCCCCTCCATGCCCCCGCGGCCATAGGGAGTGCGGATCACCACGGTGGGGGCCCCGAGGCCGGCGGGGCGGTAGACGTCGGTGGCCAGGACGGTCCCGTCCCGCATGGGCACATCGTGGGTCGTGGGGCCGCAAGCCGGGACGACGAGGGCCAGCGCACAGGCCGCCAGGAGATAGAGGACAGGGAGGGTTATTCGCGGGCGTATTCTCATTTTTTCACCTCTACAGGGTTAATATAGATGACCGGCTTTCCCCCGTCTTCATTACATATGGAAGTGCATTGCATAGAAAATCCAAATTACCCCTCACACCGTCATCCCCGCGAAAGCGGGGATCCAGCAAATTAGCAAAATTGTGGGTTCCCGCTTTCGCGGGAACGACGGGGAATGGGCCGAAAAAAGTCCCCGTCGAAGCCGAGATAAGTTCATTACATAGGAAATCCAATTGACCCCGAAGGGGTCAGGTCATGTAGCCTGGGGTGTCAACCCCAGGAGCAATTGAGCTCATTAGCCCGCCCGAAGGGCGATAAGTTCAAGGGGCGAAGCAAGCGGCGCCCTTACCGGCCCAGTACCCCGGTCTCCCAGACCGGCGGGTGGGACCGGTTGTACTCCCTCCAGAAAACACACCGCTCCTCCATTCCGGCCGGCTCTGTGCGTACCTCCAGGTCGAGGATCTGCACGGCCCGCGTCTCCGCATTGAAGGCCGGCCACGGGGGCAGGCCCGGGCCGTTCGGGTCGCCCGTGCGGGCGAAGTTCGTCCAGTAGGCCTGGATCTTCGCGGCCAGGGCCTCGGCCTCGGAGATGTTCCACGGGCCGTAGAGCGCACCCAGGGGCCAGCGGTCGAAGTTGGCGTGCACGAAGGGGACCTCCATCCAGTGCATGGCCCCGATGAAGGAGCCGAAGTTCATATCCGCGTACTCGAAGCGGTAGTAGTAGGCCGCCCCCTGCTGTGCGGAGACTGCGGTCACTCCGTCGTAGGTGGGGCACCCGAGAGACCTGTCCGTGAGGATGGCGGCGTAGGCGTTCTTCGCGCTGTCGAATGCCTCGGGCGGATAGAGCCGGAAGACCTCGTCCGCCCGATCCCCGTACTCGCGCCGGAGACGTGCTCTGTAGGCCCTCTCGCCTCCAAGCCACAGGCCGGGCCTGAGGCCGAGGATGACCCTGAACTCATCCCGGTTGCTCCCGGCCAGGAAGGGCACCCTGTTGAATCGGCCTGACTCGATCATGGCACGGGCTTTTGTGGTGAGCACATGCCCGTCCTCGTGGGGGATGTAGCGCAGACCGCGGAGAAGGAGTTGGGAGGTCAGGGGCCTCGTCATTGCGCCGAGCACCTGCTCGGCGCCGGCCCGCCTCATGCATGGTAGAGCGCCCTCGTCGCATTGCCGGCACCCGAGCTCCCTGGCCGCCGTGCAACCGTGCTCGCATCCCCGTTCCAGGGGTCGGGAGGCCACGCACCCCCCGCTCTCCATGATGGCCCGGTGGAAGAGCCCCTCGGCCAGGGGCGTGGCCAGCAGGGTGCACACGCTCCAGCCGCCGGCCGATTCGCCGAAGATGGTGACATTTTCCGGGTCCCCGCCGAACTCCTCGATGTTGTCCCGCACCCACTCGAGGGCCGCGATCTGATCCAGGGTGCCGTAGTTGCCGGTGCCAACCTCCGGGTCTTCGGCGGCCAGGGCCGGGTGGGCCAGAAAGCCGAAGACGTTCACCCGGTAGTTGATCGTGACGACCACCACCTCTCCGTTTACGGCGAGCCGGTCGGACATGTACATGGGGATGCTCGCGGCCTCTCCCTGATAGGCCCCGCCGTGGATCCGGACCAGGACCGGAAAGGGGCCGGGCCTCCTCGGCCTCCAGATGTTGAGAGAGAGGCAGTCCTCGGAGTAGCCCTTCTGGTTCCCGTTGATGTAGACGAACCCGTCGTCCTGCATGCAGGCGCTGCCCCACTCCGTGGCGTCTAGAACCCCGGTCCAGGGCTCCGGGGGCTGCGGGGGCCTCCACCGCAGGTCCCCCACGGGCGGGGCCGCGTAGGGGATCCCCTTCCAGGAGCAAGTGGCGGTCTCCCTGTCGGCCTCTCCGCTCACAAGGCCTCCCGTCGTGGCGACCGGGCGCTCGCAGATCGAGACCTCGAGCAGTTCGTCCCGGTCCGGTATCGGGCCGCCCCCCGGGTAGCAGGAGAGGAGCAGGGCGGTCAGGCACGACAGCAGGGTTCCGGCAAAGTCGCATAACTTGCTGTCCTGATTGATTTTTGAAAAAAA
>CAZFWM010000194.1:0-13884 GCA_964522545.1 uncultured Thermodesulfobacteriota bacterium
CCCCCCCCCCCCCCCCCCCCCCCCCCCCCCCCCCCCCCCCCCGGCCCCCCCCCAATCTCTTCGAATAGAGGATGGAATAAGCATTCGTTCCTAAACGGTAGGTTTGATCCTTCATGGCGGCCTCCCTGTTTAATAGATTATTCCATTGTTTCCGAAAAGAACGAATGAAAGCTTTATAAAATAGATTTTAATCTTACAATTAGATTACATCAAATTCGTCTTCAGGTCAAATAAAATATTTTTAGAACAGCACTCTTGTTGGACCGCCTCCCAAGAGTGGTGGGGCAGGAGGCGCTCGAGGAGGGCCACTGTGGGGGGCATCATTGGAAGCTCACCCTGTTCCCACCGGCCCAGGGCCTCGGCCGGGGAGAGCCAGGCGTCCTTCACGACCTCTCTCCCGGAGGGGATCGCGGTCTGTCCTTCCGGCAGGCGGGCGGCGAAGAAGTGGGTGTCGTATCGGAGGGGGCACCCCTCCGGTGTGATCTTGTGATCGAAATAGAAAAGCCGATCGGCGGCGAGAAGCAGGCCTTCCTCTTGAAGGATTCCGGCCAGGGAGTCGGCCTGTTCTTCCAGTCCGGCACGGCAGCGCGAAAGGAGCTGATCGTCTTTTTCATCGGAGGCGAGGAGTGGGCCTCCGCGTCTCCGACGTGCATAGAGGATTCCGGTCTCCTCGAATAGCTCCCGGAGGGCCGCGATCCAGAAGGGGGAGCCACCTGCGGGAGAGAGCTCGAGGATCTGTGCCATCTCCGCCGGAGTGCGACCATCGATCAGAACCTCCAGGCCGGATGCGCTGTCTCCGGGCTCAACCACGCCGCCCGGGAAGACATAGGCGCCCCCCACGAATCGCATCGAGTCCGGACGCTGTGTGAGATAGACCTCGATCCCGGCCTCCCCGGCCTCCCGGATCAAGAGCACGGCCGCTGCCTTCCGGATCTCTGACATAGTGGATGATCCCCTGTTAAAGTTGGTGCACTTCGTGCGGACTTTCACTCCCAGATTTTTTTAACGCAGAGTCGCAGAGACGCAGAGGTCTGTTTATTAATCGATTCAATCCATTAAGCTTACCAATTGCTGATTTTATAGAAAGTCGGACATGTCATTTCGACCGCAGGGAGAAACCTTTTCTTTGTCAGATTGTACTCCCGGAAAGATTTCTCGCTTTGCTCGAAATGACATAAAAATCATTCGATATGAATTTCTTTCTCTGCGCCTCTGCGTTAAACTCTTTATACGCCGCTAGAAATCAACAGCGGATTCGATTCGCCGGACAACGGCATCCACGGCGCCGGGATTGTCGAGCTTGAGTTTTATGGCTCCCTGGGGACAATGCATTGCACAGCGGCCGCAGACACGGCACATATTGCCGATTACCGCCCGGTCGCCTGTCAACTCGATGGCATCAATATAACACTTGGCGACGCACTGTCCGCAGCCGATGCAGTCGCCAACCACCTCGACGGACAGCCCCTCCACTGGATGGTGTATGCCGTCGAGAATCTCCGGCGTCATGTAGCGACTGAAACGGGTAATGCAGCAGCAGTCGCAGCACAGACAAACGGTCAGGAGTTTGCCCTCGTCGGGAATCATGAAGAAATCGTTGTCGATCCGGGCCTTGCCCGTGACCGGTATGAGCCCTGCCTCGACAGCCTTTCTTACGTGTGCTTTTGCCTCCTCGACGCCCACCTCTCGGCTGGACTTGGCCGGTATGAGCAGGGCCGACTCCCCCATCATGAGGCAGCCCATGTCGTGGGGGTAGGACTTGCACTCCATCACCTTGCGGCAGCCGCAGAAGTCGACGATCACCCGATGCCTGGCCTTCTCTATGAGCCGGCCGAGGACTTCCTCGGGCAGCGCGATCTCCCCTGCCCCCTCTATGTCCCGGTTGATGGGAATCCAGGAGACATTGCTCTTGTCGGGGTCAAACTCAGGGAGCCGGTCCCGGAAGAACTGGATGCGCCCCAGCTTGATGAAATATTTCCACGCCTCGAATAACCTCTTGAAGCCCGGGTTCCCCATCAGCCGTTCATCGAAGATCCGCTCCCTCACAGGGGGCAGCAGTCGCTCGTGCAAAAAATCTCTCACGGTTCCCGTAACCACTTCGCCATGCACGAACTTCATATTGAGACCTCCACGCACCTTTGCGTTATTGAGCTTTGAATCTTTCGCATTATATCGACAGGCTTGTCCCCCTGAAAAGGGCCACCCCGCTCACTTGACCCTGATGGCGTGCTCTGGCGCGAGCGTCAGCGGTTTCCGCCTGCGGCTTTATGCAACGTTAGGGTTGACTTCACGCACCTTTCAATCATATTTTATGAAGGGAGTTGGACTGGCCAACTCATGGCCTTTCGGCATAATTCCCTTTGTTTTCTTGTTTTTCAGCGATGAACTCTTACTCTACAGAAAAGGGACCTTCATGATTCGGGCACTGCGGCTCAAGGACCTCCCCCCTTATCTATTCACAGCGATCGACGAGATGAAGATTGATGCAATCCAGCAGGGGGAGGAGATCATTGATCTCGGCATGGGAAATCCTGACCGGCCGACTCCGGATTTCGTCGTCGACCGGCTCGTCGAGTCGGCCCGGGAGGCGAAGAATCACCGCTATTCGGCCTCCCGGGGTATAACCCGACTGCGCGAGGCGGCCGCCGCGCTCTACAAACGGCGGTTCGATGTCGATGTCGATCCGGGCTCCGAGGTGGTCTCCATCTCCGGAATTAAGGAAGGGATCACTCAGGTGGCCCTCTCCGTGCTGAACAACGGCGACGCCGCTCTGGTGCCCGGCCCGACCTATCCCATCCATTCCTTCGGGGTCGTGATCGCAGGGGGGCACCTGGTACGAGTCCCGCTCCATCCGCTCGAGGACTTTTTCGAGGCCCTGGCCGAGGTTCAACGGCACACCTGGCCGCGGGCCAAGATGCTGATCCTTTGTTTCCCTCACAACCCGACGACAACTGTCGTTCCTCTGGAATTCTTCGAGCGGGCCGTGGAGTTCGCCAACAGGGAAGGCATCGTGATCCTCCATGACTTTGCCTACGCCGACATCACCTACGACGGCCTCTCGGCACCGAGCATACTCCAGGTGCCCGGAGCCAAGGAGGTCGCCGTGGAGCTCTTCTCGCTGTCCAAATCCTACCGGATGGCCGGGTGGCGCATCGGGTTTGCCGTGGGCAACAGCGAGGTCATCGAAGTGCTGGCTTCGCTCAAGAGCTATATGGACTACGGGATCTTTCAGCCCATCCAGATCGCCGGGATCATGGCCCTCGAGGAAGGGGACTCCTTTGTCAAAGAGAACCGGGCCATGTACCAGCGCCGCAGAGACACCCTCATCTCGGCCCTGGCCGAAATCGGGTGGAACGTGCCGGTGCCCAGGGGTACGATCTATCTCTGGGCCCCAATTCCCGAACCATTCCGGGAGATCGGCTCACTCAAATTTTCCAAGCGGCTCCTCGCCGAAACATCCGTGGTCGTGGCCCCCGGCATCGGCTTTGGGCCGGGCGGGGAAGGATACGTCCGCCTGGCCCTCGTGGAGTCGGAAGATCGAATCCGCCGGGCCGTGAAAAAGATCGGCGATTTTCTGGACAAGGGCAGAGAGGCCTGAGGGCGTCCGCTCTCCTGTCCCTTCCGCTCATCTGGAGTCCAACCATGCCCCAAGCGAAACCGAGAGGCCCCGGACTGAACAGGCTCTTCCAGAACCTCCTCAGAACGAGTCCGCTCGCCCACATCTATGAATCGATCCTATACAAGCAGATCAAAGATGGGAAATTTCCGGAGCACATAGGTATCATCCTGGACGGGAACCGGCGCTGGGCCACCGAGAAGGGGCTCACCCCCTGGGAGGGACACGAGAAAGGGGCCGACACGATAGAGGACTTCCTCGACTGGTGCCAGGAGATCGGGGGCATCCTCTCCACGACCATGTATGTCTTCTCCACGGAGAACTTCAGCCGCTCCGAGACCGAGGTCAGCAGAATCATGGAGCTCGTCTTCCGGTACCTCGACCGGATCATCAACGACCAGCGGGTACGGCGCCACCGGATCCGGTTCACGGCGATCGGCCGCATAGGTATGCTTCCCCCGAATCTCCAGGAACGGATCAAGCACGCCGAGGAGGCAACGAAAGATCACGACCAGTTCTTTCTCAACCTGGCCATTGCCTATGGCGGAAGAACCGAGATCCTGGACGCCGTGAAGGAGATCGCACGGGAAGTCCAAGCCGGCAATCTCTCCCCGGACAAGATCGACGAGCAGACCATCTCGGACCGGCTCTACACAAGGTATCTCGAAAAGGCCGACCCGGATCTGATCATCCGCACATCGGGCGAGGTCCGACTCAGCAACTTTCTCCTCTGGCAGGGCGCATACAGCGAGCTGTGCTTTATCGATGTCAACTGGCCCGCTTTTCGAAAGATCGATTTGCTCCGGGCCGTCCGCGTCTACCAGCAGCGTCACCGGAGATACGGGGGCTGACAGGAAAAGGAGTGGGATTGGAAGCTCTCGGCACTCAACTGGCGGTTGAACTCTTTGACTGTGAAGAGGCGATAGCCGAGGAATCTGGCTCTGCGCCTCTGCGCGAGATTTCTTTTTCACGAAAAACTCGCGAAGTGACATTGGACATGGATATGGCAGAAACTAGATTGGTTTAGGCAGGGATTATTTGGACGGAGGCGCGCAGGCGCGGCCGGATCACGGGTTGAGTGTCTTGATCCTGGCGATGGCACGCTTCATGGCGAGATCGGCCCGCTCGTGATCCCAGTCCGCCTTTCGTTCCGACAGGCGCTTGCGGGCGCGCTCGAGGGCGGCCTCTGACCGGGCCTGGTCGATCTCCTTGTCCATTTCGGCCGTGGTGGTGAGGACGGTGGCCTCATTGTCTAGTACCATGAGGAACCCGCCGTTGATGGCAATTCTGCTTTCGGACTGATCGGGTCGGCGTATCGTCGCAGCCCCGATATCGAGCCCGGAGGCGAGGGGCGCGTGCCTTGCCAGTACGCCCAGGTATCCATTGGACGCCTTGATGATCAGGGACGTCACTTTCTCCCGAAACGCGGTTCGTTCCGGCGTCACTATTTCCAATGTGAATTCAGCGGCCACGGTTCATCTACTTGTTTCTGAATTGATTCCCTCGTTCGGACCTATCGTCTGCTAGGCCTCGGCTTCCTTGCTCATCTTTTCGGCCTTCTCCACCGCTTCGTCGATGGTGCCGACCATGTAGAATGCCTGCTCGGGAAGATCGTCGTGTTTTCCTTCGAGGATCTCCTTGAAGCCCCGGACGGTCTCCTTGATCGGAACGTACCGGCCCGGAACTCCCGTGAACTGCTCGGCCACAAAGTTGGGCTGAGACAGGTAGCGCTGCATCCTGCGGGCCCTCTGGACGACCATCTTGTCTTCGTCGGAGAGCTCCTCCATCCCAAGAATGGCGATAATGTCCTGAAGGTCTTTGTACTTCTGGAGAACCCGCTGCACGTCTCGCGCTACCTTGTAATGCTCATCGCCCACGATCAGCGGATCCAGGATGCGCGATGTGGAGTCCAGGGGATCCACGGCCGGGTAGATTCCCAGCTCGGAAATCTGCCGGGAAAGAACGGTCGTCGCGTCTAAATGGGAGAAGGTCGTGGCCGGGGCCGGGTCGGTCAGATCGTCGGCAGGGACGTAGATGGCCTGCACGGATGTGATCGATCCACTCTTCGTGGAAGTGATCCGCTCCTGAAGCTTGCCCATCTCCGTAGAGAGGGTCGGCTGGTAGCCGACGGCCGAGGGCATTCTCCCGAGCAGGGCCGAAACCTCGGAGCCTGCCTGGGTGAACCGAAAGATGTTATCGATGAAGAGGAGAACGTCCTGCCCCTTGACGTCGCGGAAGTACTCGGCCATGGTGAGCCCCGTCAATCCGACCCTGAGCCGCGCACCGGGCGGCTCGTTCATCTGGCCGAATACGAGGACCGTTTTGGCCAGAACCCCCGATTCCTGCATCTCGAGCCAGAGGTCGTTCCCTTCGCGCGTCCGCTCGCCCACACCGGAGAAGACCGAGATCCCGCCGTGCTCCTGGGCGATGTTCCGGATGAGCTCCATGATGAGAACCGTCTTGCCCACGCCGGCGCCGCCGAAGAGGCCGACTTTTCCGCCCTGCGAGTAGGGGCAGAGCAGATCAACGACCTTCAGTCCGGTCTCGAACTGGAGCGTACTCGTCGATTGCTCTTCCAGCGGTGGGGTCGGCCGGTGGATGGGGTAGGTCATATCCGTTTTGACCTCACCCAGCTTGTCGATCGGCTCGCCCAGCAGGGTGAACAATCTCCCCAGGGTCGCCTCCCCCACGGGAACAGTGATCGGTGCCCCCGTGTCGACGGCCTCCATCCCCCGGATCAGGCCGTCCGTGGTGGACATGGCGACGGTCCGGACCTGCCCGCCGCCGAGGTGCTGTGCTACTTCGCAGACCAGATCGATCTCCTTCTCTTCGGCCTTGATTGTGATGGCGTTGTAGATGGCCGGGAGATGGTCCTCGGAAAACTCGATGTCCACGACAGGACCGATGATCTGTGCGACCTTTCCTCTGTTCTCGTTATCCATGACGGGTATAACTTTCCTTTTTATGCTAGGGTTGGGCTGTGTAAATCGTTAATTTTTTCATAAGTTCTATTCTCTAAAAACCCCTCTCCCGAAGGGAGAGGAATAAGGTTAAATGGTTTTTTAATTTTTTAATTGGGCCCCCCCCAACCCCCCCCGGGGGGTTGCCTGGCTCCCATTTAACCTTTCAGGGCCTCCGCCCCGGAGACGATTTCCAGAATAGCCTTTGTAATAGAGGCCTGACGAACCTTGTTGTATGATAAAGTAAGATCACGAATCATTTCATCCGCGTTGTCCGTGGCGTTTCGCATGGCCACCATTCTGGCGCCCAGCTCACTCGCCAGGGACTCGCCGAGCGCTCGAAAGAGCTGATTTTCGAAGTAGACCGGCATGAGACTGTTGAACAGGGCCTCGGCCGACGGCTCATAAATGAAGTCGGGGGCCTCTCCCTGGCCGTCTCCGGCCATGTCGCCCGGGTCCAGCGGTAAAAGTCTTTGAACCGTCGGAACCGTTTCGAAAGCGGACTCGTAGCGCGTGTAGACGATATGGACCTCGTCCACCCTCTCCTGCAGAAACGCCTCCATCAAGGGGGCCGCCATGCGGCTCACCTCGGCCGCCAGGACCTCTTTGGTGAATTGATTGTAGGAATCGACGATGTTGTGACCCCGCTTCTCGAAATAGCTGATCCCCTTTCGCCCGACCAGGGTCAGATCGACCTCGATGTCCGACAGACTCTTCAGGAACCGCTCGGCCTTCCGGATGATGTTCGTGCTGTAGGCGCCGCAGAGCCCCTTGTCCGCCGTGACGATGAATACCCCTGCTCGTTTCGTCGGCTCGCGTACTGCCAACAGAGGATGCTGGACGGTCTCACCCGTGCCGGCCAGAAGCTGCACCAGGGAGTACAGCTTGTCGGCGTAAGGGCGACCGGACCGGGCGCCGTCCTGGGCGCGGCGCAGGCGCGCGGCAGCCACCATCTCCATGGCGCGGGTGATCTGCTGGATGTTGGTGACGCCCCCGATGCGGGACTTTATCTCACGCGAGCTTAGCATGGTTTGAATCGGTTCTCGGCAGGGGGGATCTCCCCCTTGTCGAACCTATGCCTCCTCTTCGCTCACACGGACGAACTGTTCTCGGACTTCCGATCCAATCTCGACCAGCTTATCCTCATTCTCGTCAGAGAGCACTTTTTCATCCCGAATGGTTTTCAGCAGCTGGGGCATCTGATCCTTTACGCGGGCCACCAGCGCTTTCTCGCACTCCGGAATGCTGTCGAGGGGCACCTTGTCCAGCACGCCCCTTCCGGCCACGGAAATGATGACGACCTCCTCCTCGAGAACGACCGGGTTGTAGAGCCCCTGCTTCAGGACCTCCACGAGTCGCTCGCCCCTTGTGAGCTGGGCCTGGGTGGCCGGATCCAGGTCGGAAGCGAATTTGGCGAATGCTTCGAGCTCACGATACTGGGCCAGGCTCAGCCGCAGGGTGCCGGCGATCTTTTTCATGGCCTTTGTCTGGGCGTTCCCACCGACCCTCGAGACGGAGAGTCCCACGTTGATGGCGGGCCGCACGCCGGCGTAGAAGAGATTGTTTTCCAGGTAGATCTGGCCGTCCGTGATGGATATCACGTTCGTCGGGATGTAGGCGGCGTAGTCCCCTCCCTGCGTCTCCACGATAGGGAGAGCCGTGAGCGATCCGCCTCCCAGCTCGTCGCTCAACTTGGCCGCACGCTCCAGCAACCTCGAATGCAGGTTGAAAATGTCGCCGGGGAAGGCCTCGCGGCCGGGCGGTCGCCTGAGCAGCAGGGAGACCTGACGATACGAGACGGCATGCTTGTAAAGATCATCGTAGATGACCAGGGCGTGCTCTCCCTTGTCGCGGAAGTATTCGCCCATGGCGGCGCCGGCATAGGGGGCGATGTAGAGCATCGGGGCCGGATCGCTGGCGCAGGCCGAGATGACCGTGGTGTACTCCATGGCGCCGTGCTTCTCCAGGGCGGTGATCACCTGGGCGACCGTGGAGAGCTTCTGCCCGACGGCCACGTAGATGCATTTCACATCCGTGTCCTTCTGGGCGATGATGGTGTCGATGGCGATTGCGGTCTTACCGGTCTGCCGGTCGCCGATGATGAGCTCCCGCTGGCCCCGGCCGATGGGAATCATGGAGTCGATGGCCTTGATCCCGGTGTGGAGCGGCTCCTTGACCGGCTGCCGCATGACCACGTTGGGGGCGTTGCTCTCGATCCGGCGATAATCGTCGGTGACGATGGGGCCCTTCCCGTCCGCCGGCTGTCCGAGGGCATCCACGGCACGGCCGAGCAGGGCGTCCCCAACCGGGACCGATACCACCTTGCCCGTTGTCTTTACGGTGTCGCCGACCTGAACCTTGGTCTCATCCCCAAGGAGAATCGCTCCGACGGAGTCCTCCTCCAGGTTGAGGGCGATACCGAAAACTCCATTCGGAAATTCGAGGAGCTCGCTGGACATGCATTCGTCGAGTCCGTAAACCCGGGCGACGCCGTCCCCGCAGCTCAACACCGTGCCGACGCTCTCCATTTTGAGCTCGGCTTCGTACTGTTCGATCTCCCTCTGGATTAAAGACGCTACTTCCTGTGGTTTTATCGTTGCCAGGGTCCTACCTCCCCTTTAGGGGTGCGGGATTCAGTCCGTGATCCAGTCTCTAACGTGATCCCGTCCCTCAGATTTTGAATTCTATGAGCTTTTGGCGCAGGGCCTTCAACTTGGCGGCCACGCTGCCGTCGATCATCGTGCTGCCGACCCGCACTCGGATGCCACCCAGGATGTCCGGGTTGAGGCGCTGCTCGATCTGGAGCGACTTCCCCGTGATCTTCTCGAGGCGGGGACGAATCCGCGCAAGCTCGTCATCGCTCAGGTCGCAGACCGTCTCGAGCTCCGCACGGGCCACGCCGGCCGCATCATCCGCGATGAGGTCGAACTCCTCCTGCAGGTCGGGCAGGATTCTCTCCCGCCCGCGATCGATCACCAGGCAGATGAGATTTCGCACCGTCCGGTCGATCAAGGGCGCAAGGAATTTGTCGACCTTCTCCTTCTTGTCCACTTTGCGTGCCCGGGGATGGAGAAAAAACTCGCTCAGTTCTTTCTGCTCCATCAATTGCCGAATCAAGGCCAGATCCTCGCTGAACCGCCGGACCTGATCCCGCTCTTCGGCGATCTGATAGAGCGCCCGGGCATAGCGATGGACAAGACTGCGGGATTCGATCATTGCATCTTTTCCAGGTCGCGGGAGAATTCGTCCACCAGGCGCCGAGCCGTCGACTCATCCACGGACTGGCCGATCAGCTTGGAGGCCACGAGGACGGCGAGGTCGACGGCCTGGGAGCGGAGATCGGCAATGGCCTTTTTTCGCTCCCTGTCGATCTCATCCAAAGCTCGCTCACGGGCCTTGTCGGCCTCCTGTCTGGCGGAAGCACGGATCTCCTCGCTGTGACGCTCCGCCTCCTGGATGGAGTCGCGGATCCGCTGGTCGATCTCCTCTTCGACCTTCTGGAGTCGCGACTCGTACTCGTCCCGCATCCGCTCCGTATCCGCCCGGGCCTGCTCGGCCTTTTCGTAGGTCCCCTTGACCTCCTTCTCTCGGGAATGGATGACATCGATCAGACGGGGCCACCCGAATTTCCAGAGAAGAAAGAATAGGATAAGGAACCCGACGATCTGCGTTCCGAGAATCCGAAAATCAATTCCAAGCTGATTTAGAACTTCCATCTTGCAGAATTCACCATTCACTCCTTCCCGATCGGGAAGGAACCTTTCTTTGCATCAGGTCGAGTTGAAACACAATTCGACCTCGATTAGTGTGCTCCGGTCAGAACGTTCATGAACGAAGCCGCGTCCGGAAGCTTGCCCATGAGGACAAAGCCGAGGACGAGAGCGTAGATGGTCAGGGCCTCGATGAATGCGAGACCGATGATCATCGCTGTCTGGATCTGACCTGCCGACTCAGGCTGCCTGGAGATCCCGTTCATGGCCGCCTCGATGGCGCGACCCTGACTCGTGGCACTGGCTATAGCGGCCAGCGCGAGTCCGAATCCGATGGTCAGAGAAAGAACTGCAAAATACCACATACCGTCACCCCCTTTCTTGAGGTTTGTTATTCTTCGTACGAGAATTTATGGTCGAGTCACGGTACGCCTGTTCTGTACCGTGAAAAAGTTCGAGCCGTCAGTGCGCCTCCGCCTCGTCTCCATGTTCACCATCGCCGTGATGGCCGATCGCCTCCGTGAAATAGATGCACGCCAGTATGGAAAAAACCAGGGCCTGGATGAAGCTGGTCAATACGGCCAGCAGCATCATCGGCAGCTGAAAGGGCGCCATAAAGCTGAAGGCCCCCAGTACGACCGCAAGGCTCGTCATCACGGCAATGGCCGTATCTTCTCCCATGATGTTTCCGAAAAGACGCAACGACAGGGAGACCGGCCGGACCAATTGGTCAATGAGGTGGAGCGGGATGTTCAATGGCGCGAGCCATGTCGGCTCCCCTACGAAATGCTTGCAGTAGCCGATAAGTCCATTGTATTTGATCCCGACGATCTGCGTTCCGAAGAAAACGACCAGAGCCAGGCTCAATGTTGTATTCAATTTGCTGGTCGGAGAGTGGAACAGGGGGATGAGCCCCAGCAAATTCATCATCACGATATAGATGAAGAGCGTACCGATGAAGGGTGTGAACTTCTTCCCCTCGGGTCCTATAATCCCGACAACGAAATTGTCCAGCTTTATGTAAATTAGCTCCAGGAAGGCCTGGAGGCCCCGCGGTATCTTCTCCGTCTTACGGGTTCCCACCAGCACGATCACGAGAAATATCAGCGCGGCGATGACGGCAAAGGCGAGCGGATAGATGGCCTGATGCAGGAAATGAAGGGTGTGGGCGCCCCACTCGGCCTCGATGACCTTATCGAAGGCACTGAAAAAAGAAGGCAGCTCCGGAGTGGAGATTCCTCCGGCCGCGTGTTCGGCTCCGTGTTCTGCTGCGTGCGTTGCGTCCATTTTCCTGAATAATTACTGAAATCGTGAAATTTTTCACATCTAACTGTGAAATATTTCACACAGTATACAATATGCAATTTCTTTGTCAACCCATGAATTCGAAGCAATCCACCGGTTCAGCCAGTGGATTGCTTCGAATTCATATGATTAACCCAGAGGATCCCTATTATTTTCAACAGAATGACCGCCGGAACCAGGCTCACGCCCACGACCACGCCGACCGGGTGTGCGCCCCAGCTTCGAAGAGAGAAGTAGAGGAGCAGGATCAGGAGGGGATACTTCACCAAGAGGGTGAGGCCGACGACCGCGGCCTTTTTCCCCTTGGGGTTCACGAATATCCGTCCCATCCCCATGAGTGTCCACAGGGAGGCCACGCTCACGAACATGCCCGTACCCAGCCCCAGGGAAAGAGAAAAATCCTTATAGAGGGTGGAGAGCACGAGTATGCCAGCTGCCAGGACAAGACTCATCCTCAGCACCCGGCTCGGAAAGTCCGGATCCATGGACAGGATTTTGGTCGGCATCATGCTAAGCATCAATCACCGGCAGAACCGGGTGTACGAGAAAAGCAATTGAATATGGCCATCGAGCCCTCGCCCTCTTGCCAATTCTGGGATTGTTGATTTCTCTGTTTTAATTTTCATTCATTGATTTCTTTTGCACTGAATGAATCCTGAAGCAATCCATACCTGGATTGCTTCAGGATTCATCGTCCTTCAATATGCGGCGTAGATGGCGAAAGCTCTGACGAAAGCCGCCGTAAATCGCCAGGATGACCAGGGCCAGTGAGAGCCAGGGGGTCGTTCCCAGCTTCCTGTCGAGGAACGTGCCCGCCCACAGGCCGAAAAGGGCAAAAGCCGCCATGGTCAAGCCGAAAGTCGAAGCGAATGTGAGAGCACGCATCGCGCCTCTACTGTGCCGGGAAAGCATGAATCTCCCTTTCTCTTTCGACAGATCCCCTTTTCTTTCGGCAGATCCCCTTTTCTTTCGGCAAAAATTTTCGAGAGTATATTGAGGAGCGGATGAATTGTCAACCAGCCGATCCGCAGATGAAGCCTATTCAAGCCGGTGGGTGTATGGAGCGCTCAGGGGCCGTTGTCATGTCTCTTCCTCTGTATTGCTTGACCGGCAGCGTCACGATGAACTTCGATCCCTGCCCCGGTCTGCCTTTTGCCGTTATTCCTCCTCCGTGGCGCACGGCGATCTTGTGACAGATGGTCAAGCCGATTCCGGCCCCCTCAAAATCTCTCTGGCTGTGTAGGCGCTCGAAGGCGTTGAAGATGAGGTGGATATGCTTTTCGTCGAAACCTATGCCGTTGCCTTCGACAATGATCTGATACATCCAGTTCATTTGAGTTTTTCGATCCAGACGCCGTCGCCTATCCTTAATGCGTTTGCCCGATATCCTTATCAACGGATCCACATCGTCCCGGTGAAATTTGACCGCATTGCTGATGAGATTCTGAAGTAGCTGCCTCATCTGAACCGGATCGGCGTCAATGGTCTCCAGCTTGCCGAGTTTTACTTTCGCCCCCACGTTATTGATATTCATTTCCAAATCGGTCATCACCTCCCGCACTACCTCGGTCAGATTTACCTTGGTAAAGGATCTCTTCACCGTTGTAACGCGGGACAGCTCCAGCAAGCTGTTGATCATGGTCTGCATATTCGTAGCGGCGCCCCGGATTCGATCGATGTACTCCCTCCCCTTTTCGCTTAGCTCCTCGCCGAATTTGGCTTTTAACAGTTCGCTGAACCCGAGGATGGAAAAAAGCGGCTCCTGCAGATCATGGGAGGCCGTAGAGGTGAATTGCTCCAGCTCTCTGTTGGAGCGAGAGAGCTTTTCCAAGGTATGGGTGAGCGCCTCTTCCGCCTGCTTGCACTGCTCGATCTCCTTTTCAACGGAAATCAACGTTTCCGCACAGGTCCGCTCCGCCTCCTTCGCCTTTGTGACATCCTCCATGATTCCGACGGCGCCGAAGGTCTTCTCGGTATCGCGAAGAAGTGAGAGCGAAACATGGATTTCCTTCACTTCCCCGGACCGAGTCGTCAGCTTGCTCTCATGATGCGAATCATCCATCTTTTGTGAAATCGCTTTTCCGACCGGGCATCGACCTTTGCACAGAGGCTCCTTGCCGTTCCCGAAGAATTCAAAACATTTCTTCCCCAGGGCCTCATCGAGTGACCAGCCCGTCAGCCGCTCGAATGCCGGGTTCGCATAGATGAGCGTGTTGTCGAGATCAACAGCATAAACAGCTTACTGCCTATCCGGTTGACTCAGCATGGTACAACATCTTGTATGTAGTGGGTC
>CAZFWM010000195.1:0-13816 GCA_964522545.1 uncultured Thermodesulfobacteriota bacterium
CAGGAAACATTCGGCCCATACCCCCTTTGGAGCGTCCCCCCTCTCTTTCTCCTCAGCCAGGATGAATCAGATATACACGACTTCATCGATAAGTTCAGGGCGATACTGGAGTACAAGTGTCGGGTGGCCCGCTATCTCCTCGAAAAAGTGGATCCGGATTTCCTGATGCTCCATCTCTTCGGGAATGATCCCATCTCCCACTGGCTCTGGCATATCTTTGATAGAACGCACCCCCGTTTCTCGGAGAGGGCCCTGGAGAAGCACGGGTCCAAGATCCTTGAGTACTATCGTCAATTCGACAAGGAGTTAGGGAATTTTCTTGATTTTATGACGCCCGATACCAGCCTTATCATCATGTCCGACCATGGTTTCGGACCGATGCAAGGGATATTTGACGTGAATACCTGGCTGCTGAGAGAGGGATATACGGTCCTTAAAAAGGGACTTGTCACGAGGATCCGGTTTCTGCTGTGGAAGCGGGGATTCACATTGGAGTGCATTCAGAGGTGGCTGATCAAGCTTGGCGTTATGAAGATGTTTGCCCGGTCCAGATGGGTCAGGTCCCCGAGCTACCGATCGGTCAAGCACCGCAGGTCCTTTGTGCTCAGGATGCTCCAATCCTTCAAGCGCATCCGGCCCTTTGTGATGAAGATGCTCCCGTTCCTCTCCATAAAGGACGTGGACTGGTCAAGGACGAAGGCCTTTGGCGGCCCTGGATTTGGTCAAATCTACATCAACCTCGAAGGGAAGTATCCCTGCGGATGCGTAGCCGCCGAGAAAACCTCATCCTTAACCAAAGAGATCGCCTCGAGGCTCCGGGATTTGACCGACCCCAAGACCGGCCAGAGGATCGAGGCTCAGATCCTGACAAAGGATGAAGTTTATCACGGCGATTGTTACAATCTCGCTCCGGACATCACCTTTCTTCCCATGCAGGCGCGATATTTTCCTCGTTGCTATCTCGGATTCCGGTCCAGGGAGACCTTTTCAGATCTCTGGGAGATGACGGGATTTCATTCAATGAAGGGCATTCTGATCGCAAAGGGGGGGCACCTTGTTGAAGGGCTCAGAATAAAGGGAGCGAGGCTCATTGATCTTGCCCCTACCATCCTGCACATGATGGGGCTGAAGGTGCCAAAGGACATGGATGGCAGGGTCCTGGAGGAGATCCTTACAGAGGATTTCCGACGCAGAGTGCCTCTTGCGTACTGTGAAGAATCGATTGATCAAGCCGCAGGATCCTACGAACTCTCTTCTGAAGAACAGGAGGATATCGTCCGGAAACTGAGGGGGCTGGGATACCTGGGTTAGCCCTAATCCGGGTTGGGCCGTGCACTAGTGGGAGCGAAAGCGATTTATGCCGTCAATGATATGCAACGTTAGGCTCTTATCAACATCTACGTACTTTGCGTAGATGTCGGTACAAGGTCGTTGCGAAAACCATCCAAAAGGAGTGTTGATGAGAAAATGAATGAAACGGTCAATATCCTGCTGATTGTAGTGGATGCTCTGCGTGCGAATCACCTGGGCTGCTATGGGTACTCTCATCCTACGAGTCCAACTATGGATGCTTTGGCTCAAGAGGGCGCACTTGGCGAAGGCCTTTTTTGTCCAGGCCTTCCGACGCAACCATCGTTTACGACCCTGTACACGGGGCAGCATCCTATCACCCATGGCATCGTGGCTCACGGAGGAATGGCGAAGCTCTCCAAGGAGGCCCCTATTCTACCCGAATTATTCCTTCACGCCGGCTACACCACATGCGCCGTGGACAACTTGTGGCGCGCGCGACCATGGTTTGGACGAGGCTATGAGTTTTATCTCGATCCCAGCATTAAGCGCACCCTGTCGGTTGCTGTGACCTGTGAGGAGCTAAACGACCGGGCAATCTCATGGCTCCATTCGTACGCTGAGAAGCCCTTTTTTCTACTCGTACACTATTGGGACCCTCACTATCCTTTCACTCCACCGAGTCGTTACCAGGGCCTTTTTTACCACGGTGATAACCCCACCGACCCGGATGACCGCTCTCTGGATGCCTGGTGGCAGCACCCGGTGGGCCTGTTGGCACGGAGCACCTGGATGCGAAGTGACAAAGGCTTGATTACGGATGCCGACTACGTGGTTGCCCTATACGATCGTGAAATTCGATATGTGGATGACGGCATTGCCCATCTTATTGCGACGCTGGATGAGCTGGGGATTGCCGAGAAGACGCTCGTAATGGTGATCGCCGACCATGGGGAGAGCATGACGGAACACGGAATCTTTTTCGAACATTATGGCCTCTATGATTGCACACTGCGCGCCCCCCTAATTGCCCGTTGGCCCGGGCGAATCACGGCAGATACCCGCTTACCGCAGATGCTACATATGTCCGATATTGCTCCCACACTGCTCGAGGCAGCCCAACTCCCAATACCGAGGGCGATGGAGGGCCACAGCTTCTGGAGATTATTGACCGGGGAGGAGCAAGATGGCGGTCATGATCGGGTCATCAGTGTCGAGTGCAGTTGGCAGGCTTGTTGGAGCCTTCGGACGGACAAGTACAAGCTGATTCTCCCCCGTAAGCTGGATGGTGAAGGGAGGCCACTGCGGGAGCTGTATAATCTGGTAAGTGACCCTGAAGAGAAGCAGAATCTTGCGGATAAGCAACCAGAGATTGCTAATGCCATGGAGGCGGAGCTGGAGAGGTGGATAGCCGATCGCTTACAAGCGCAAGGGCGATCCGAGGATCCTGTGAGGGAGCAGGGCGTCAGTCTGGGGAAAGGCTGGCGGTCTTGATGACCGGGGATTAAAGAGGAGTTCTGACCATGCAGGAGCGTGAGTTTGAGGAGACAATCGATGACTATTTGAAGGCCTTTGAAGCAAGAGAGCTAAGTCGATGCCTAGGGTTTTATGCCGATGATGCAATGATTCGTTTCGAAGATGCCCTCTATCGAGGCAAGCAAGCCATTGAGGAGTGGCACAAAGAGCGGTTCGTGGCTGACCTGCGTGTGCTGGATATCGAGGAGGTGAGGCCCGAGGGTAACGAGGTTATCGTGACTCTCATTGTCGCCTCCAAGAATCTCAAGGTATGGAATATTAATCGCCTGAACGGAACCATCGCGTTTCTCTTCCACGAGGGGAAGATCCAGGAGGCGAGGTTTTCACTTGGGATGCATAACCCTGAGCTTTGGGAAGTTTAGCGTGTGTCATCATAACGCAAGGATCTAGGAATGGAACCATCGATGAAGGACCATCGTGAGAAGGTTATTGCGGAACGGCGTCGTCTGATGCTGAGGCGTTATTTCCATCTCACTGTAGGTTTTATCCTGCAATTTCTCACAACCCCATTTCGCCGGCGGGCCATCAAGAGGTTTATGAGCAAGAAAAAAGAAATAAAAATTAAGACTTATCAGACCTGTTCCTCGAACTCGGCTGACCCGTCTGAACCGCTCAAATCCCATAATTTCAGACAGGTCAATGAATCAGGCTTTGGAGATCGACAGAACAGCACAGCATTTTCGATGAAATGGTGGAGGGGGAAGCTTTTTGTGGGAACCATGAGAGCCTTTCGATGCGTCGAAAACCACGTCATAAGCCAGGGATTCTCCCTTACAAAGTATCCTCCGCGAAGCAAGGTATTTGAATGTACCCCGAATCCACACGACCTCCCCTTGCAGGCTGAAATATGGTGTTATACTCCTGAATCTGACCAATGGGAAAGGCTATATCAGTCTCCACGCGATGTCGAAATTCCGGGTTCTTCTGGTAAATACACGGCCAGGGATATTGGTTTTCGGTACATGACTTTATTTCAGGAAAGCGATGGAACAGAGGCTATGTATGTATCCGGGCTGAGTTCGAGACCCATTAACCTTGGAGTCCCCCCGCCAAGACTTTTACGGTCTGAAGATGGCGTCAATTTTATACCGGTCCCTCAGGATCCAGGAACCGTGTTGGGGGACATCCGAGCTGCGGGATTTCGTACCCTATTGGGCCATGAAGGACGCTTTATTGTGATCGCCGGTCGGTTCTTTGGATCTGGAGCAATATTCGAATCGACAAATCCAATGGGAGGAAATAACCATTTTACGCAAATCTCCCCCGAAGGTATGGAAATCTTCGAAATGACGTCTTTTAATGGATACCTTTATCTTGGTTTGGCCGATTTCAGGAATGGTTATTCCGTTGTTAAAATGGACGTCCACAAGAAAAAACCGTATCCAATCACGCCGGTGGTTACCCATGGAGGGTATCGTAAGCTGTGGAAAAGTAATGCTGTGGTCAGCATGAAGGTGTTTAAAGAAAATCTCTATGTAGGTTGCGACAGTCCTCCAGAACTTATCAGAATCAACCCAGATGATAGTTGGGATCTCATTGTAGGCATGCCACGACAAACACCCCAAGGGAAAAAATACCCGCTGAGCGGCATGGAGGATGGCTTCAATAATTGGCTTAATATTCATATCCAGGCCATGGAAGAATACAAAGGATATCTCTACGTTGGGACTGCAAATTCTGGTCAATATTGGTATCCCTTCCCGATCTTAGGAGAAGCGTTGAAGCCCTATATGGGATTTACCCTATGTGCGACGTCGGATGGAGAACAATTTTCTATGATCACACGAAATGGATTTAATAACATACGCAGCCATGGTATACGGACCTTCCAGGTGACTCCATTCGGGTTGTTCATGGGAACCATAAATTTTTTTCAGGGTACGGATATTTTCTTGGGTAAGAAAGAAATGGCCAAGGAAGACCGGTTGAAGTCGATCGTTTGAGACAAGTAAATACTAATTTACCTTGTCTACGCGACGATGAAGCGCGGCGTCTTTGCATTGTACCCGAAGCCACGCCCCGACCTACTTCTCCGCGAGGCTCCTCGCCCCGAGCCGGATCGGCAGCCAGACGGCCAGGCCGTTTGCGGCGACCATGAAGACGAGAGCCGCGACTACGATGATTCCGTAGACGCCGGGGAGGGGCGCACTCCGGTACCGGGCCTCCAGGAAGAGGTAGGCGGGCCAGGCCACGGCGGCGACCACCGCCGCGATGTAGAGGAGCGTCACGATCATGTAGACGATGCCGCCGAAGCCGGTGGAGATGGTCGCCGGGTTCGGCACGTTGAACCGGGGGTAGAGGGCCCCGATTCCCACGCCGAGGCTGGTGACGCCGAGGGTGATCATGAAGATCGTCGCCACGGAGAGGACCATGGTGAACCGGTCGACCTCGAGGAAGGTGTTGGTCACGAGAACGAGGATCTCCGCCACCACGAGCAGCGGGACCAGGGCGGCCCAGAATTTCGACCAGAGGTAGCTCTCCAGCGTGACCGGAGCGCTCCGGATCAGCCAGAAGGCTTTGCCCTCGAGGGAGACCGCCGGGAAGACGAAGCGGGCCCCCACCGCAGTGAGGACGAAGCCGGCCAGGGCGAGATTGAGGAAAGAGATGATGTTCTGCAGGAAGAAGCTCGGGATGGGCAGGCTCTTCAGGGGCAGGACCCGGAAGTTGTAGAGGTAGATCACCACGAGGGCTGTGAGCAGGAGGAGCTGGGACCACTGGGTGGTGTCGCGGAAGAAGGCCTTCACGTCCTTCACCATGAGGGCCCGCCAGGCGCTCGACACCGGCGCCGGGAGGATGTCGGCGAATCGGTCGACCATCCGGAGGCGGCCGGGACGAACGCTCTTCGCCTCCTGGGCCTTGGACCACCCGCGTAAAAAGGTCCCCAGGCCGACCCAGTTGCCGACCACCACAGCGGCGAGAGCGGTGGAGACGAGCAGCGTGAGGTAGAAGAAGGCGTCGCCATGCTCGTGGGGGAAGAGGAAGGGGGCGAGGGCCTCGGTCGCCCAGTTGCTCGGCTGGAAGACCGATGAGGGGGCCTGTATGGCGGCGAGGTACTCCATCAGGCCCCGGGTCGCCTCCATGTCCACGAGCCTCTCCGGCCGGAGCATCCTTAGCAGCATGAAAAGACTCACTACGATGACCAGCCCCGTGACGAAGAGCAGGTCCTTGAGCCGCCTGGCCGGGAAGAGGAGGACCAGGATCATGGTGATCATGATTCCCACGGATGCGGGAATGAGCAGAAAGGGGATCAGTACGCCGGCGAGCTGCAGGAGGTATCCGATCCCCGCCCGGAATACCACGGCATAGGCGAGGAAGACCGGCATGGCGAAGATGACGATCATCCAGGAGGAGCTCACCGCCGTCTCTAGCATCTTCATGGCGTAGACCCGGGGCTGGGAGACCGGGGTGCTCAGGATGAGCGGCAGGTCGTCGGACATATAGAAGGAGGAGAGAGCCGTAACGATGTTGGAGAAGACCAGAAGGAAGAAGAAGGTGAGAAAGACCATGGAGAGGAGCTTCTTCGCCAGGATCGGCCCGAAGATCTCCACGCCGGTGAAGTAGTCGAGGACGAGGTAGAAGAGGAGAAAGAGCCCACCCCAGAAGCCGAGGCCGAGGAGGCCGAAGATCACTGACTTCAGAACGGCCCGGTCTTCCCGGTGCCGGAGGCGGTTCCGGAGGGCGTACAGGTAGGGGAGTGTCAGGGGATCGAGTTTCATCGGCATGGTACACTGTTCCCCATTCGTGCTCGTCCTCGTCCTCGATAAGGGGATGGAGGGTCCGGTTCCACCCGGACCGCGGACGGCGTGGAAGCCGTCCCTCCAGGACCGTCGGCATGGCGTCCGTCATCGGCCCCTGCCGACACAGAGGTCGGCCCTCCGGCTCATCGGATTTCCGAAGACTAATTGGCTCGCCTACCCGCCCCGGATATCCCGCAAAAACTCCCCCACTTCGGTAACCGACCCGCCGGTGAGCTCGAGGAAGATCGATTCGAGCCGCCCTTCCCCGCTCCCCGCCTCGCGGGCGAGCTCTTCGAGGGTGCCCTTCACGAGGATCCGGCCGTGCATGATGATGGCGATCCGGTGACACGTCTCCTCGGCGACCTCGAGAGAGTGGGTCGACATGAAGACGGTGACCCCCTTGCGGGCGATCTCCCGGAAGATCCGCTTCACCATCTTGGCCGCCTTCGGGTCGAGGCCGACCATCGGCTCGTCGATGATCAATACCTTCGGGTCGTGGAGCAGGGCCGAGGCCATGACGAGGCGCTGCTTCATGCCGTGGGAGTAGCTCGAGACGAGCTCGTCCTTCCACTCCACCAGTTCGAAGAGCTCCAGCAGCCTGCCCCGGCGAAGGTCGGCCTGTACGCCGTCGATGTCGTAGAGGCAGCCCATGAACCGGAGGAACTCGGCGCCGGTGAGCCGCTCGTAGATGAAGGGGCGGTCCGGGATGAATCCGAAGGCCCGTTTCGCCTCGATCGGCTCCCGGAGGATGTCGTGGCCGGCGATGATGGCCGTCCCCTCGGTCGGCTTGAGGATGCCGGCCATCATCTTGATGGTGGTGGTCTTCCCGGCGCCGTTCGGGCCGAGGAAGCCGATGATCTCCCCGGCGTGCACCTCCAGGTCGATGTGGTCCACGGCGGTAAGCCGGCCGTAGGTTTTCGTGAGATTTTTTAGCTCGATCATTCGACAGCCGTGATCCTAAGGGTTTCAAGTTTTCCGATGATCCGGACGATCTCGACCTGTTTGTCCAGCCCGCCCCGGATGAAGCGGATGTGGGTGGCGTCCGCCGGGATCTGGTTGAATACCGGATCGACGGCGATCCACTCCCCCACATAAACCTCCGGCCAGGCGTGGTAGTAGAACCGGTCGTCCACCATGGTGAGGCCCACGTTCGTCCGGGCCGGGAGCCCCAGAGCCCGGGCGAGGGCGACGTAGAGGACGGTGTGCTCGTTGCAGTCGCCTACCTTCGTGCGTAGTACCTCCAGTGCGTTCGGCAGGGAGGGCACGGCCCGCTTCTCCAGGGTGTCGTGGACCCAGCGCAGGAGGAGCTCCGCCACGCGCAGGGCGTCCCGTTCGCCGCCCGCGATCCGCCGGGCCTGCTCGATGATCTCCGGGTGGGTCGACTGCACGAAGAGGTCGTGCGCCAGGAAAGGCTCCATCCCCTCCTGCTCGACCGGGAGCTCCACCGGCTCCAGGCCGGTGAGATCCTCCTTCGTCACGTAGAGGATCGGGAGCCGGCCGTGCCGGACCTCCTGGCGCCTACCGGCCAAGTCTGGCCCCTCAATGTCGAACCCCTCCGCCGACGCCAGGGGGAGCTCCACGCTGAGGAATCGGACGCCCCGGGGATCGGGGACCGGCTCCCCCTCGGCCGCCACCGAGGTGGCCCGGACCATGTCGATCCGCACTCCGGAGGCCCACCCTTGGGTGAGGGCGTCGGCCCGACTCTCGCGGATCAGCTCCCATCCCAGAGGTGTGTTCTCCTTGAGGACACGGCCGCCCGCGTCGACCCAGAGGTCGACCTCGATGCCGGCGAAGCCGGTGGTGAGGCGGTAGACCGGAAATTCCTCGCCGTGAATCTCCAGAAACTCCTCTCCCTTCACCTCGACCACCATCTCCCTCAGGCTCAGCGTGGCCGGGTCGAGGACCGGGAGGGAAAAGGTCTGTCCCTTTTCCAGGGTCTTCTCCCGCAGAAGGGCCGAAAGGCTCATCGGCAGGGTGGGGATCGTGTCGAGATCGATCGACTGGGTCGACTTCATCCCGGCGGTGACCAGGTCGAGCTCGAGGACGCTCCCCTCGACCCGGCCGGTGATGCTCGTCTCCACGAGGCCCGACTGGAGGTCGAAGGTGAACGCCTTGAGGCCGAGATCGGGGCGGGTGATCCCCCGGGCCTTGATGGAGATGGTCAGGGGGAATCCCATGGCGGTCACCTCGAGAAAGCTCTGCTCTTCGAACCGGTAATACTCGCCCTCCGGTCCGAAGGTGCGGTGGGCGTAGCCGACCTTCTCCCCCTCGTAGTAGATTCCCAGCCACTCATCGTAGACGTTGACCGACAGGGGTGTGCCGGCGACAAGGGAGGCGATGGACGATCCCACGTAATGCTTCTGGACCAGCCGACCCATCATGGCGAGCCAGAAGAGAACGATCAAAACCCCCAGGATATGGCTGCGTGCGAAGTGGAGGATGGCGTGCATTCGGATCATGCGGTTAGAGCGACCTCACCCTACCCGATATCCGCCCCGAGGCACGCGCCGCTGTCATCGGGGCAGTCGCACGGCACCCAGACCTGATCTGGGTCGACGGGGTAGGGCTCTATCGTCACCTCGCCGGTCCCTATCAGGCTCTCGGCCTCGCCCCACAGGAACGCCTTCACCCAGTCACGCGGGCTCCATCCTTCGATCTCGGTCTCGGTCCACATGGGGGACTGGAGCAGGACGTGACAGCCACCGGCGGGCAGGTAGAATCGGCAGTCGGGGCAGACCTGCCCCCGGGCCTGCACGGCCTCGCTCACCTGCTCATCGAACGGTGGAAGGCCGAAGATCCATCGTATTCCGTAGGCGGGAATGCCGTCGGTCTGGGCCGCAAAGGCGAAGGCGCTCTGGATCATGTCCTGCCGGAAGCTGAGCTGGGCGGCCCGGACATGGGGGTAGTGTGTCAGGCCCTGGTCGATGGCGTCCCCGAGGGTCTCGCACCGATTGCACCCCTCCTCGTCCAGGCAGAATGAGGGCCACTCGGGCTCCCAGGCCGACTCCACCACGGGGAGGAGCAGAGGAGCGTGAATGCCGAGCGCCCCGTCCGTCACAAAGGGGATCTCCCTGCCCGGGAACAGGCCCACGAGTCGCTCGATGACGGACATGGCGGCGTAGCCTCCCGCGCTGGTGCCCGCGATCACCAGCCTGCCCGGGTCGGAGCGGGTTTCTTCCACCCAGTCCAGGGCGGCCCTTACATTGTGGGACCCGTGGAAATAGGTGTCGTAGGTTTCGCCTTTGTGCCGCCAGGTCTGGAAGGATGTTCCCACGCCCATGTCCCCGGTGCAGTAAGGGAAGTAGACCACGTCATAGTTCCAGAAGGGGTTCTCGAGATCTCCGGAGTCGAATATGTCCGATTCAGGGTAGGGGGGCGTTGAGAGGGAATTGTCCATGGAATAAACCAGCCTTCCCCCCCCATCGAAGCTCATCTCCTCATCCCAGCAGGTCCTTCTCGAGAAGCAGGCCCCGCCTCCCTGGAAGAACAGGAGAAGGCCGTCCCCCGGCCCCTCCCTGTAGGCCCATGTGTATGGGCTCCCGTCCCCGCATCGGGCATCGGGATGGGTTGTCTGATCGGCTTCGACCAGGATCCACTCCCTCTCTCCGCCTACTGGCCCCCCGTTATGACATCCGGCCGGGACCAGTGCACAGAGGAGGATCGAGACAAGGTTGGTGAGGATGTGTATTCGATTGGCTGACCAAGGCCGGTTTTTCATCTCAGCTCACTCTTCCGCTCGCTCTCTCGAGAGGGGGGTAAAAAAGAGGCGGTGCTTCGATGAAGAGAAGCACCGCCCTCTCTGATGCAATGATTCGCAGCTTCTATGTGTTCCTATCATGGCCACCACGAGGCAAAGTTGTAGGCCATGGTGAGAAAGCCGAAGGGGAAGGTCTGCACCCCTTCATAGCTCTTGTAGAGATCGTAGATATTGTACTCGAAGGTGTTGGACGAGGCGCCGAACTCGGTCACGGTCCCCTCGACCCACATGAAGTCCGGGAAGGAGAAGGAGAGGTCCGTATCCCCCGTCCATCTCGTGGCCGAGACATGTTCAAGTCCCGAGGCGCCCGGCACCCGGCTGTAGGCCCAGAGATGGACCATGCCGGGCCAGTTCAGTCCGAATGCGTTGAAATCGTAGCTCCACACCATGGGCGTGGGCATGATCTGATTGTAGTGGATCTGAAGGTCGCCGTGGCCGAAGATTGACGTTCCCTCGGAGATCAGGACTCCGCGGAAAGTGAGGTGCCACGATAGTGTGAAATACCAGAAATCGATTTCGACGACCTCGGCTTCAAAATAGATGAGAAAAGGAATGTTGATGACGAGGGGCTCTCCGGGATAAAGCGTGCCTTCCAAGGGAATTCCAAAGAGATTGGCGTCGTAATAGATCGACTCCAAGGATGTCTCGATAGTGACGCTCATTCCCAGCGGGACGGCCGCCATCTCCGCATCCCCTGACATTCCTGACGAACTTGACGGCGCAGCCGCACAGAGTGCTGCTGCCATAGCAATGACCAGCGCTGCTTTAATCTGTTTCATCTCCCTACCTCTCCTTTTTTTGTGTGCTGCGGCTTTGCCGGACGTTGTGGGAAGAAATCCACCCGTTTATTCGAATCATTGAATTTTCCGCTTCCTTACAGTATACAACATGCACGGCAAGAATTCAACAATCACATTTTTCGGGTTCAAGGCGGCCGGGACGCGCGAGGCCGGAGATGAGCGATATGGTTGACGCCGAGAGAGCAGAAGAACATCCGGTAGGACCTGGGACTTCCATCGTTACCGCCTGTTACAATGCAGGGGAGTTTATCGAGGATACCATCCGGAGCGTCAAGGAGCAGAATTATCCCCATGCTGAGCACATCATCGTCGACGGTGGCTCCACGGACGGCACACTGGATATCATCAGGAAATACGAGGGCAGTTACAATATGCGCTGGATCTCTGAGCCTGACGATAACCAGTACGATGCCATCAATAAGGGCCTGCGTATGGCCTCCGGGGAGATCGTCGCCTATCAGAATGCTGACGATCGATATGCCCATGATCGTGTGCTGGAAAGAGTTGTCCGGGAGTTTCGTGACCAACCGGAGGCTGATATCATTTACGGCGACTGGGAGGTCATCGACGAGCAGGGAAACACCATCCCCAAGGTAAGGTTCCACTATCGCATTCCAAAGAAGTTCAGCAAATTCCACCTTGTCTACATAGCGAACTGCATTCCGCCCCACTCGACGTTTCTGCGGCGCGAGGTGCTCGACGATGTGGGCTTCATCGACCATCACTACAATGTAAGCGGCGACTGGGACTGGTTCATACGCATGGCCCTTGCAGAAAAGCGGTTTCACTACATTCCGGAGACACTCTCCTACTTCCGGTATCATCTGGATCAGAAGATCTCGGCGCTTCGGAAGCAGGCCTACCAGGAGTGGCGCGAGCTGGCCGGAAAATACGGGGCGAGCTACTGGGTCTGGCGATTCATGAACGACATCGGGTTCCCCTGGACAGAGTCCTTTTTAGTGAGATACTCCAAGCTGCGCGGCCTCCTGGGTCGGTGACAACTTACCGTAAGGGCCTGTTATCCAATGAAAAAAATCCTCGCTCTGATGCCGCGAAGCCCTCTCGGTCTGGACACGGGGGGCAAGCTCCGGAACTACCACCTCTGCAAAGGGCTCTCGCGCCACTTCACCATGGACGTCCTTTTTTTCAGCGAAGAATCGGAGGCCGGACAGGCCGAGGCGGAACAGCTAAGGGAATTCTGCAGCGAAGCGTATCCATTCCCCTTCCCACCCCAGTACACGATTGGGAAGAAGATCGCAGGATTGCTCGGCCGGCATCCTCTGCCGATCCTGAACTATCATTCTCCGGGCGTTCTTTCATTGCTGGAGAGCCACATCGGTCGGGCCGGGTATGATGCGCTCGTCGCCGAGTCGATCCACATGGTCCCCTACGGCCTCTGCACACCGGCCCCGATCATCAGGGTCTGGGACTGGCACAACATCGAATCCCGCCTCATGAGCCGCTACGCCTCTACGGCCCCGTCGACGGCGAGGCGCGTCTATGCACGCCTGACGGCCCGGAAGCTCGCAGCAGCGGAGCGCAGGCTTGCGCCGCAGTACCCGGTGCACCTCACCTGCTCCGCCGAAGAGGCCGCCTATGTGCAGGACGTTGCCCCGGGCCGGCGGGTGGAGGTTGTTCCGAACGGGGTGGACGACGAGCTCCTGAAGGTTGAGATCTCACCGTCGAAGTGTGAGGAGATGATCTTTGTGGGGTCCATGGATTATGTGGCCAACATCGACGCTGTGGAATACTTTGTGCTCGAGATCCTCCCCCGGGTGAGGGCGGCGGTCCCGGAGGCACACCTGTCGATCGTCGGCCGGGATCCCGATCCGCGGGTCCGGCGCCTGGCTGAGCAGGCGGGCGTGGCCGTGACCGGAGCGGTTCCCTCGGTGATGCCCTATTACCGGAGGGCTCGGCTGAGCCTCTGCCCGTTCCGCGTCGCAGGCGGGACCCGGCTGAAGATCTTCGAGTCCATGGCCCTCGGCGTGCCCGTAGTGAGCACCTCCCTCGGGGCCGAAGGTATCCCCTATTCCCAAGAAGAGAACATCCACATCGCCGAGGACCCGGATGCCTTCGCCCGGGGAGTGACCCGGCTCATGCACGACGATGAGTATCACCGGCGCCTCACCGGGAATGCACGCAGGTTTGCTGCCGAGAAATACGGATGGTCCGGGATCGCCGACCGTCTGGCCGCAACCCTGGAAGAGATGATCGGAGTGAGCAGTTAAGGCTATAAAAAGGGCAAGACGGGCATGAGAGTGCTCCTGAAAATTTCTCCGCTCTCCAGGCCGAAGTAAATGACATCATTCCAATAGGCGATACTGACGAATCTTTCTTCGTTGGAAAACGTCAGCAGCAGATCGAAGTTCCGAAGATCGTTTGTTCGATATACATAGTACGTGAATGGCGGTTCGTGGGAGTCCGGATATTGATTTCCCTCTCTTCCGAGAAACAGGCCATTCCCTTCAAATATGAGAAAGAAATCCATCACGCGCATGAACTGATCCGTGAAGAAGTCCATTCTCTGTGGAATGCCCCCTTCCAGGACGTATGGATAATAGCGACTATTACCGATGCTCGAAACATAGACTCCATTGAGAATTCCCACATCACTTCGAAAGGGGTACGTGTGATAATAGACGTAAGGGCTATCCACTTTACTGTACCACCGAGTTGTGCTAAATTCGCGGCATGGC
>CAZFWM010000196.1:0-13626 GCA_964522545.1 uncultured Thermodesulfobacteriota bacterium
CACCTCGGTATCCTCTACACCGACTACTTTCCCAGGGCGAGCAAGCGGGGCGGCGCCTGGATGAACAACTTCAGGGAGCAGTCGAAGATGGGAGGGAGCGAGACCCGGCCGATCATCGTCAACTGCGGCAATTTCACCAAGCCCACGAAGGAGAAGCCCTCCCTCTTGAGTCTCGACGAGGTGAAGACGCTCTTCCACGAGTTCGGCCATGCCGCGCACGGCATGCTCGCCGACACGACGTACCCGAAACTCTCGGGGACCTCGGTCTCGCGGGATTTCGTCGAGCTCCCCTCCCAGATCATGGAGAACTGGGCCCTCGAGCCGGAGGTCCTCGCCATGTACGCCAGGCACTACGAGACCGGAGAGACGATCCCCGAGGCGCTGATCGAGAAGATCGAGAAGAGCAGCCGCTTCAACCAGGGATTCGCCACGGTCGAGTACCTCGCCACGGCATTCCTCGACATGGATTACCACACCATCACCGAGCCGATAACTGTGGACGCCGTGACATTCGAGCGGCAATCGATGGATAAGCTGGGGCTGATCCCCCAGATCATCCCCAGGTGGAGAAGCACATACCTCAGGCACGCCTTCGTACACGGGTACTCTTCAGGCTACTACAGCTACATCTGGGCCGAAGTCCTCGACGCCGACGCCTTTGCCGCCTTCAAGAAGGCGGGGATCTTCGACAAAGACCTGGCCCTCGCCTTCCGGGAGAACATTCTCGAGAAGGGTGGGACCGTGGACCCCATGATCCTGTACAAACGGTTCCGCGGCGCCGAGCCCGAGATCGAGCCGCTCCTGAAGAAGAGGGGATTGGATCAGTAGTAGGGATCAGGTGTCAGGGATCAGGAGCCGAAAGAGGAACTTCGCGGGGAAATCCGTCAGTCGGCAAGCGCGGTAGAAAGGAAACAGGGGGTGCCGGAGGCATCCTGCAAACTCTTGAATCCACTGACCTCACGAACGCTATCGTAGAAGCTGTCGTCCTGGACCTTCCAGCCTGTGTAAGGGAGTCCTGCTTCTCTCGCCTTTGCTATTATCTCTGGAGGGAGGGAAAGAAAAGCGTTCTGGATCTTTGCCTTCATCTCATCCGTGATCCCGCGGACCGCGTAAGCGTCGAAGGGGATCGGTTTTGTTTGGGCGATGACCCTGAAGATGTCGCCATGTTTTTTAACGGCGACGAAGAGGTTGGATTCCCAGGTGGCCGCGGCGTCGGCCTTGCCGGTGGCCACTGCATTGGTCACCAGAGGGTGCTGGTCGAGAAATATCAGCTCCTTGAAGTAGACCTCGGGCTGTGTGATGCCTTCGTTTTTCAATAGCTCTATCGGATAAATATAGCCGGAAGCCGATGTTCTGTGGGTGAAGGCTATTCGGTGATCCCGGAGGTCCTTTATTTTGTGAAAAGGGGAGTCCTTTCTCACAAGGATGATACCGAGGTAGGAGTCCTTTGACATATCGCCCACCTGCTGGGTGCAGGTGGCTATGTACTGTAACTCGGGGTCTCTCTCCTTGGCTACGACATAGCTCACGGGCGAGTAGCCTCCGATGTGGATCTGCCCCGCTTTCATCATCCTCTCTAAGGCCGGGTAATTGTCAGGTATTACGATATCCACTTTTACACCGATGGATTCTCCTATATAGTCGAGCACCGGTCGGTACATGGCCTTCAGCCGCGGTGAAGTCTCCCAGGGAGTTATACCGAAGATCAGAACTTCCTCGGCATGGACGGAGCCACAAGCCATGAGTGCCAGAAAAAAGACTGCTCCAGCTCCAAAACGCTTCATTGTAACCCTCCATCGTCGCGTTTGATCCACCCTCCTCAGGAGTCCTGAAGGGCCCGCGATGACAATAATATATTTTTATTCACTGCCGGGCGTCAAGGGATCAGAGCCCTGCTTTGAAAAAAAACTTGGTTGACACAGTGTGTCAATTTATGTAAAATCAAAGAAAACCGAGGTCATTCTCCCTTTACCCGGAGAACATCGTCGCAGCATTAACGCTAAATAGAGGCGCCGCATATGTTTATGCTGCGCCTCTATAGGAGGTCCATCATGAAACTCACCAAACCTGAAAAAGAGATCATGGCTTGGGCGGCAGTAGCGTTTCGGAAGTGGTGGTTCGAGATGAGCGATATATGCCAGCGGCTTTACGCCGGCGAGAGTGTTCCCTTCCGCGAGCGGCGCGTCGATATGTTCTATCTCCCCTTCAAGATCGATGTGCTCCCCCTCTTCTATGGGATGCGTGCCGGGGCGGCCAAGCTTGCCCTCGGGGCGAATCCGAGTCTTTTTACCATCGTGCTCAACGAGACCGGCGACCGGATCGTCTGGGCATGCATCGAGCATGCCGAGGACGGGGTCTATACTTCCTACCACATCCTCAACGACCGGCTCGGCCAGGCCTGGGCCCGGAAGGCGGCGGGCCTTCTCTTCCAGGACAGGATGGAAGAGGCCTTCGACTATCTCACCTCCTGGATCCGCAAGCAGCCGGAAATACGCCACATCGATGTGGGCGCAATCAAGGTGGCGCACCTCTCCTTCTTCATGGCTCTCAAGAAGGCGTGGGATCGTAGTGGAGAGGGCAAAATCGGCTCCTTCTTCTTCTATGCCCTGAATGCCGTGAAAGAGATCCAGGAGAACAGGTGGCTCCGCCTGTATCCGGACGTGAATCTGGCCCGCGCCCTGCGGATTATTTACCCTTACCTGAAGATCGCCGGCCCCTTGAACAGCGTGTACGGCCGCCTCATGAAAACCCTCCCGGTATAGCCGTCCCCGTCTTCACAGGACGGCGCCGACAAAGCATGGCTCATCGACGAGGCCGTCGCAGTCGTCGTCTATGCCGTTACCCTGGACCTCGGGATGACCCGGGTGCACCTCCGGCATTAAATCATCGCAGTCGATCGGGCCGCACGGCCCACCCTCAACGGCGAAGCCGTCCAGGTCGAGGTCCGTGCACGGGATCTCGCACTCCGAGTCATCCCCGTCAACCGCTCCATCGCAGTCATTGTCGAGGCCGTCGGAGCAGGTCAAATCGCCGGACGGCCCTTCGGTCATTCCCGGATTGATTCCGCCATCGGTGTCGTCGCAGTCGCCGGAGCAGATCATGAAGCCGTCGCCGTCGGCATCGACCTCATCGCCTCCCGGGAAGCCGTCGCAGTCCGTGTCGAGGGCGTCGCAGAGCTCGGGTGCGTCCGGGTGGATCGAGGGATCGGAGTCATCGCAGTCGTCGCCGCCGCACGAGAGGGCTTCATAGCCGTCTTCGTCGGTATCACAGACCGGGATACCCGAAAAGAAGGAGATCATGGCGGCCATCAGGTCCGCTTTCGTGCTTGGCGGGGCGCCGTCGTCCAGGCCTCCGAACTCGAAGGATGTTCCAATGGTCCTGTACGTCCCGGAGTCATAGGCGATCCCGTTGGAATAATAGGGGGCTTCGTTGTAAAAGATTTCCAAGGCGTCTTCTTCGGCCTGAAGGCGGTCCATATAGTCGTTGGTGCCGGAGTAGTTGAACACCATCCCTTCGGTGAAGGTATCCTCCACACCATGGATGATACCGGTGTCATCGGATCCGTCCGTTATGCCGTCGATGTGAAAGTACGGGTGGAGGCTGGTCGGAGTATCGAAGGCCCAGGTGTCTCCTCCCTCCATGTAGATGTTCCCTCCCTGATCCAGGAAGTCGACCAGGAGCAGCGCTTCCGACTCGCCGAGATCGTGGCTTCTGCCCTCTCTTGAGCCCTTCTCCTCTTCTCTGTCATACCAGGTGTAGATTCCCAGGAGGACGAAGATCGTGCGGTAGCCTTCTAAGCTTACAGAGAAATCGGTGGCGTAGTCGACCGAACGTCCCATCTCCTCGAGCAGGCTCAGCATGATCGGCCCGCTGGCGTGGGCGTTATCGAGGTCGAGGATCAGGACCTCGGGGTGTCCCACCATCACCAGGAAGTCCGACTCCGTGGCGTACAGGCCGCCCTGGGAGCTGAAGCCGAAGGTGAAGTCCGCCATGTGACTGGTGGGTGCGCTCTCTTGAGCTTGAACCACGAACGGGTCGGCCTCGTTGCTGGCCGAACCGGGACCGGGAACCGTGCCGAACGATGAAGTGCCTGAAAGGATGGTGATGGTCGGATCGGCAGAGGTCAGGGTGCCTGTAGCATCTGTGGCATCCTCCGAACCGCCGTTCACCACGGATACGATGATGTTCACTGTCTCGCCGGGATCCAGGATTCCATTTCCGTTGCCCGAGGAATCGTCCACCTCGAAGGATTCGAGGCCCACATCAGGCGCCTGTACTCCGATGACGAAGCGGCTCTCCCAGCTTTCTCGGCCTGAGTCGGAGACGAGGAGATCGAAGAAGATGCTGTGGCCGTCAGGGCAGTCGGCCGAGACGATGAACTTGTAGGCCAACCCGCTTGATAATTCGCCGCCGGCAGAGATGTCACCATAGGAGTGATAGTCATCGATAATAGTCACGTAGGGATCGGAGCTGGAAAGTGAGGCCACCGCACCAAGCGCCGTATCTACGCCGACGTTCTTCAGAGTGATGTCCAGGTCGATAGTCTCGCCGAAGTCCACCGATCCGTCTCCGTTGCCGGTGCTGTCGTTAATGGTGTGGTCCTCGTAGATCACGTACGGCCCCTCCGGAGGGATCACACTGATCGTGGTGATGTAGGGCACTTTGTTCAGGGCCGTCACCGTCAGCGTTACGTCCATCGGCACAGCCAAAGGAGGATTGATTGTGATCGCGGCCAGCCCGGAGGCGTCCGTAAGGGCCGCCCCGTAATTGACCCCTCCCTCGTAGAGAGAGGCCATGGCGCCCTCCACTCCGGGCACGACGACCGAGAGCGAAGAGGCGCCGATAAGGATCATGGCGTCGTGCTCCACGTCCATGATCTCAGGTACGTCCGTGCGCACCACCATGGAACAGTCTCCGAAAATGTTGTACTGCTCCATCACCTGCGTACCCTGGCCCCCTCCGCTGTATTCGTCCAGAGCCCGGGCCGATCCCCCGAAGAAGAGCCCCCCGATCGTGGTCGCTGCTTCGGCCACCTGGAGGTCCACCACTTCGGCCTGCATCACGCATGGCGGCACCCAGGCCGCCGATGTGGAGGCCGAAAACATGGCTATGGCCCCGGTGGGCTCCTCCCAGGTCCCGGCCCTCAGCCACGCCTCGGCGAAACAGGTGGAGTGGGAGACGAAAGAGCCGTTGAGGCAGGAGACGTCCACGATGAAGGGGAGCATCCATGTGTTGCTCAGGCCTTGTACGTGTGAGACGGAAAATCCGGTGGTGACCCAGGAAGAGCCGGAACCGTGCCCGAGATAATTGAGGATGCTTCGGCCCTCGTTCAATGCGGCCGTCAGGTCGCTCGCCGAGGCTCCGGGATCGTAGATCTGGTCGACTTGGGTGTAAGTGTAGGCCAGCAGATCGTCACGCAGCCAGTCCGCCCGCTCCCAGTCCGTATATGAAGTGCCCCCGGATTCATTGCTCGCGACTCCGACTCCTTTGGTGTACCAGGTCGCGGCGGCGCCGGTTGCGGGATTCCTTTCATATTCGATGAACTTGGATACCTGGGTGTTCACGTGGGCCGCGGTCTGGGCCGAGATGCGGGAAATGAAGGCGTCCGGGTAGTGGTCGGCTCCCTCCAGCTTCACGTAGCAGGGGTCGGAATGGGCGCTCTCATAGGTCCCACGCAGTGTGGGGATCTCATCCCCGTCCCCCACCAGGACGATGTATGTGATTCCTTCCGTATCGTAGAGATCCTGGATGTATGCCTTTAAATCGTTGGCGCTCGTCCCGACAGAGGAAAAGTCGACCACCCTTGCGTCCAGGCCTTTTTGGAGCTTCCACTGGTGAAAGTCATTGACAGCCCCGCGAAAATCGTCATGAGCGATGATCACCATCTTGCCTGGCTCGGGTATCGGGGTGTATCGCCCGACTTTGCTCTCGAAATTGAGAAACATCTTCTCGTAGATTTGCCGGAAATCGGCGCTGTAGAGCCCCGCTCTCGTCCGTCGGTCTTTCACGTTCACCATGGCGGGACCATCAGTATAAACTTCCACCACCACACGGGTGTTGATTCGAATCGTCTCTGTGGACGGGGAGTACTGGATCGGGTTGAATTGGATCGGGATGCCCCGGTAATCTCTCATGATGTACGGCTCGCCCAGATCGGCAGGACCTGCGGGGTACCATCCATCGCCCTCGTAGAACGGATCGAACGTGAAAGGAACCGCCTGCGGATCGACGTCCCGGGTGAGGTTCCCCTTGGAAGGAGCCAGAGGCAGGGTGGTTTCGTAGGCGTGGTCACACTCGATCACACGCATGCTCATGTGTGCCTGATCCGGTATGATCACGGACTCTCGCGCCTTGCCCAGATCGGGAAAGCCCCTCTCCAGAAACGGGGTCGTGCCGGGAACCAGCACCTGAGCATATGGGAGTCCCTCGATGGATACGGTATCCCTGTAGAATCCATCCATCAGGAACTCTATCACTATACGACCCGTGCTCGATTCGAGCAGGTTCACCTTCACGGCCCCACCTTCCGGCCCTCCTTGAGAGACCCATGTGGTATCTGCAGCAACGGATGCCGAGAAGCACATTACGGCGATCAAACCCAGAAAAATACCCTTCTTTTTCATCCTGCGTATTCCTTTGACCCCGAAGGGGTCAGGTCATGTAGCCTGGGGTGTAAACCCCAGAATAATTAATCCGAATTCCTACTTTTTCACTTATAATATATGCCCACTTAAAGAAGAAATTTCTTACAATAAAGTCAAAGAATCCCATAATAATATTAATATTTTAACATGAAATTTACAAAGAATGAATCGCAGCACTATCTTGCTCGGCGGCAGTTCACTTTGACCTCTTGAAAAGACCAAAAGCTCGTTGATATAGATGACGAGTTGAATAAGAGTTTTTCCTATTTGGGATGAGGCAATTACAAAATTGGAGGAAATGATGATCAGTCGGATGATCAGTCGAGTGTATGCAATCCTGATACCGGTGTTGGCGGCCGGGCTTGCGATCGCCGTCGGGTGCCATTGGAAGGTCAAAGAGGAGGAGCCTATGAGGATTTCCGAGGTCGACGCCCTGGCCGAGATCGTCATCACCGAGCATGTCAACCTGTACCGCCCTCTGGAGATCGAGATGAGCGAGGCCTGGTGGCAGGCCACCATCACCGGCAGTAAGGGCGCCTATGAACGTATGAGCAAGGCAGAGCTCGACATCCTTATGCTCGCCAGCAGCCGGGACCGATTTTTCCGGATCAAGGCCCTCTTCGAGGATAAGCGGCTCACGGACACGGCTCTCAGGCGGCAGATCGACATGCTCTACCGAGATTATCTGGCCAATCAGCTTCCCGAGGACCTCCTCGAAGAGATCACCGAGCTCAAGACCGAGGCCGAGCGGGGATACAATACCTACCGCCCCGTGGTGGGCGGGCAAGAGCTCAGCCCCACCGACGTCACCCGGATACTGGCCAAAAAGACCGATTCGGCCCTACTGGAGGAGACCTGGAAGGAGACGAAAAAGGTGGGGGCCCGGATCATGGACGACCACCGGCGGCTCACCCATCTGCGCAACGATGCGGCCCGCCGGCTCGGATTCGAAAATTTCTACCACCTCGCCGCCTTCACCCTCGACTTCGACGTGGACTGGCTCGACCGGTTCTTCGCCGAGGTGGAGAAGGTCACGGAGGAGCCCTTTCGGGAGCTTAAGGAGCAGGTCATCGATCCCAGGCTTGCCGGGCGCTATGGAATCGATGTGCAGGATCTCCGCCCCTGGCACTACGGCAACCAGTACTTTCAGCAGGTGCCGCCGGGCATCTATGAGCTGGACCTTGACGAATACTACAAGAAGCTCAGCGCCGAGGACGTGCTCAACGCGACCATCGATTTCTACGGGAGCCTCGGCCTCGACATCCGGCCCATCATCGAGCGCTCCGACCTCTACCCCAAAGCGGGGAAGACATCCCACGCCTTCGCAAACAAGATGAACCGGGAGGTCCCGGGCACATCGGTCCTGGTGATGAACCTCCCCGCCGACCCCGACCCCCAGGCCCACGAACAGACCTCGACCCTTGTGCACGAGCTCTCCCACGACATCCACTACGAAGGGGTCGACCATTCTCAGCCGTACCTGTTCCTGGACGTGCTGAGCCAGATCACCGAGGCCTACGCCATGCTCATGGAGCGGCAGGTTCTCACCGAGGACTGGTTCCGGAGGGTCTTGGGGATGCCGGCCGACAAGGCGCGCGTAGCCGTGGACACGGCCTTTCAAATGCTTCGTGCCGAAGAGCTCATCTTTTTGCGTTGGGGCCTGGTGATCTATCACTTCGAGCGGGAGATCTACGAGGACCCGGATGCCGACTGGGGCGATGTGTGGTGGAAGTACAAGACGCGATTTCAGCGCCTCGAGCGGCCCGCCGGGTGGAAGAATCCCGATCCTCTGGGGAAGTACCACCTCGCCGGGGGCCTGACCGCATACTACAATAATTATGTCATCGGCCGCTTCGTGGCGGCCCAGATTGCGGCCAAGATCGCGGAGGTGAGCGGCCAGGATCCGAGTCGCACGGGTTATTACAGCCACAAGGAGATCGGGCGCTATCTAACGGAGACCTTCTTCCCTCCGGGAGGCAGATATAGCTGGCAGGAGTTCATAGAGAAGGTGACGGGAGAGCCGCTTCAGACCCGGTTCTGGAAAGAGCAGTTCCTCGAGCCTTAAGGAGTCAGCTTTCAGCAAAATCTGACTGCTAATAGATGATCGCTGAACGCTCAAAAAAGAAGAGGCGATCCGGCCGGGCCGGATCGCCTCTTTATCCAATATCACCCAGGGCACGTCCCCGGGGATGGTCGTTCCGCCTATTCTTTCTCCTCTTTCTCTTCTGTATTCATCGGCTTCTTGTGCAATCCCTTCATCATCTTAGGATTGGCGGGATCGAATCGCCGCAGGGGCTCCTTCCCTCCTTTTATCGGCAACTTTTTCATGTCCTTTCTCATCATGGATGATCGGTCGATGTTGGTCAATACGACCGGAATCTGGATCTTCTCCTGCTTCGGGTCATTGGTGAAAATCGTCATATTCTCCCTCAGCCCCTTTGCGCCTTCTTCCACTGTGGTCGTCACCGATATCTTGACCTTGACTCCCGGCTCCTCCTCAACGATTTCGGTCTTGAATCGATCGGAGGAGAATTCGACTTTCGTGACGGCGAATTTGCCTTCTCCGTTGGTCTTGGTAAGCGTGACCGTTTTTGTGATCGGCTCCTCTCCTTCATCCTTCTTGAAAAAGGTCAGACGTTCGGGACTGATTTCAATGTCGCCGGTCACATAGGCACTTACACTCAGTTTTACCTCAGGGAGCTTTTTACTCGATGTTTTAAATAAAATTTTATCAGAGAATCGTCCCAGAGGCATCTCCTCGCGAGTGGAGATCTTGATCACGATTTCGTTGGGATCCTCCTTGCCTTTCTCCACAAGGAGGTGCCCTTCCGGATACTCAATATCGGTCAAGTGGACTCCTTTGTCCGGATCCGGGAATTTCAATTTGACCTCCCGGGTGACCACGTCGCCGCACTTCAGCCTTCCGAAATTCATGTACCGCGGTTCGATCATGACCTCGGCGATGATCGTTCCGGTGAGCTTGAGCGTGATATTGGACTCATCCGGGTCGTTGGTTTGAACGCGTACCGTCTTTGTGACTTTTGACTGATAGCCCTTTGTCTTCAGTGTCGCCTTGATTTCGCCCGCTTCGCCCGGGGCGATCTTTTTTGCGCTGACCAGCGCAGCTGTACACCCTCAAGAGCTCTTTACTTTTTCGATGACGAGCTCGCCTTTTCCCATATTCTTGAACTTGAAGACGTGCTCGATCTTCTCCCCCTGGTCGATTTTGCCGAAGTCATGGATCATCTCTTCGAACTCGATGTCGGGAGCCTCTCCGTTCTGGACAGTCACCGTAGTCTCCTGGGTGACCGGCTCCAGAGGGGCCTTTGCAGGCTCAGAGGGAGCTTCCTTCTTCGTGCAGTAAACCAATAACAGTCCCAGGCAGAGCGCAAGTCCCAGGATGAGGGACATTTTTAAAACTCTCTTCATCATTCCGGTCCTCCTTCTTATGAATTTCATGGATTCAATGCAGATGAAACGGGCGATTATAGACGAATCAAAATCATTTGTCTATCGTTTTAGGAGAGAATATTGAAAAAAATTTTTCACCCGCTTTGACGATCGGTCGCGGTAGAGATAGTATGGAAGTCGATGAAGGATTCCCTGGATAAATTGAGGCGGCTGGGAGGTGAGGCCCAGTACGATCTGTCGTGCGCCTGCGGGCCGAACGAGCCCCGAACCCGCGGTAAAAACGACAGATGGATCTATCCGGCCGTGTTGCCCGACGGGCGCACGGAGTTTCTCCTCAAAGTGCTCATGAACAATGCCTGTGAGCGACACTGCACGTACTGCGCTCAACGGGCCGGCCGCGATTTCGAGCGGCTTCGGTTCGAGCCCGAGGAGCTCGCCCGCCTCCACATGGACCTGGTCGCCGCCGGCCGTGTAAGCGGCCTCTTTCTCAGCTCGGCCATCCCATCGAACCCGGTCGTGGCCATGGACGGTATGCTGGCCGCGGTGGAGATCCTGCGCCGCAGGCACCGCTTCCGTGGCTACGTTCACCTCAAGGTGCTGCCGGGGGCCGAGCAGGCCCAAGTGGAGAGGGCGGTGCAGCTGGCGAACCGGGTCTCGGTCAACCTCGAGGCGCCCGGCCCGGAGCGCCTGAGGCGCATCTCGCCGGAGAAAGACCTCCAGACCGACCTGCTGGAGCGAATGGGCTGGATCACCAAGCTGGTGGCCGAGAAGTCGGGCCGGGCCAAAAGCCAGACGACCCAGTTCGTAGTCGGGGCCGCGGAAGAGAAGGATTGCGAGATCGTAAAGGCCGCAGCGGCCTGTTACGGCCGGTTCGGGTTGAGCCGCGTCTACTACTCGGGATTCCAGCCGGTGCCGGATACGCCGCTCGATGGCCTTGCTCCGATCCCGTTCATGCGCGAGCATCGTCTCTACCAGACCGATTTTCTGCTGCGAAAATACGGATTCGCCGAGGAGGAGATTCCCTTCGGCCCGGACGGCAACCTCTCACTGGAGCAGGATCCCAAGACCTCGTGGGCCCTGGCCCATCCTGAGCGGTTCCCTGTCGAGGTGAACCGGGCCCCCCAGGGTGAGCTCCTAAGGGTCCCCGGGATCGGGCCGGTCTCGGCGAAACGGATTCTCTCGGTCCGCCGCACCGGAGCGATCCGCGAGCTCACGGATCTGAGAAAGCTCGGGGCGATCGCCCGGCGGGCCGCCCCCTTCATTCTCCTGGGCGGCAAGAGGCCTGAGGAGTCCGGTCAGCTCGACCTGTTTCGGTAAGTTGGAGAGTTTTAACGCAGAGGCGCAGAGACGCAGAGAGGGGATTCCGTGTAGCTTATGAAAAAGATTTTTCAACCACAGAGGACACTGAGGTCACAGAGAGAGAAATAATGCAATCAAACTCTTGCTTTCTCTGTGCGCTCTGTGTCCTCTGTGGTGAATTTATATAACGTAACGTTTGAAATGTCAGAGAGAAAAGTCCGTCTGAAGGGATAAATTCGTTGTGTATGAGGAAATTCAATGAATAAATTAAAAGAAATAGTTCTCATCTTTGGACTGCTCTGCCTTGCGGGCTGCGGGGAGTACGAGGTCGAAGTGACCACGTATAACCCCGAGCTGGCCTACGATGGGATAACGATCTTCAACAATCTGAGCGGCAAGACCGTGGTGGCCGTGGACATGGAGGGGAACATACTCTGGACGTTCTTCCGTGCCCTTGGGCACATGATCGGCGACTTCGAGATCCAGCCCAACGGGGACATCCTGTGCGCAACCTCCGGGGAGGCCTTTCTCCTGCGCCCGCCCGATGAGATCCTGTGGCTGGTAGACACCCCTGCGAACCACCACTCCATGATCATGCTCCCGAACGGAAACCTCATGTTCCTCTTCGGCTATTTCATCGACGACGTGGAGGGCTGGGTTCTGCCGATCCGGGCCGATGGGATCCATGAGCTCAATCCGTACACCGGCGAGATCGTATGGGAATGGCTGGGCGAGGACCACCTGTCGATCGAGGATTACTGCCCCATCCACACAGGCTACATCGACCCCGGCGGGGCCCACGACTGGTCCCACTGCAACGCCCTCTTCTGGGACGAGGAGGAGCAGTCGATCCTCGTCAACTCTCGCCACCTCAACCGGTTCATGAAAATCGACTACACCACGGGCGAGATACTCTGGTCCATCGGGGATGGAGGGGACTTCGGCGAGGGGCTCTTCTCCCACAGCCACGATCCACAGCCGCTCCCCGACGGGCGGTTCCTCATGTTCGACAATGGCAACCACCGGGTCCCGTACGAGTACAGCCGGGCCCTCGAGATCGAAGTGGACTGGGAGCGGGAGGCGGCGGAGGAGGTCTGGGAGTACCGGGGCTACCCCGACTTTTTCGACTACGCCATGGGAGACGCCAACCGGCTCCCCAACGGGAACACCCTCATCACCAGCTCGATTCACGGCCGGCTCCTCGAAGTGACGGAATCAGGGGAGATCGCATGGGAGATGCAGGCGATCCACATTGTTCCCTTCTGGGATGTTCAGATCTTCAAGGCGGAGCGGATCGGGGCTGAGCGTTTCGAAGCAGCGGAATGAGCGACACAAAGCTTAAGCAGTACAGCCTGGGCGATGAAATCGCCAACAGCATAACTCACGGTATCGGTGTCGGCCTGAGCATCGCGGCCCTGTCCATCCTGGTCACCTTTGCAGGGCTTCTCGGGGATCCCTGGCGGGTAGTCAGCTTCAGCATCTACGGTACTACGTTGATCCTGCTCTACCTGGCATCCACGTTCTACCACAGCTTCCAGTACCCTCCTGTAAAAAAGTTCTTTCGGGTTTTCGACCACTCGGCCATTTTTTTGCTCATTGCCGGGACCTACACACCCTTCACGCTCGTCAACATGAGGGGCGTGTGGGGATGGACGTTGTTTGGACTTATCTGGGGTTTTGCAATTTTCGGAGTTATGCTCACCGTGTTCTTCATGAACCGTTTCAAGTTTCTATTTTTAATTGTTTACGTAGGAATGGGCTGGCTGGTCATCATCGCCATTAAGCCGCTTTTCGCTGCCGTTCCCTTTGGCGGCCTCGTCTTGCTGGGGGCCGGAGGGCTCGCGTACACGACCGGCGTCGCCTTCTATGTGTGGGACAGGCTCCCTTTCAATCACGCGATCTGGCACCTTTTCGTTCTGGGCGGCAGCATCTGTCATTTCTTCAGCATACTTTTCTATGTACTGCCGATAAGGGAGGCGTAGTTTCGGACTAATGAAAAACGGAACATCCGAGAGGACTCGAATGTTCCGTTTTTTTTTTACGTTCTGGAGGGACGGCTTCCACGCCGTCAGTGCCCAGGGCCCCCCCTAGTGGAGATTCCAGGCGGCGATGACCGGCGTGCCGCTCTCCACGAGGGCCCGGGCCGTATGGTTCACGGCGTCATGCTTGTCCAGGTAGTTCTGCACGAACGCGTCCATGAGGCCCTGTTCGATCACATCGGCCTTGGGCATGAAGTAGTCCAGGATGTCGCTGGGGTGCTCGCGCCCCTTCT
>CAZFWM010000197.1:0-13590 GCA_964522545.1 uncultured Thermodesulfobacteriota bacterium
AGAGATCGTGTTTTTTGCAAAACCTCCTGTGCCTCACCTTTTGAACGTTACCAACCATTTGATATCGCTGGTGCCGGAGGTGGGAATCGAACCCACATGGACACAAGGCCCGGGGGATTTTGAGTCCCCTGCGTCTACCAATTTCACCACTCCGGCACATGTTTCGCCGTTACTGATACATATATTTTAAATCGACAGAGAAGTCAAAGGAGAACATTTAAATCGATGGCTAGATTGCGTGTTAGCAAGGAGAGGGCTTACAGCTAGAAGGATCATTCTTATTTTTCCGATTTCGATACCTTTTTCCACACCACTGAAAGACTATTTTCTCTTGATTTTCTGTTTCACTCTGGGTAAAAAGGCGAGAAGAACTTACTTCCAGTCTCATAAAAGACATGAATATTTTTAATCATAGAATTCTCATAGCAATCCCCCTATTTATTTTCATGATTTTCGTTTTCATGATAAGCACGACTTCATGCACCTTCCGGTTCGAACCGTTGCCCTCGGTCGATATGGTGAGGATAGAGAGAGAAGCGGAGATAATTGTCAATGTATCGGGAGAAGTGAAGGGTGTTGTTTTTAATGTCGACAAGGAGACGGTCAGGCAAGCGATATTTAATGAGTTGAGAGAGATTTTCCCATCAAAGGGAAAAGGCTTGGTGGTTACTGCAGATGTGTGCATCGGATACGAATGGGAGATTGTACCATTCTTTCTGTTCTGGCCGTTTGCGCCTTTCGGGGCGCCGACCGGTAGACATGTGGGCGTGGTGGAAATCGAGCTAACAGCTACGGAAGGAACATCAATTGTACGATACAATGCCAGGGGAGAATTAGGAAAGTTGCAGGGTCTTTATTACAACTGGAAATATGATCCGCCCACAAAAGGTGGAATTGTGCGGTTCGCCTTGAGAGAGGCCATGGACAAGGTGATGGTACAACTAGGAGGGGAGATCATTAAATAACCGGAGCAACTTCATCTCATGACGCCGCCTGAATGAGCTACAGTGTGCCTAATATATTGATTTTTTTCTGCATTCGTTAAGAAGATGCCTCCTTACTTTCATCCCGAATTATAAAACCATCGCCTTCTTCGAGATACCCCTTACCGATCAGCCAATCCAGGCCGTCATCGAAAAACGATTCATCTCCGCCCGCATCCAGGAAACGGAAATAGAGAGTGTCATATTGAATTGTGTCGTTCAATCGGGACAAGCGACCGTATCTGGCCAGAATCTCGAAGATCTCCCGGCCCGCTTTTTCTGCTCTTCGTCTTGGATTCATCGGGAAGCTCCATCTTCTCCGAAAAAGGCTGTAACCTGCTACAGCCTTTTTCAGGGCTGAATATTTATTGCAAACATGTCTCAACAACTTGCTCTTAAATTAAGTCTACTTTAGGTCGTTGTCAAGAAAAATTACGGCTTTTCCGGGATTCCCTGCTCGCCCGGCAATCGGTGAGCAGGATCAGAACTTGAAGACCAGGCGGCCTTCTTTGAAGACCATGGAAGGTTGAGATGTGTTCCGGGCCGCTTCGAGGGGATTTATTCCGAGCACCACCAGGTCGGCGATCTTCCCTTCCTCGACCGTTCCGATCCGATCCCCCATTCCGAGCAGCCGGGCGTTGTTGACTGTCGCCATTCGGAGGATGTCCGGAGGTGTGATTCCCATCATCTCCAGAAGCGTCATTTCGAGTTCCATGGCTCCGGGGAAGGCAAAGGGAATTCCACCGTCGTTGCCGCATCCAAAGGTTACGCCGGCACGGTGGAATCGTTTCCCGTTCTCCGTGCCGATGACCAGGACCGAGGTGAAGTGTCTCTGGTCGGGATGGGGAAGCAGATGGCGTTTCTCGTATGATTCCGGGTCGGAGAATTTTTCGAGATACTTCAGGCTGGATGAAACCAGCTCGGGCTCGCAGAACTCGCGAATCAACCCCGGCATGATTCGGTCCCTCATTTCCACCAGCTCCGGCAGCATCCCCTTGCCCCAGTACGGATCACCAAGCCGGTCGTGGGCGAGGCCTAATGATGCGGATGCGGTGGGGACCAGGGTCGCACGGGATTCCAGGAGCCGCCGGATCTCGGCATCCGTGACGTGGTCGTCGCGAAGCAGGTGCTCAAAGCAGGGGACCCCCGCCTCCAGCCCCCTCTGCATCCCGGAAAGGGTCGTGTGGTGGAGGGCGACGACTTTGCCGCCACGGGCCGCCTCGTCGCAGACGACCCGGACCGTCTCCGTGTCCATGACCGGGAGGTCCCGGCCCGGAAGGACCACCTCTTCGGGCTGCTGGAAGATCTTGATGAAGTCGGCCCCTTCGTCCAGGGCCGCCCGGACCGCCTCCCGGGCCTCGGCCGGATCGTTCGCCTCCTTCCAGTACCTCGGGTTGCTCAGGAAGGTCATCTTGTCGCCGTAGCCGCCGCCTACGTCCATGGCGCAGCAGGAGACGATACGGGGTCCCATGATCTCACCGAGGTCGATCTTGTCGCGCAGATCATCGAGCCAGTCCGAGATGGCGAGCATGTCCCGTACCGTGGTGACGCCGTGCTTGATGCACTCCTCGGCGCCCCGCTCCAGCTGGCGCATGTAAGCCATCAGCGCTCCGGGGCCGAATCCCACCCCACCCGGCAGGGTCATGTGGCAGTGGGCGTTGATGATGCCCGGCATGACATAGGCGCCGTTCAGGTCTATCTCCCGGTCAGCGGCAACCTGCGGCCGGCGCTCTTCGGGTATCAGAGCGGCAATCCTGCCGTGCTGCAACAGAATTCCTCGCTCGTCCCGCACGCGGCCCCGCTCCACGTCGATGATCGAGGCGTTATTCAGAAGAAGCGTTTCCTCCGGACGCGTCCACTTATCCGGCGGAGCGTAACGGGGCGTCAGATTGGCACAAGAGCCGACGGCGGAGCCGGCAAAGAGCCATCCTGTGTAGGCCAGAAAGTCTCGGCGATTCAATGTGCGGCCCTCTCCCTTCGAATCATCCACTCTTCGAGCACGGTCTTCAGCTGCGGCAGCGCCTTTTCCCCTTCCGGCGTCCCGTACAGGTTGTTCAGCTCGTCGGGGTCTTTTTCGAGATCGAAGAGCCAGGGATCTCTTCCCCGCTCGAATTCGATGTATTTGTACCGGTCGGTGCGCACCCCCACGTAGGAGGGGGTGTTTTCGGGGTAGTACCTCCAGTATTCCAGCAAAAAGTCTTTCCTTCCCGATGCATTCGGATCACGGAGTATGAAAACAAGACTCTCGCCGTCCATTTGCATCGGGATCGGCAAACCCGCCATGTCCAACAGAGTGGGGGCGATGTCGATGTTCAGCGCAATTTGTTTCCTTCGCGCGCCGGGGTCCGGCACTAGCCAGGGCGCCCGGACGACGAAGGGGAGCCTGGCGGAGTCCTCATAGGGCTCGCGGATGCCGTGACAATCGTGGGTGCCCCACTGCATGCCGTTGTCGCCCATGTATATCACGAGGGTGTTCTCCTTCAGGCCCATGTCGTCGATTGCACTCAGCAGCCTTACGATATCGCGGTCCATGGCCGTGAGGGTTTCACAGTACTTCCGGTAGTTGTCGTAATAGGATCCGAGCATGATGCCCTGAAATACATTGCCCCCGGTTTTACCGTACCACCATGGGTCCACGTTTCCCGGCAATACCCGGCTTACGTCAACTGTGTCGTACAATCCCGAGATGTCCGGGGGCGCCTGGTATGGCGGATGTCCCGGCCGGTGAGAGAGATAGATGCAAAAAGGCCTGCCCTCCCCTTCCGGCCCGGCCATGGCCTCCCGCATGAATTCGATGGCGTGGTCGGTGACCTCTTCGGTGATGTAGACCCTGCGCGACGGGACTTCCTCGCCGTTCACGATCATGGGACAGTCGAAATAGGCGCCCTGCCCTTCCCGGTGCGTATAGGAGACGAAAAGATCCAGGAACGGCATGTCCGGAAGGCCCTTCCCCGGCATGTGCCACTTGCCGATAAAGGCGGTGGCGTACCCGCTCCGGTCGAGGTGCTCCAGGAAGGTCATCATCCGGCCGGTCCAGGGGGTATGGTTGTTCTTCACTCCGTGCCGGTGGGCGTACGTGCCGGTGAGTATGCTGGCACGCGAGGGGCTGCAGAGAGAGGAGGTGTTGTAGGCCTGCCCGAACCGGACCCCCTCCCGAGCGAGCCGGTCCATGCCCGGCGTCTTGATGAAGGGGTGACCTTCGCAGCCCATAGCCCCGGCGTGATGATTGTCTCCGAGGATGAACAGGATGTTGGGCGCTTCATTTCTGGAATCTTGCCCGGACTCTTGCCCGGCCCCGGTCGAGGCCCGGACGAAGCAGGGATTTGCGAGGGCGAAGGCGACCGCGATGCAGGCGGCCCGCATCGGCCCAAACCCGGCTCGACGACGGAACAGCCTTGCCACACTATTGTGCCATACAATATCTCTGTTCATCTCGCAGTCTGCATTGGATCATGAAAGTTTCCTATCAGGTCAAGTGCCCGACCCAAAAAGGAAGCGATACCCCTCCAGAAAAATCACGTACACATTTTCCCCTTTGCCCCAGGCGAACAGAAAAACGATGAATAACAGGCTCGCCAGAATCGCCGCGACCGGGGCGGCCGTGACAATCTTGACCTCTTCACCCCTCCGTTTCAATACGGCCCGCACGATCAGCGTGGCCGCACCCATTTCGAACAGTACGAAGAAGGCCAACCAGAGGTTCAGCGGATTGAAATACCAGTACAGGCACTCCGAAAAGGGGTGCGAGGCGGTCAAGACGAACACTTCCTTGGTCATCCAGCCAAGGGGAGTGATGAAAGACGCCAGGAACCGCTCTGGCAACGATGCGCCCCGGACATAGGCGGTCGTATAAACGTAGAGTGCGCCGAAGGCGATGGAAATAAAATAGGTGGTACCGAAGAGCCCGGCCATGGCCTGGTGCAGGAGGGGGGAGGAGCTCAGATGCCGCGAACCGAAATATCCGAGGAACGAGATCCCGCCGCCGCGAACACGATCAGGACCGGGTTCACGAAGCGTGATCGAAAATCGTGCCCGGCCGCACGAGGCTCATCACGCACGCGGCGACCGCCCCTCATCTTTCTCACTCTTCAACCGCCGCATGAAGGTCCGGACGATCGCCTCGTCCCTGATCTCGATCTCATCCTCGATGGCAGGCAGCATCTGTTCTGTTGAATTCGAAGCGTCGAACGCGTCGAGTACGAGATGCCACAGGGCCTGCGTGAGATCGGGAGAGCCGTAGAAAGCCTGCAGCAGAGCCTCGTTTCCCAGCACCATCCTCTCCAGCAGATTGAGAATGCCGATGGCCGCGCCCTGGTCCGCTTGATCGAACACGGCCCGGGTGACCCGGCCGTCCGATCGGGCAAGGGCCCGCAGATCGTCCGGATCGGCCTCCACGATTTCGTCGAGCTCTTTCACGGCCGACTCGATCGGGTCGATCTCCAGATACTCCCTTCGAGCCAGCAGGCTTTTCAGAAAGTGGATCAACAGGATGCTTCGAACCTCGAGATAATCGGCCAGGATCTCTCCCGCACGCTCGGGATCCGCGGAATAGGCCGAGATCATCATGGCGAGCAGGTCGAGCCCCCCGGCCGATTGAACGTCCCGCACCGTTGCGCCGCTTCCCTGTCGAACGTCGATGAGCCCCAGGCTTTCGAGCCGGACGATCACCCGCTGGATCGTGGAGACGTTCACCCCGTACTGCTCGGCCAGCCGGCGCACGGGTGGGAGATGGACCTGGGGAGGAATCGCTCCCAGAAGAATCCGGTCGGCGATATCATTGGCAATTCGGTCGGCCACCTTTTCGGTTCCACTGTTTTTGGAAGTCCGAGAGCCTGTCATTTAATCCTCCGCGGGACGCATCCATTGAAGCATACAATTGTACGCTTCAATAAAACGGTGTAATTCATTCCTTTGCCCATTGCTAGGATGATCAGAATAAAAGTTATCAATCTCAAATCACACAATTGTATGCTCTTATCAAGCAAGGCAATTATAGCGCGATCTGTCTGTTTGTCAACCTGGCGCGAATTGTACGATAAAATTTTTCTGCACTTTTTTCACTTTCCCTACTTGACAAACACACCACTGCCCGTTAAAATTGGTCATACCATCTGACGATATGATGACATTCGAGCACACACCTCAACAGGAGACACTTGAAAAATGCTCAAGCCCATCGATCGGACCGTCCTTTCCAACCAGGTCTTCGAGCAGTTGAAGGACGAGATCATCCTAAAAAGGTATCTGCCCGGCGACCAGCTTCCTCCTGAACGGGAGCTTTGCGAAATCCTCAAGGTGAACAGGAGCTCGGTCAGGGAAGCCCTGAAGCGGCTGGAGCAGGCTCGTCTCATCGAGATTCGCCAGGGTGGGGGAATCAAGGTCCTGGACTTCAGTCTCCATGCGGGGCTCGACCTCTTGCCCTGGCTAGTCATGCCGGGCGGAAAGGTGGATCTCATCGCCATGAGGAGCATCCTCGAGTTCAAGCTGATAATCAATCCCGAGGTCGCCCGGTACGCCGCCATGAGAATCCAGGCCCCGGAGCTCGAGCAGATGGGCAGGATCGTGGATGAAATCGAGGAATGCAACGAGGACGAGGTCGATCGGTTCCAGGATCTGGACTTTCTCTTCCAGTACACCATGGCCCGATCCAGTGAAAACCTGACCTTCATCCTTCTCTACAACTCGATAAAGGAGATCTACCAGCAGGCGAGGATCTTTTTTACCGGATTGTACAAGGAGGCGATCAAGGAGAGGGAAGGCTACAGGAAGATCTACGAAGCCCTGTGCGACCGGGACGCCGAGCGGGCCCATTCGATTTCCCGCGAGTTGACTAGGTTCGGAAACGATATCTTCTGGAACATGATCGAAGAGTCCGAAATACACGAAAAGGGAGCATGAGATGACGGCCCATCCTGCCGAAAGCCTGATCGGGGCGGATCCCGGCCCGGTCGATTTCACCCCGGACGACTTCCCCAGGCTCGCCGGCCTGAGACATACTCTGTTGCATGCGAAAGAGGCAATCTGTATAGAGCGGGCAAGGCTTGTTACCGAATTCTTCGTCCGAGAGGGATTCGACAAGTCCAGACCCGTTCTGAGGCAGGCCGAAGTCCTGCGATACGTTCTGAAACGCCTCACTCCGGTCGTCTTCGACGATGAGCTCATCGTCGGCTCCACGACGAAGCATCGCCTCGGGATGGTGGTCTATCCCGAGTTCCTCTCACTCTCCATCTGGCCCGAGCTGCCGACCATGGCCAGGCGACCCGTCGATCCCATATCGATATCCGACGAAGACGCGGACTTCCTGGCCAATGAGGTGTTCCCTTTATGGAAGGACCTCACCATAATCGAGCACGTGCGCAGGGAGGGGAGCGATCCGGAGGTCTTGCGGCTCATGGAGCGCATCGTCTTCTTCGCCCTGACCAAGGCCAACGGCATCTCTCATCTCATTCCGGACTACGAAACTCTGGTCCACAGGGGGATGGATAGCCTCATCGAGGAGGCCCGCGAAAGGGGAGGGGCCGCGAAGGACGAGGAGAGCGCGGAATTCCACGAAGCGGTCCGGGTCTGCTTCGAAGGGGTGCTCCATCTTGCCGAACGATATGCCCTGGCCTGCGAAAAAGAGGCCGGCCTTTCCGGGCCGCAGAGGGCCGAGGAGCTCAAGGAGATCGCGGCCGCCCTGAGGAATGTTCCGGCAAAGCCGGCATCCACGCTCCAGGAGGTGCTCCAGTCGATCTGGATCACCCAGGTGGCCCTCCATCAGGAGAACAGCAACATGGCCATGAGCTTCGGGCGCCTCGATCAGATCCTCTATCCCTATTTTGCGGCGGACCTGGCCGCAGGTCGGATCGATGCAAAAAAGGCGGCAGAGCTGATGGGGTGCTTCTTTATAAAAATGGGGGACCATGTGCCGCTGGCGCCCAAAGCGGGCCAGGACATCATCGGGAGGGTTTCCACGGACCAGGCGGTGACCATCGGCGGAATGAGGCCGGATGGCACCGACGGAGCAAACGACCTGACTTACCTGATGCTGAACCTTTCGGCCATGCTCGCCCTGAGGGAGCCGAACCTCTGCGCGAGGCTCCACAAGGATTCGTCGTCGGAGTATCGCCGGGCCGTGGTCGAATCCCTATTCCGAAACGGGGCCGCCCCGGCGCTTTACGGAGACGAGCAGGTCATCAAGGCTCTGACCTCCCATGGCGTGACATTGGAGGATGCCCGGGATTATGGCGTTGTCGGATGTGTCGAGACCATAAGCTGCTACAGAACCATGGGCATGACGGGTGCGATCATGTTCAACCTGGCCGCGGTGCTCGAGATGGCTCTGAACGACGGAGTCCACCCGATATCCGGGAGCCGCATCGGCCCGGCCACCGGGCGCTTCGAGACGTTCCGGACCTTCGACGAATTTCATGAAGCTTTCAGAAAACAGCTCGATTCCCTGGTCGATCTTGCCGTCACGGGCAACGCCTACTTTGCCGAGGCCCACTCGAAGCTCCACCCGACGCCGTTGCTTTCAGGCCTGCTCAGGGGAACGGCCGAGTCCGGAAAGGACGCGACCCGCGGCGGCGCCATGTACAACTCCTCGGGCGTGGCTGTCATCGGGTTCGCGGACGTTGCCGATGCCCTGACCGCCGTGAGGGAGCTGGTCTTCGAAAAGCGGAGGGTCTCTCGGAAAGAGCTCGCGGCCGCCCTGGCGGCCGACTTCAAGGGGCATGAGAAGACGCTGGCCCTCCTCGCTCGAAAGGCACCGAAGTACGGAACCGACCATCCGGAAGCGGACAAATCAGCGCAGGAGCTGGTTCGACTACTGGCCACCACCTTCGGCCGACACAAAAATCCCAGGGACGGGAACTATCATGTCGGCCTCTGGAGCGCCACCATGCACACCGGCTTCGGGGCGTTCATCGGGGCCCTGCCGAACGGGAGGAGGAGCGGCGCCCCCCTGGCCTCCGGCGCGACCCCGGTCTCAGGCGTTGCCCGAAAGGGCCCCACGGCCGCCTTCGCCTCGACCACCAAGCTTCCCGTCGAGGGGATTGCCAACTGCCTTGCGAACAACCACAAGCTCTCCCGGAGCCTCCTCGGCAGGCCCGGAAAGCTGGACATCTTCCAGAAACTCGTGGAAGGGTACTTCAAGGGGGGCGGCATGCAGACGCAGTTCACCATACAGGACAAGGAGACCCTTATCGCCGCTCGAGACAATCCGGAGATGTACCGGGATCTCCTCGTGAGGGTCTCGGGCTACACCGCCTATTTCTGCGACCTAAACCGCGCAATGCAGGACGAGATCATCGCGCGCACCGAGGACGGCCTATGAAATCGATTACGGACAGAGCGATTGACGAGGCCGTCCTTCACGGAATGGTGCTCGGAACCTGGGCGGCATTCCGGCTCGTGAAGTCCCGGAGCAGGCGGTTCAGAAACGCAATCGATTCGTTTGACGCAACGTACCAGTTTCGCGCCGGATCGACCGGGCGGCGCCTCATCTTCTCGGGCGGCCGCATATCCACCCGCATGGGATTCAGCCCGTCCCCGGACTACGAGCTCGTCCTGATCGACCCGCTCGGGGCTTTGAGACAGCTTTTCAAGAACCCGGACGACATGATACGGCTCCTCATGGAGAACAAAATCGACCAGCGGGGAAACAACTATTACCTCTTCAAGTACGGGTATCTCCTGGGGCTGTGCGAGCGGTTCTTTCGCGAGTCGATCGAGAAGTACACGCCCTCCTCGATAATGAGACGGATACGGGATGAAGGGTAAGGCAGAAGTACTGGTCTGCGACATCCAGCGGTTTTCGATCCACGACGGCCCGGGGATCCGCACCACGGTCTTTTTCAAGGGCTGCCCTCTGTCTTGCCGGTGGTGCCAGAACCCGGAGACCATCGCCTTCGACAACGAGCCTGTCTATTCGGCCGAGACGTGTATACTTTGCGGGGACTGCGTGAACGTCTGTAAGAATACGGCGATCGAAATAAACGGAGCGTCGCTGACATTGGACCGCTCCCGGTGCGAGACGTGCATGGAGTGCACCGTGGAGTGCCCGAGCGGGGCCATCTCCCCGGCCGCGAGGCCCTACGGCACGGGCGCATTGCTCCGCGAAGTGTCGAGGGACGCGGACTATTACGGCGAGGACGGAGGCCTCACCCTCTCCGGCGGAGAGCCTCTCGTTCACTGGGCTTTTCTGACCGACTTCCTCACCCGGGCACGGGAAGCCGGCCTTCACATCGCGGCCGAGACGGCGGGTCACCTGCCCCCGGATCAGCTGGGACGGCTGGCCGGCCTGATCGACCTGTTTCTCTTCGACCTTAAATCGGCCGACGAGGTCCGTCACAGAGAGCTGACGGGCCGGTCGAACCGGCTGATCCTCGAGAACCTGAAGGCCCTGGTGAGCCGGGACCACCGGGTCGAGGTTCGCATGCCGGTCGTCCCCGGGCACAACGACGACGAGGACAATCTGGTGCGGACCGCCCGGATCCTGGCATCCCTCGGCATCCCGTCCATAACGCTCCTGCCCTATCACCGGCTGGGCGAAGGTAAATTCGTGAAGGTCGTGGCGCCGTACGAACCGATTGTCTCTCACCCCCCGAGAGCGGAGGAGATGAACGCGGCGGCGGATATCATGAAGAGAGCTGGGATTGAGGCGAGGATCGGTTGATCGACTACGAAAAACGCGAAAGTCGCGAAAACAAATAAAAGGAGGCTTTAATGGAAACAAGCACAATCAAGTATGAAAAAGACGGCCCCATCGGGATTCTCACCCTGAACCGACCCGAGTGCCTGAACGCGGTCAACCTCGCCATGAGCGAGGAATTGAAACTCTTTCTGACCGAGCGGCTCGACGATGTCGACACCCGTGTCCTCATCGTGACCGGGGCCGGCCGGGGCTTCTGCGCGGGTCTCGATCTGAACGAGTCCGCCGCGAAAATGCCGCCGGCGGGCTACCCCCCGAAGCTGGCCTACGAGAGCCAGAGGACCTTCTCCGAGCTCATCCTTCTCATGCGACGCATCCCCCAGCCGATCATCGCGGCGGTCAACGGGGCCGCGGCCGGGGCGGGCCTCTCTTTCTCCCTGGCCTCGGACGTGCGGTACGCCGCTCCCAAAGCTAAGTTCGCGGCGGCCTACATCAATATCGGGGTGGGCGGAGCCGACATGGGGTCCTCGTGGCTCTTTCCGAGAGCAGTGGGATCCGCCAATGCAGCACGGTATCTCCTGACGGGAGACCTCTTCGACGCCCAGGAGGCCCTGCGAATCGGTATGGTCCAGGCCATATTCGACGAAGAGAAGCTCATGGACGAGGCGATGAATCTCGCCCAGACCATGGCGAGCAAATCGCCCCTCGGCCTGCGGCTCACAAAAGAGGCAATCGATTGCAACGCGGGAGGGCCCTCCCTCGAGGAAGCCATCCGTCTGGAGGACAGGAACCAGGCGATGTGCATTGCCCAGTTGACGGCATGCGGCGGGAATTAATTAACGGCAACAATAAAGAGAGGATGACCCAATGACCGACAAGTTCATCAGCCTGAGAAATCTGAAGTTCCTGCTCTACGATGTTTTCAATATCGAATCCCTCACGCAGTATCCCTTCTTCGCCGACCACAGCCGGGAGGTCTTCGACCTGGTCCTCGACACGGCCATGAAGATGAGCCGGGACCTCATCTTCCCCGTGCTCACCGAGATGGACAGGACGCCGCCGGTATTCGAGGACGGCGAGGTGCGGGTCCACCCCGTGGTCGGAGAGCTGATGAAAGCCTTTGGCGAGGGAGGCTGGATCGGCGCCCACGCGACCTACGATCAGGGCGGGCAGCAGATACCCGGCTCGGTCATGGCCGCCTTCCGGTCCATCTTCGCGGCGGCCAACTACTCGGCGGCGGTCTTTCCGTTTCTGACCACGGGCGCGGCCCACCTCATCACCTCCTTCGGGTCGGGCGAGCTGAAAGAGACCTTCGCCGACAAAATGTATGCCGGCCGATGGCAGGGAACCATGGCGCTGACCGAGCCGCAGGCCGGCTCGTCGCTCACCGACCTCTCCACCACGGCCTGCCCGGCCGAGGACGGGTGCTACAAACTGAAAGGACAGAAGATCTTCATCTCGTGCGCGGATTACGACTGCATCGAGAACGTGGTGAACCTGCTCCTGGCGAAGATCGAAGGCGCGCCGCCGGGGATCAAGGGGATCAGCCTCTTCGTTGTGCCAAAAAAACGGCCCGAGGGCGGGGACCTCGTCCCCAACGACATCACCTGCACGACCCTGTACCACAAGCTGGGGTACAACGGGGCACCCCTGACGCAGCTGAGCCTCGGAGATGAGGACGACTGCCGGGGCTGGCTGGTCGGGGAGCCCCACAGAGGCCTGAAGTATATGTTTCAGATGATGAACGAGGCCCGGATCGATGTGGGAATGTCGGCGGCGGCCATCGCCTCGGCCGCTTACCACGCGGCCCTAGACTATGCCCGGGAGCGCCCCCAGGGCCGCAGGATCACAGAGAAAGATCCGACAACGCCCCAGATGCCGATCGTCGGACACGCCGACGTGAAGCGGATGCTCCTCTTCCAGAAGGCGGTCGTCGAAGGCTCGCTCTCCCTGAACCTCCAGTGCGCGGTCTACACGGACCTCGCACAGGTCCTGGAAGGAGAGGAGAAAGAGAGAATCGAGCTACTGCTGGACATCCTCACCCCGGTTGCCAAGACATACCCATCGGAAATGGGCGTGCGAGCCGTGAGCCAGGGACTTCAGTGCCTTGGGGGATACGGGTACTGCGACGAATTTCCGCTGGAGCAGTACTACCGGGACATCCGCATTCACCCCATACATGAAGGCACCACCGGCATCCAGGGGATGGATCTGCTCGGACGAAAGGTGGTCATGAAACAGGGCAAGGCCGCCATGATCTATTTCGAGAAGATCAGCAAGGCCATAGCCGAGGCCGGCGAACAGGAGGAACTTGCACCTCAGGCCGAGGCCCTCAAGCTCGCCCTGGAGAAGCTACAGCAGGTGACGATGCACCTGACCGGGTTCGCCATGAAGGGAGAGATCGAGCTCTTCCTTGCCGACGCGACCCTCTACCTCGAGATGTTCGGGATAATAACCATCGCCTGGCAGTGGCTGGTCCAGGCGGCGACGGCGACGACGGCACTGACCGAGAATCCCCCGGAGAAAGACTTCTACCTGGGCAAGCTGCAGACCTTCCGCTATTTCTTCTCTTACGAATTGCCCAAGATCGAGGGACTGGCCACAAGCCTGCTGAAGGCGGAAGGCCTGACCGTCGCCATGAAGGAGGAGTGGTTTTGAAGTTACCCAGGATCGGCTGTTTCCTCCTGTTCTATGCCCTTGGGCTGATCGCGTGCCACGGCTCACACTCCGACGACGGCCGCGGCCATGGCGGCCTTGCGGATTTCTACGTGGCGCTGCAGACCGACGCCCTCTCCTTCGACTTCGACGATGGGGAGTGGCTGGAGGACTATGGCGACGCGGCGGCCTTCGGCCCGGCCTTCTACCTGCACGCCGGCATCGAGACGAACCGAGTGGACTACATGGCTATCGCCCGGGGGGCGAGCGACTACAACCTGCGGACCGTCTGGCAGGCTAGCCGTGACATCTTCTGGTACC